>JAZKFE010000205.1:0-7220 GCA_040386595.1 Planctomycetota bacterium | reverse complement strand
AGATTCTCGAATCTGGGTGAGCGCAGCGAACAAGAGGTTGGAGCTCCTTCGATTTCGCTTTTTCATCTTCATAGGCGAGCAGCTGGATGGTTTGGCGACTTGGCTTAGATTAACGGTGATGTTCAGGGAAAATTTGACCGGATGTCACCGAATTGGGAAGGCCGAACACAGGGGGCAGGCAGCGTCTAACAACCATCCAGCTGACGCTGGACGCTCGCTTACGAGGAATCCCGAGACTGACGCCGCCGGGCTCGCCTGGAATCGGTTGCGGGAGCCTTGTCACAAGGAGCCGTAACCTCTTGTTCGCTGCGCTCACCCAGATTCGAGAATCTGGGCTACCCGTTGGTTATTAATAGCCTGAAAACGAAAAAGCCACAGCAGGACACTTCCGTGTTCTGCTGTGGCTTTTTCTTCGTTTACGATAACCGGATCAACCTGAATTTAGGTCGTGGCGGTAATGGTGGCTCGCAGGAACTCGCGGTTCAGCTGGGCGATGTTGACCACGGAAATTCCGGCGGGGCAGGCTGCTTCACACTCGCCGGTGTTGGTGCAGGAGCCGAAGCCTTCCTTGTCCATCTGGGCGACCATCTTCTGCACGCGCTGAGCTCGTTCGGCCTGGCCTTGGGGCAGCAATGCATATTGCGACACCTTGGCACCGACGAACAACAGGGCCGAAGCATTCTTGCAGCTGGCGACGCACGCACCGCAGCCAATGCAGACAGCGGCATCAAGAGCCTTGTCGGCATTCACCTTGGGCACCGGGACCGAATTTCCATCCGGTGCATTGCCCACGTTCACCGAGACGAATCCGCCAACCGAGACAATGCGGTCAAATGCCGAGCGGTCGACGACCAGATCCTTGAGGATCGGGAAGGCCTTGGCTCGCCATGGTTCAATCACGATGGTGTCGTGATTGTGGAACTTCCGCATGTGTAGCTGACAGGTCGTGGTCTTGTGGTCGGGACCGTGGGCCTGACCGTTGATCATCAGGCTGCAGGTACCACAAATGCCTTCACGACAGTCGTGGTCGAACGCGACAGGCTCTTCACCGAGGTGATTCAGCTGTTCGTTCAAAATATCGAGCATTTCCAGGAAGGACATCTCCGTAGAGATCCCCTTCAACTGGTATGTCTTGAACTGGCCGCGATCTTTGGGACCGTCTTGCCGCCAGATCTTCAGGGTTAAGTCGAGCTTCGCGCTCATTCCCGATAACTCCTCTTCGTGAGGTGAACTTCATCGAATGTCAGCGGTTCCTGATGCCGAACCGGAGTGGCGTTATCGCCCTGATATTCCCAGGCGGCGACGTGGCAGAAGTTGTCGTCATCACGAACCGCTTCGCCCTCTTCCTGATACTCTTCGCGGAAGTGACCGCCGCACGATTCGTTGCGTTTCAACGCGTCGGTCGCCAGCAATTCGCCGAACTCCAGGAAGTCGCCCACGCGACCCGCATATTCCAGGCTTTGGTTGAGCTCATCGCCCTGCCCCAGCACCCGGAGATTTTGCCAGAACTCACTGCGTAGTTCACGGATTTGGCCAATGGCCTTTTCCAAACCTGCCGTATTTCGCGACATACCGCAATTGTCCCACATGATGTGGCCCAATTCACGGTGGAAGCTGTCAGCCGAACGCTGGCCCTTGATGCCTAACAGTTGCTTGGTCCGAGCTTCCGCCAACGCGGTGGCTTCGCGGAAGGCCGCGTGGTCTGTCCCGACCGGAGCCAGCTTGCTGGTCGCCAAGTGATCGCCCACAGTGTAAGGAGCGACGAAGTAGCCGTCAGCCAAACCCTGCATCAACGCACTGGCGCCCAAGCGATTGGCACCATGGTCCGAGAAGTTGGCTTCGCCGAGAACGAACAGGCCCTTGAGAGTGCTCTGCAAGTTGTAGTCGACCCACAGGCCACCCATGGTGTAGTGGATCGCCGGGTAAATCCGCATCGGAACCTTATAAGGATCTTCGGCGGTAATCTTGGCGTACATGTGGAACAGGTTGCCGTATTTTTCCTCGATCGCCTTGGCACCGAGCCGCTTGATCGCATCTGCGAAATCAAGATAGACGGCCTTGCCCGAGGTTCCGACACCTTGGCCTTCATCACAGCGCTGCTTGGCGTTACGCGATGCCACGTCACGCGGCACCATGTTACCGAACGCCGGATATTTGCGTTCGAGGTAGTAGTCGCGTTCGCCTTCGGGAATCTGTTCGGGGGACCGGTTGTCACCCTTGGTCTTGGGCACCCACACGCGGCCGTCGTTACGCAGACTTTCGCTCATCAAAGTGAGCTTCGACTGGTAATCGCCGGTGACGGGAATACAGGTCGGATGGATCTGGGTGTAGCACGGATTGGCGAAGAACGCCCCACGCTTGTAGGCTCGCCACGCTGCGGTGACGTTACATCCCTTGGCATTCGTCGACAGGTAATAGGCATTGCCATACCCGCCCGTGCACATCATCACCGCATGTCCGGCCAGGCTCTCGATGGCGCCGGTGGTCATGTTACGCATGATGACGCCGCGACAGACACCGTCGACGGTGACCACGTCCAGCACTTCTCGACGAGCATGCATGGTGACTCGGCCGAGTCCCACTTGACGCATCAAGCTGCCATAGGCCCCCAGCAACAGCTGTTGTCCGGTCTGACCACGAGCATAAAACGTACGTGAGACCTGCACACCACCGAACGTGCGGTTGGCCAGCGTGCCGCCATATTCACGGGCAAACGGGACACCCTGAGCGACGCAATGGTCGATGATCGCTGTGCTGGACTGAGCCAGACGATAAACGTTGGCTTCACGGCTGCGGAAGTCGCCGCCCTTCACCGTGTCGTAGAACAGGCGGTGGATGCTGTCGCCGTCGTTCTGATAGTTCTTGGCAGCGTTGATACCACCCTGGGCTGCAATACTATGAGCCCGGCGGGGGGAGTCGTGGATTGTCACGGCATGGACATTGTAGCCCAGTTCCGCCAGCGAGGCGGCAGCTGAAGCACCGGCCAAGCCTGTTCCCACGACAATAATCGTGTATTTTCGCTTGTTGGTGGGAGCCACCAGCTTCATTTCAAACTTGTGCTTGTCCCACTTTTGCGCGATCGGCCCGCTCGGGACTCGCGAAACGAGTCTGTCGCTGCCAATCTGATCCACAGTGCCACTCATGACTGACATCCTTCTGGACATCGGGCCGCAGCCCGTATTCGCGTCGTAGCCTGACTCACTGAGTCGGGTGCCGTCTGTGTTCAATACTTCCGACTCAGGTGGTCGTGGTAGGTCAGGCTGGGCCTGACAACGCCATCGCTCCGTGCACCAACCGATTCGTCTCTATCGCCAGCTGCCAACTACTTCGAAGTGTCAGGCCCAGCCTGACCTACAGGGGGCTGACCAGGTACCGACTATTGTCTCAGGTAGAAATAGGCCGGCAGGGTGGCGAATCCAATTCCAATGGCGATAGCGAACAGAATGCCAAACTTTTCAATGTACGGTGTGTATTTGGGATGGTTCAATCCCAATGATTTAAAGGCACTCTGGAAACCGTGAGCCAAGTGGAACCCCAAAACCAGGCTTCCCAGGATGTACACGGTGGCGCTGATCGGGTCTTTTAACACCAGCAACGCATGGTCGGCGGGTGTGATTCCGTCTGGAAACGGCAGCCGCATTTTCCATTCGGCCAATCGCATGTCGCTAAGGTGCAGCAGCAAGAAGCCCAGCACCAGCACGCCCGTGAGGAACATGTAGTTGTGCGGTTGGATCAGCAATCCAACGGTCAGCTTGCTTTGCTTTTCGCGATAGCCGACAGGCCGCGCGGCAGTGTTTCCGCGAGTCGTCGTGAACGCGAGAATGATGTGCAGCACGAACAGAACGAGCAAGCCCGCCTCTGCGACCGGCAGCAATTCGTTCTCATGCAGTTTATGAGCATACTTGTTGTAGTGTTCCGCCCCTTGGAACAGCAACAAATTGCCCGCCAGATGTACGGTCAGGAACCCGCACAACAACAAACCGGTCGCCCCCATCACCAGTTTTTGCCCGACGGATGTCGAGAGAGCACGGATAAACCAGTTGCTCAGAAGGGCCTGTCTCACCCCGCTCAAGTTGGGCTCCTTTGGCTGCGAATCGTCTGTTGGCCGCCCCCGATAACACGCTGACAATACTTAGTTGATAAAGATCGTCTGTGCAACCGCTTCAAAACCACCTGAAAACTCAGGTTCCTTGCCTGGCGGCTGCTGGGCGCGAATCGAGGCCAGTTCGTTGACCTACGGAATTATAGGCCGCGGACCACAGGTTTTGCATAAAAACCCGATGTTCCCGGCCCACGAATCTACAGTAACAGAAGCTTCCTCAGAAGAAAAGCAATCGGAATTCGTTCCTGGGGGAATTCATTGTCGATTGCCAAGTCGCTTGTTGTCGTTGGACATCACCCCTAAAATCAGCAGCGATTTCCTCAAGAAAAACCTTCACCTGAAAGTTCTCGGCATCATGCGCCGGTGCATTAACGAATTCTCTGACGGCGATGTCGTCGACGACGTCTTTCTTCTGGCCGACAAGCAAATCCGCGCCAACCGGAACGCCGCTCTCTACCTCTTAGTCGAACTGCGTGATCGGACGGGCAGTATCAGCGCCCGGATGTGGAACGTCACCGAAGAGTCCCAGGCGCACCTGCAGCCGGGGGGGCTGGTGCAGGTCAAAGGCAAGACTCAGCTCTACCAGGGAACGCTGCAGCTGATTGCCACGCACATTTATCACGTGCCGCACGATGGTTTCGACATGGCCGAGTTCCTGCCACGCTCCAATCGCGATGTCTCTAAGCTGGCCATTCGGTTGCGAGAAATCCTGATGACCATCGAAGATCCCCCATTGCGGGCTTTGATGGAATGCTTCCTGATCGACGAAAAGCTGATGCAGAACTTCGAACTGGCTCCTGCCGGCACGAAGGCACATCACGCCTATCAGGGGGGGTTGATTGAGCACGTCGTCAATATGCTGGAAGTCGCTCATCGCACCGCCGACCTCTATCCCGACGTGAACCGCGAATTGCTGCTGGCCGGTATTTTCCTGCACGACATCGGTAAGGTTCGCGAGCTGAGCTACGAGAACGGCTTTGGCTACACCGACGAAGGTCAGTTGATCGGCCACATGATCATCGCCATCGAGATGCTCAGCGAGAAGATCCGCGAGTCAATCGAACTGACCCGTGAACCCTTCCCGGAAGAAACCTCCATCCGGCTGAAGCACTTGATTGCCAGTCATCATGGTTCGTACGAGTATGGCAGCCCGCGTTTGCCGATGACGCCGGAAGCCATCGCGTTGCACTACATCGATAACCTCGATGCGAAGATCCACGAGTTTACTCGTGACATCAACAACGACCCGAACCCCCAATCGACCTGGACGGCGTTTAACGCACGTCTGGATCGCAAGCTGTTCAAGGGGCCGCGAAAGACTGATGCGGCACCCAAAGCCCGGTAGTATTTACTGCAAGTGTTCAATGCAAAAAGACCCGCAGCGCTATCGCACTGCGGGTCTTTTTTGTATCCGAGTCCAGATTACTCCGGCAATTCTTTCACCATCAGATTGCGGTACTTGACTACGCTCTTCGGATCGTGGGCCTGGATGGCGAATGAGCCCTTGCCAAGCTTACGAGTCCCCGTCACACCTTCCGGTTCGGTGTAGTCGACGACCACTGTGCCGTTGACCTTGGTGACGATATTCTTGCCCTTCACGATGACTTCCAACGTGTACCATTCGTTGTCTTTGGCGTGCGGCACGTAGTTCTTCACCACATTGTAGAGGCTGCCGTTACGCACTGGGTCGCCGTGCGAGCAATTCACTTGCACTTCATAACCCTGCGTAGGCCAGTCTTCCATATACTTCGTGTGGATGTAGAACCCCGAGTTGCTGCCCGGCTCGGTCATGATTTCGCATTTGAAATCGAAGTTCTTGAATTCCTTGTCGGTGAACAGGTGAGCCTTCTTGCCGCGAACGACAATCATGCCGTCCTCTGCTTTGAACTCGCCCTTCTCGCTGGCCTTCCAGCCAGTGAGGTCCTTGCCGTTGAACAAAGAGATCCAGCCGTCTTCGGCCGCGTGGGCGCTGATCAACTGAGACACCATCAAGCCTGCCACCAGACTCAGGGCTGCCAATCCCATCAACCTGAACTTCTTCACCATAAAATGTTCCTCACACCAGCATTTCGTTGTCGAGCAAAAGCATTTACGACGCGATGGCATCGTAACCTTACGCAGGCATCGCCGACAAGATAGTCGTTGTTCGCTCCGCGAACTGAACGCGCTCGCAGTAGCCGGGCGGGTTAAAGGTCAACGCTTAAAAGCAGATCATGACTCGCTGCTGCGAGCGCGTTCTGTTTGCGGAGCGAACAACGACTGTGGTTGAATTTACCACTTGTAGCGACGTGTTGATTGGGGGATTCGGCGGGTGGCGTAAACTCTACGCAAAATGCAGGTCCGCGGGTCGAGAATTTCAAAAACGCATGAGATTTCTGGCATTTTCTCAAGTTCGACTTGTGGCAGGTTCAAGCTCATGGCACGATAGGATTTATGCTCCTCATCTGTGCTGACACCGTGCCGCAAACCAAACTCAGCTACCTCGCATTCCGCCTGGCGGCGTTCGAGACATTCAAGCTGATTGAGTTTGCTCAACAAACCGGGCAAGAGTTTCGCGACCCGTTCGGGTACCTCACCGAGGTCCCGTTCTTGCGCGAAGTTGCGCCTCAGGTGCAACTGTCACTGCTTGCCGAAACGTGGGCGAAGCTGACTTCGCCCCATCAAGAGCATGGGACGCTGATTGATGAAAGCGTGCTGTACGCCGTTTGCGAAACGGCCGCCCGCATCATGGAGCAGATTCCGGAGCTCTTCTCTTCGTTTACTGAGACGGGACCTGTCAAGTTCCTGAATCAACCCGACAAGCAATTGGTGCGCGACCTGCGGGCGCTACACCTGGAGCTCGCGAACGAAGGGGACTTCCTGCTGATCGGCCAGTTCCAGGACTTGGATCCGCAGGAAGCGTCCAACTACAAGAAGCAGTTCCGGATGAGTGACGAGTATCTCGAACCAATGTTCGAGGTGCTGAGTCGCTGGAAGATCTCTCCGGAAATCCACACGAAGTTCGCCGGACTGTTTCATGACGAGGAGCTGGCGGAACTATTGCCGATCCTGAAGTTGGCCACTGCAAGCGTCCGACAAGTCGGTCCCGACGGGGCAACTTCCTAAAGGATCTTGAATT
>JAZKFE010000204.1:296-6369 GCA_040386595.1 Planctomycetota bacterium | reverse complement strand
GAAGGACGGCAAGTCGGGTTACGACAGCCATCTAACCGCTGGTGCCAAGAAGGTCATTCTGTCGGCTCCCGCCAAGGACAAGCCCGACCTGACCGTGGTCATGGGCGTGAACGACAACGAACTGACCGCCGACCACAAGTGCATCTCGAACGCCAGCTGCACGACCAACTGCCTGGCCCCGATCGCCAAGGTTCTGAACGACACCTTCGGGATCACTCGTGGTTTGATGACCACTTGCCATGCTTACACGAATGATCAGCGTTTGGCTGACCAGTTGCATGACAACTTGCACCGCTCACGCGCTGCTGCAGTGAACATCATCCCGACCTCCACCGGTGCCGCGAAGGCTGTGGGCGAAGTTCTGCCGGCTTTGAACGGCAAGCTGACCGGCATTTCGCTCCGCGTTCCGGTCCCCTGCGGCAGCATCACCGATCTTGTTGCGGAACTGGGCCGTGACGTGACCGTGGAAGAAATCAATGCCGCCGTGAAGGCTGCATCAGAAGGCCCGATGAAGGGCATCATTGAATACAACACCGACCCGATCGTCTCCAGCGACATCATCGGCAACACCCACAGCAGCATTTTCGATGCTCCGTGGACGATGGTCATCGGTGGTCGGCTGATCAAGATTCTGTCGTGGTACGACAACGAATACGGTTACTCCAACCGTACCGCCGACTTGATCGCCAAGGTTGCCAAGCTGTAATTGCAGACTGGCATACAGGGTGAAACCAACACAGCCCGGGCTCTCGTCAGAGAGCCCGGGCTGTTGTCGTAAATTGAGGGCCAGAGATTGCCATGCCGTGGTAATTGGGGAAGAGAAGCTTCCGCTAGTCAACGGGTTCGTCTTTCCAGCGGATGGCGTCGTTGGGGATGCCGGCTTCTCGGAGAGCCGTCCGTAAGGCGCGTTCGGTGAGCTCGCGTGAGGAGCTTTTCTGCTCGATACGAATCCGAATACCCAGGTTGTCCCCGGTGGCAGACTGAGCCGCTTGGATGACTTCGTCGAGACTTGCTGGTTTGTAGGCCGCTTTCCCT
This sequence comes from Planctomycetota bacterium, assembly GCA_040386595.1. Taxonomy (GTDB): domain Bacteria; phylum Planctomycetota; class Planctomycetia; order Planctomycetales; family Planctomycetaceae; genus JAKFVC01. The sequence goes on along the minus strand of JAZKFE010000204.1, from coordinate 5,334 downwards.
TCGGGACCCCGCCGCAACAAATACGCGCGGTCGTCAATGAGTACCGAGACCAGCTTGGGAGGGGGAGCTGCGGATTTGGCTTCCGCGTCGGCTTCGGCATCTGTTGCGGGGAGCTCATCAATGCCCACGGTTTTGGGTTTTGCTGGTTCCGCCCCCATCGGCAGGCCGATCCCATTCGCGCCGAGGCCAAAGTTGAAGTCGGGCAAGTAGGCACTCAACAAGGCCCCAATGCCGATTCCTGCGGCCACCAGTACGCCCACGACACGAAAAGTTTTCATGCTGAAATCGCTCGTTCCCAGTTAAATTGCCTGCGGTGACGTCGGGTGGCTCCGCCTATTTGCAATACTACCGCAAATGCGTCAATCCTGCCCAGAGCGGTTCAACGGGGATTCAGGTCTGGGGTAATTTGTCACCAGCCTTGGGAATCTCACGGGGCAGAGCTATTCTTGAGAGTGGCTGGAAACTGGAACTTCTTGGGAAATACTTCTGCGATTCACGTCGCTTTGTGATTGCTGTGTAAGGTTGATGCCATGTCTGAATGGGTACGAGTTGCCACGGTGGATGAAATCCCGGAAGGGACTGGGAAAGAGTTCGTTGCGGCCGGTCGGATTGTTGCTGTCTATAATATAGAAGGTAAATTCCAATCGCTGGATGGGGTTTGTCCGCACGCCGGGGGCCCGCTCGCCAATGGCAAGCTGAACGGAACGATTGTCACCTGCCCCTGGCATGGCTGGCAATTTGATGTGACCAGTGGTCGGCATTGTTTGAATGCCAATTTGACACAGCCATCGTTTGCCGTAAAGGTTGAAGGGGAAGAGATTTGGGTTGAAATTCATTAAGTTGTTACTGAGGATTATTTGAGGAGTCACCACGAGTCTCTGCGACGGTTTTTGATCAGCGTTCATCAAGGAGCAGGCGACATCCCGCCCTGTTGGCCTCGTGGCAGACGCCTCTGCGAGAGCGTTGACTTGATGTCTGTTGTTTGCTGAAAACAGGTTCAAATCTATTCAGGTCGCCGATGGCGCTTGTCAGACCTTGCGGGATGGCTAAACTATGAAGACAGATACTGAGGAAAGTGTTCCGCCTCCAGTGTTTGGCTTGAGGCCGCGCTCCCGCGATGTTGGCCTGGAAAGAATTCGCAACACCTATGGATCCATGGTTCTTAGCCGTTCTGTTGCTGCTGCTCTCGATGGTTTTGCTGTTCGCTGAAGTTCTCATTCCCAGCGGCGGTTTGCTGTTCTTTGGATCGATGCTTGCTCTGGCCGGTGCTGTTTGGTCGGCCTACTCGGCGTGGTGGTATTCGAACCCGCTGCTATTCTGGGGCTTCGTGATTGGGGCGCTGATTCTGCTGCCTGCGTCCGTGGCTGCCGCAATCCAGGTTTGGCCGCATACGCCCATGGGAAAACAGCTCGAACCGCCGACTTCGGAAGAAGTCACCCCGTTTGTTGTCGAGCAACAGCGACTCGGCCGGATGATCGGACAAATCGGCGAGACCGTTACACCCCTTAATCCGGCGGGCATGGTGTTGATTGCCGGTGAACGAGTCCACTGCTTCAGTGAAGGGTTGATTGTCGAGCGTGGGGTGCGGGTCCGGGTGCTGGCTGTGCAAGGGAATCGCGTTCTGGTGCGCCCCTCGTTGTCCAAGGACGGTTCCATGGACAGTGGCGGTGCGATTCCCAACACGTCGATTGAGTCTCCTGTGGTGCAATCCGAGTTTTGGAATCTGGACGACAGCAACTCCAACCTCGATTTACCGCCGGGACGAGCCTAAGCTGACTCGCCGAAAACGATTGCGCAGTTCCGTGGCAACGTCTTAACGTCTCTCTGGGAACGGTCTCGGAGGCCCGTGGGCTGTGACAATTGACTCCGTGCAGGGTATAACAGTTATCTGGAACTGGTGCCGCGCGCCGAGAGGCATACGCTGACGCCTGTTCTGTAGGGTGGTGCTGGCGGTCGTTCGAGAATCGATGCCGCAGTTCCATCGGGTTGTTTGAATCAAACTGGCTGCAGACGAGAGCCAGAACGCGAATCACTTCATCACCATTGATGACCTCTGACGAGAGCCCACTGATTATGCTGCCATTCGCCAGTTTGCTAGCTCAGGCCACCAATGACGCCAGGACGATCCTGGTCATTTTCTTGGCTCTGGCCGCGATTTTCTTCTTTCTGATCTTCGTCGCCATCTTCGCCCAGTTCTTCAATCTGTGGATTCAGTCGGTCATGACGGGGGCCGGAATTACCCTCTACGACCTGCTGATGATGAAGTTGCGTAAAGTGAATGCGACCGAAATCGTGCGTAGCAAGATCATGGCGGTGCAGGCACGAATCACCGATCGTTTCCCACTGACCACGCGGGCGTTGGAATCGCACTATTTGTCGGGCGGTAACGTGCAACGCGTCATCAAGGCGTTGATTGCTGCCCATAAGGCCCGCATTGAACTCGACTGGACGACGGCTTCGGCTATCGATCTGGCCGGTCGTGATGTGTTGGAAGCCGTTCGGACCAGCGTCTATCCCAAGGTGATTGACTGTCCCGATCCCAAGAAGACTCAGGGAACGTTGGATGCGGTTTGTGGCGATGGCATCCAGTTGTGTGCTCGGGCTCGTGTGACGGTCCGGACGAACTTGAAGCAGCTGGTCGGTGGTGCGACGGAAGACACCGTTATCGCCCGTGTGGGGCAAGGTATCGTGTCGGCGATTGGTTCGACCAGCTCCTATAAGACGGTGCTTGAAAACCCCGATATGATTTCGCGCACGGTGCTGTCCCTGGGCCTGGAAGCTCAGACGGCGTTCGAGATCGTGTCGATCGACATCGCGGATATCGACGTGGGGGACAACATCGGGGCTCGGTTGCAAGCCGATCAGGCCGAAGCTGATATGCGAGTGGCTCAGGCGCGTGCCGAACAACGTCGTGCCGAGTTCTACGCTCGCGAACAAGAAATGTTCGCCAAGATTCAGGAGAGCCGGGCGAAGGTCGTGTTGGCTGAGGCCGAAGTGCCGCGAGCCATCGCCGAATCGTTCAACACGGGCAAGCTGGGACTGTTGGACTACTACGAGCTCAACAATGTTCAGGCCGATACCAAGATGCGTTCGGCCATTGCCGGTGAGGTTCCCTCGATCCCCGGAAACGCGAATTGATCCGTCCCGAGAATTCGGGGCTGGGGGAATCCAGAAACGTGTTAGAATGGAATTCATGGCACGTTTTCACCAGCCGTGCTGATTCGGACGGAACGAGTTCTCATCACCCTGTGATGAGAGGAGCAAGATCATGAGCAACTTCGGACCAGTGTTTGCCGCCGGCTTTCAAGAGCTGGTGGCCCTGATCTTTGTGATGGTCTCGGTCATTGGTTGGGTCATTAAGACGGTCCAGGGCAACAACCAGCAGCTTCCACCACCTGTTCAACGCCCTGGTAAACGTCGCGAAGAACGGACTGCGGACGAGCTCGATTCGTTCCTGCAACAGGTCAATCGTCAGACCGAGCCGCAGCAGCAACCACAGCCACAACAACAGCGGCGGCCGAACGAAACGGGCGGCCGTTCGGGGGGCAATCGGTCGCGCCAGCAGGGGGGCGGCCAGCAGGCCGGATCACAGCGACCACCAGCCAAGAAACCGCAACAACAATCATCCGGCTCACAGCAACCGGTCCGGCGTTTGGTCGATGATAACGCTTCACGGCGCGAAGCCGCAGGAATTGGCGTCAGTGGCAGCGGTGGCGTGGCTCAGCATACTCGCGAGTACATGTCCGAGCGAATTGGACAGGAAGCGAAACGCGACGTCGGCCAGGACATTCGCGAAAGTGTCCGGCAGAGCATGGGGACCGGTTTGGTCGCCCCCGTTGAGACCGGTACCAGCGTCAGAAAGACGGCCAGCGAGCTGTTCGCGAAAGAACCGTCCAGTGCCGCCGAGTGCAGTGCCGCCAAGCGGATGGAGTCGTTGCGTCGGATGCTCAGTAATCCTGAAAGTATTCGTCAGGCCGTGGTGATTCAAGAAATTTTGAATCGGCCGAAGTGCCTGCGATAATTGCATGCCCACAATTGGGCTGCGTTAGAAGTTCGTTTTAAAGGCCTCAGCCCGCCAGATTGATCATGGTAGAACCTGTTGTCAGGGAAGCCGAACTCTCCGTCGCTCGACGCGTCGCGGATGTTCGTTCCGGTAGCTTCCCGGCTGTTGTTCCCGATACGCGGCCGCAAGTGCTGCTGTTGTCTGGTCGGTTTCAAGTGCGCGGGAGTTGCACCTACACCCTGCGGTTGGCCAAGCATCTGCCCGCCAGTGGGATTCGGCCTCTTGTGGTCTGTCCGAATGCCCGCCTGGTCGAGCCCAAACAGCGACGTGAATTGGGGATTCGCGAGTATTCCTATCTCGATGTGCCGTTTTACAACCGACTGATTTTGCAGCGTGTCGTCAATGACCTGGGCGACAAGTTGCCCGACTTGATTCACATCCAGTCACGTCGGGTGCTGCGGCAGGGAAAATGGCTGGCGCGGCATTTGAATCGCCCCTATATTCTGACGGTTCATGACTACCTGAGTGCCCAGGAAAAAGTACAGCTGAATGATCCGCTGTGTGCGCAGGTCATCACGGTCAGTGAGTCGGTCAAACGCGACTTTGTGGCGAAGACAGGGGTTCGTCCAGAGATCGTCACGGTGATTCCCAGCGGCGTTGATTTGAACGTCGAAGCCCGGGCGGAACCGATTTTGGATTCCGGTCACGTTCCCATCATTGGAACTGCCGGTCCGTTGGAGACCGTCAAGGGGCTGCCCTTCTTTCTGGGGGCGGCGTCCCGTGTGTTGCAGACCGGTCGAGATGTTGAATTTCTGATCGCCGGAGCCGGGCCCGAAGAGGCCAACTTGCGACGGCTGGCTCGCGATTTGGGCGTGTCTTCCAAGGTGACTTTCGTCCCTTACATGTTGAATTTTTCTGAGTCCCTGTCAGCGATGGACATCTTTTGCCTGCCGTCGTTGCAGCAAGGATTGGGGACGATCATGCTGGAAGCGATGGCCTCGGGAATCCCCGTCATTGCTTCGCGCGTGGGCGGTG
>JAZKFE010000204.1:0-286 GCA_040386595.1 Planctomycetota bacterium | reverse complement strand
CGTCGAACAGCCGGCAATTGGCCGACCGCATCCTGGAATTGCTGTGCGACCCATTACGCGCCCGCCACATTGGTGAGAACGGCCGCGATCTCGTGCAGGAAGAATTTGGTTTGCACCGGATGGTCAGTTTGACCTCCGAGATGTACCAACGGGTCATCGAGACCATGGCCCCGGTCGTTAAATCAAACGCTGCTGTTTAAGCGGGGCCGTGATATAGGGCCTGCCCTTTGGGGGACGTCGTGAGGGCTTCTGGGAGGGTGAGGCTCCTGCCGAACCGCTAAGTCTA
>JAZKFE010000203.1:12648-12899 GCA_040386595.1 Planctomycetota bacterium | reverse complement strand
AGTCATGGGGAGACCTATTCTCCGTTCATTCTCCAAACCTGAAACACGCTTCCGACACTCCGCGATTTCTTAATCCACTTCGTTTGACCGTTCTGCATTCGTGTGATTTGTGTCATTCGTGGTTGCACATTGTTTAGTCACTTCCAGCTTGGTTTCCCCGTTAGCAATTTCCGAGTTGTATCAGGCATTTTTCGCCGCAGAGACGCACGTTTGGTCCGTACCAGACGCATAGAGGAGACTGTTCTCGCCAC
>JAZKFE010000203.1:0-12638 GCA_040386595.1 Planctomycetota bacterium | reverse complement strand
CCGCGTTCGCTGACCTTTCCGCTGATGATCTCCTGATGCTGCAGAACAATCTCGACAAGCTGTCGCCTGATGAGCGGCTAGAGTTGCGCGGGATCCTAAATCGGAAACAAAAAGGCTGTCGAACAAATCGCTGGATCAGCAAGATTCGCCCCAACCTGCATCCCAAGCAGAAGCTGTTTTTGTCGCTCGAAGATCGCGAGGTGCTGTACGGGGGAAGCGCGGGTTGCGGTAAGTCGGACGCCTTGTTGCTGTCGGCCATGCAATATGTGGATGTGCCAGACTACTCCGCGATCATCCTCCGCCGGACACTGGTGGATCTGAATCAATCCGGGGCCTTGATGGACCGAGCGAAAGCCTGGTTCACTAATACCGAGGCGAAGTACTCCGCCGCCGAACGATCCTGGTATTTCCCCACGGGCAGAGGCCGGCGACCAGCTCGATTAACGTTTGCATACCTTCAGGATGAAGGGGACATCTACAATTACCAAGGTGCCGAATTTCAGTTCGTGGCCTATGACGAACTGACTCAGCATTCGTTTCGGTCGTACTCCTACTTGTTCTCACGTTTGCGGCGATTGAAAGATTCGCTGGTTCCCATTCGGATGAGATCTGCGACGAATCCCGGCGGAAAGTTCGCCGAGTGGGTCAAAGAAAATTTCATCACCGACGACTACCTGAATGCATCGCCCTACGAGCAATCCAATGGAGTCTGGACCAAGCAAACGACGTGCGGCGAGTGTCATGCGACGGGCCGATTTGAAGACCAGCAATGCGTCTATTGCGAAGGGGCCGGCCACAGAACGCGGTACTTTGTGCCGGCCCGGCTGATGGATAATCCGTCGATCGACTTGGCAGAGTATTCAAGGTCTCTCATCGAACTGCCGCCGGTGGAACGCTATCGCCTGGAACATGGCGACTGGTCAATTACGGAGCAGGGAAACCTGTTCCACATGGAGTCCCTGCGGTTCTACACGCGGAGCGGCGATCACTTCAAATTGACACGACCCGGCCAGTCAGATTTGCTGATCAACTTGCGGGATTTGCAGTTGTTCATCACCGCCGACACCGCGTCGCTCGAGAAAACGACGGCAGACTTTACGGCCATTTCCACGTGGGCCTTTCACCAGCGCAGCGGATCGCTGATTCTGATTGGGTGCCAGATGAGCCGCATGGAAGTCCCCAAAATCGCCCCGGCGATCATCAACCAGTCGGCGAACGACAAGGCAACGTTCACCATGGTCGAGCATGCTCAGTGCGGCATTGGTGTGATCCAGGAGCTGCGAGGGATCAAGGGAAATGGCATGGCCGTGTTGGACTACATGCCGGGGAAACGCGACAAGATCGCACGGAGCACCACGGCCCAAATCAAGGTGGACGCGGGTCAGGTTTATTTTCCGGCTGGTCGCCCCGGCTGGCTGGATGCGTGCCTCGCACAATTGATCGGATTCCCCAATTTCAGCCACGACGATTTCGTAGACACGTTAACAATGGCCGCCAGCTGGGCTCATTCACGGCATCAATCTGGCAACAGCGGAGAGCCCGCAATTCTGGCCCCAATTGGTCGATAGATTTTCTTCAACCCTTCAAAGGAAATGACAAGTCATGACGACAGAATCTAGCACGGACGTTATTGAACCCAAACGCCTCGGCCGCAGAACGAATGCAGCGATCGAGGCGATGCGGATGGCGGCAAATACCCCCGCAAGCAGCCCAGTAAGTGCCCCTGTAAACAGCACCACGAGCAGTACCGAAAACAGCGCAGAATCCGTGGGGATCTCCACCGCCATCACCACCGCGGCCACCGCCGAGAGGCCAGCCGCGGGCGATATTCTCGAGCAACAGACAACCGTCGCGGTTCCCGCAGACCTGACTGTCGCCACGGTGGCTGTCGCCCCGGTGGCCGCTGCAACGCCTCTGGCACAGATCCAAGCCGCCATCGACGCGATTCCCGAGTCCGAAATGGCAACCTGGGCCATCGAGATCCTGTGCCAGTCCACCGTGGCCACACAGTTTCGTCCTTTGTTCCGTGCGGCAGCCGAACATCCCGACGGTGAGGCTCGGGTTTATCGCCTCTTGCAGGTGATGATCAAGAACGGCAACAAGCTGCACCACAATCAGCTCCGCATGGCGGCCACCCAAAGCGTCGCCGCGGCGCGGTCCAACGGCCGCGGCATTCTCGCCGGGACAAAATCCGAGCACTTGCTGTCGGCCGCGGAATTGTCCTACCAGGTCGCACACGCCGCCAAGAACAACTGCCGCCTGCAGGATCTGGACCAGGCCGCGCCGCCCGTGGAGAACGACTAATGCACTTCAAGAACATCGTAGGCCATTCGAGCCAGGCCGATACCGTGACGGAGATCCTGACCCGAGTGGAGCAAATGCTGACTGAGTCCAAGCTGAAGATCCACTTCAACGAATACCGGGACAGCGTGAAACTGGAAGGCCAGCGAATCCGCACCGGCAAGAACACCATCGTGATCGAATGCGACGGAGGCGACCCCGACGTCGAAGTGGTGATCGATTCCGGAAACTGCTGCGGCGGCTGAATGCAGATAGAAACGCGAACCAAGACGGACTCGACACAACGAAGCCGGCTTGGATTCGCTCATCTCTTAGAATTGGTACTGTATTTTTCGCCAAGTCAGAATCTCAGACCTGATTGCAGGATGCCGCGCGACCGGGCATTGAGAGATGAAGGCACAAATCTGAACCGCATCGGCATGACACTCCTTAGCAAGTGGCGGGACGTCCATCGCGGTGAGTAAGTCGTAATCAGCGCAGTTTCGATTCTTGCGAAGCTCAAACAGCTTCGATGCCGCAGCCGTGATGTCTACATCCTTCGAGTTGTAAAGGGCCTCGCATACAAACTTATGCTCGTTTTCCCGCTTCGGGAAAGCAATCTGTAATTGGTTTAGAAAGCCTTGCGCCGAGTGAAACGCGCCGTAATATGCACGGCTAATGGCCGTGCGCCATACTGCTTCGTCACCATTCGGGTGAATCAGAGTACACCAGCGACTTGAAAGTCGAATGAAATCGCCCGATGTCATCATCCGTAGATAACCTTGACCATGAGCCGAGGAGCTGGCAAGGACAAGCCCGCTGACATTTTGTGCAATTCGGTTTTTCGCGCTGACATCTGTTCTGGATCGGCGTGTGGTCCAACATGAATCGTGACCAGCATGTACGGCTCGTCGTCACTCTCGATGACTTGGCACGCAGCGTTGTCTATTCCAAATACTTGGTTCGCGAGTTGCAACACAGAATGCGTTGTCGTATCAGCAATAGTGGTCTGCGATGTTTGTTCATCGCTTTTCGCCCTGAACTCCAGTGCCTCAATGCGCCCAATAAGTGCCTGATACTGACTTCGCGTCAACGTCACTGTTTCTTCGCGAGTCGCTTCTAAAACATACTGACGGTGGTAAAGTAACATGTTGGCCTCGCGGGCCCTATCGAACATGTCGAATGCACGAAACAATTCGGCAAAATCAACAAAAAGCGGCCTTCCCGCTTGATGTAAGTTCCAACATAGAGCCTCGTGCGATGATTCGTCCGTCTCTTCACCTAAAATATGTTCACGATCTTTCCCTAGCAACCATACACGCTGCTTGCTCCGCTTTCCCGGCTGGGCAATTGGGGACTCTGCATTTGGGCCAGATAGTCTATTCGTACCCATTGGACGCCCCCCCACGTTGTGGCTCTTCTTTAGCTAGCACCAATTTATTGAAAATGGCGCTCATGCGTCCTGCAGCTTTTTTCAAACAATCCAGGGAGAATAAATCCTCACCAACGCCTTCGGTTGAAATCAATGCATAGGCTTTGCCATCATCCACAGATAATTCAAATGTCAGCGTGTCCATGACCTCATTTGGACTACCAGCCCCAGTAAGCGACAACGTTCCGCTCGTCAAAATTGCTTGATGCTCAATCTGCAATCTGGCCTGTGATCCAAATAGTGCGCTAAGTGCGCTTCCGGCTGCGATCTGCTGCATCGGAATTCGAAACCCACTCATGATTGCTGATTTATTGAATCGATTATCCTTCAGAACGGTTTCCAGTTGATTGCTGATTTGATCCAAAGTGTTTGACGGCTCAGGCGTCTTGCCGCTGAAGAACCGCTCAAAGGCAACTTCAACGTGGGCGTACACCCCAATCTGGCCTTCAATCGTTCTGCGTTCCACAACAGATCGACAGAACGCCTTACAGTCACCGGCGTCGACAATTGACACTTTGGTTCCAGCAGCACCTTCCAAGTCCTTGATGTCTCCTTGAAAGTGCCACCAACAGCCAACCGTTTCCATGAACGCATTGCAAGTGTTGGGGATTTGAATCGTCATGAATCACTTGAAGGCCACAAGGCAAAAGAAGTCGGTAAACGTCGTGGTCTGAATGCCGGATCACTCTGAAACAACGAACGGCAGAAACACTCGGTGATTCTGCGAACATCGTGTGTTTATTGCAAGCACAATCGGTACCATCCGCTGTCATCCGGCTGGGGTCACGTCGCGTCGTAATATCCTACCTATTCAGTATTTACGATGGCGATTGGGTTTGCAAGCCTTTTTAGACCGAATGGACGAATATCAGGAAGTCAGCAGATTCTGCCGCAGCAATCGCGCCTTGCAGACCACCACCGCTTACACAGGGCAGGGAGGCATAGGTTTGCGTGCCACAAAACAGAGGCCGTGGCACTGCTTTGCAACGGTACTCAGTCGTTAAGCAGTGATTCAGTGAGCATGCCAATCTCCCAGAACACGGCTGAGGTGCGGCGGAGAGTCGACTTCAGGTTCGTGCCGAACTACACCGCCGAAGCGGTGGCACGAGACAATCGATTGCGGCGCGGCTCTGCGACGAAATTCACTCAGCAGCAGCCAGTGAGGCGTCAGTCTGGCGAGGGAAATTCCAGTTCGCCCGGAAGAGTGCGAGCGACAGCAAGGGGGGAACCGGACCGCCCCAACCTCGGTCGGTGCGACCATGGGAGGACGCGTTACGAAAACACTGCTTAACGACCGAGTACAGCCACAAAACAGAGGCCACACCGTAGCGGCCACTCTCTGTTTGTTTCAATCAATTGCGAGTCAGAAGCATTTGCATCAACAACTTGGCTTCAGTACTCCTAAACCCATGCCGTGAATCATACACATGAATTCTGGTTCGACTCCCGAGACTTCGTACGCATGCATCTCGAACCGAATTTGAATCCGATGACAGGGGTCCGTCAAGATTCAGGATGACGGCAAATTGTGCCTTCGTTACCGGAATCATAGCAATCACATACTCATTTCTGTTGGTGATGATGAGGGGGGCACAAATTGAGCGATCATATGTCATCGCGGCGACTTTCGACCAAATTCGCTCGCTCCAGATTTGGCCGGCATCCACCGCAGGCAGTCGAGCTTTATCCTCAATATCCGGAAAAAGGCAGGTCCAAGTCGGGTTGCCTTCGATCTGCCAAACGTACTCGCTGTGCTCATTTCTTTCGTGACTGGCAGTAGCCGAACGACATCGCTCTAAGCCGTTGACTAACTCGTCAATGAGAGCTCGTTGCTCGGCAGGGATCTCGCGTCCATAGGTCACTTTCGACTTTTCGTTGACCACAAAATAGATTGCGACACCGCAAGCGGCGGCAACGACAATAGTCACGAACAATTCGAACCAACGGGTTCTCTCTTTTCGTAGCCGATCATTACCGACCTCGGCGTGGTTCCGCATTTGAAATATCATTGCACATGTAATCCAAGAGAGAAGTGACAGCCACGGCCGCAATCCGATGTGCTAGAAGTCACCACCCCCAAAGTGTGGGCGACCTCCCTGAAAGTTTCCAGCGTCAGGCACGCAACGTAGACAGCATTTAATTAAGTGGTTCAAAACTCTTATCAGCCCCGTTATCAGCAAGCCTCGTATCGTTTGCATCGCGGGGAGGCACTGGTTTGAATGCCACAAAACGGAGGCCGTGGCACCCAACCTAGTCGCGACGACACAACACTGGCGGCCTGTGTGCGGATGATTAGGCATAAGAATGCACGCACGCTACAATGTACAGTGAGAAGTTCGCACATCGATCCGAATTCAACGGCGTTGTATTTGGAGTTCGGTCTTGGCTCCGTAGGTCCGTTTGGAAACGAAGTTCCACTGCGAATGAACCGGAAACGTCATGTCCCCCAATGGTGATCCCCAAAGTGGTGCGTCTGACCTGCACCAATCTCGTGCAGAAATGAGGCTGTGAGATGCGACCGTTTCTGGAATTCCAGGCAATCGTCGAAACCCGTGTCAAACCACCAGAATTCGATGAAGTGATCGCCGCCAAACTGGATACTCTGCGTCGACTGCGACCCGAAATTGACGACGTCCCTTGGGCCCTGACACCGAAGGATCTCAGAGGCAAGATTGGGGCTGGTTATGAACTGACGGTGTCGGGAACCATGTTCTTCAAGCCCGGCTCTGTCCCAACGTTGCAGGACATTGATTCGTCAGGAAACGAGTGTTTTGAACACGGTTTCGAATCACGGCCTATGTTCTATCTGGACACTTCCAGCAGCACTGCGACATCATTTCCGATTCGGTGCCGCAAGTGCCAGTCTGTAATTGGGCAATCAGTCAACCACATTCAACGAGTGATACTTGGCCAAATAGCGGAGCAAAATGCAGAAATGCGAGCATCTGCAATCGCTCATCTCCAGCAAGCCCATCCAGAAATCGATTCCGCCACTCTCATTTTCTAAGGCCTATTCTGATTTCCCCGGTAAACGATCCACGTCAGGATTGTTACCTGGGCTTGAATTGACATCCATTTCAAACGCGGAGTGACACGAGTTTTCAAACCTGTGCGAGCAGAGCGAACTTGAGGCCGCAGCTTGATTGACGCTTGCGACTCCGAGAACCTGAAGCGATCAAGAACTTTAGGATCTAGCCATTTCTGCGATCAGCTCAGTAAAAATATCGAAATATCGTGGGGAAGCGTCGCCCGTGAGGAGCGTTGGCCTCTGATTCGCTTCGCTCACCCAGGCTCGAGAACCTGGGCCACCCTGCGAATCCGACACAAGATAATCTAGCTTCGTCGCCTTGATTACCGCAGAAAGCAACAGTAGTGTGTTTGTACACACGATAGTTGACTACCTAACGGTTTGACTCCACACGGGCCATCTACAATGCCTTTCCTCATTCCGCAATGGAACTCGCAAGGTGTCTTACCTCCGATTTGCGAGTCTGATCCGACCGGCTTTGCAAGATCCCCCTATGAGGTGGATCTCGTCGACGTTATCGATCGATTTGGGACATCTCCGGAACGATTGCGAATTCTGGATGGGTTTCTCAGATATCGCGAGGCCCTCCACGCGACCGGGGTAACGTCAGGCTTTCAATGGATCGACGGAAGTTTCGTCGAAGATGTCGAGACAATTAGAGCATCGCCTCCTGCTGACATAGACCTAATGAGCTTCTACTCGCTGTCTGCCGGCGATACTCAGCTGGCTGTTCTCTCTCGAAATCCACAGCTGTTTTCAGGTGATAAAGCGTCGATTTTCTGGAGAAAGTCGACTTTTAATACGGACGCGTATCTTATATCGATTCCACCAAAAGACCTTTCAACGTTCGTTCGGCTTTGCACTTACTGGTACGGTCTGTTCTCGCACTGGAATATCGCTAAAATTGGTAATAGCCCCCAAAGAGTCTGGAAGGGTTTCCTCCAAATAGATCTAAGTCCCGCTGAAGATGCATCCGCCCGGGCTCGACTTGCCGAAATACAAACGGGAGGGATGAAACCATGACACACGATCATTCGCAGTATCTGAAGAGTGAGCTCGCAATCCTTGATCGCTTCTTGGGTGAAATACCCGAGGAGGATGTAATTGACCGTGCGAGCATCGAAGCCCAAAAATTTCACATCCTTGAAGCACTAGAGTCACTGCAATCATCACAACCCGAACCAGCCAGGACAACCTTACTCTTCAAAGGCGGCCCCGTCAGAGGGCGGCGTGGAGTCTTATCAACATTTGCGACCGAAGCCACCGCAGCTTTCGCCAAGGCGGTATCGGCTGTGGCAGCCTCTTCGGACGGCCCCCTTCCAACTCGCGGGCGGGTCACTCATAAACCGCAGAGGGAATTGTTCATTGTCGGTACAGTTGCAGGCTCCTTCGGATTTGAGCTTGAAGAAATCGCGCCAGAGGGCGTAGCGGTGGACGAATCCAACCAGGATGCAATTGAGCAAACTCAATTGATAATTCTGAGCGCGATCGGATCGAGTGATGATCTGCTGGCAGACAACGCCGCGGCCGTAGATCCTCGAGCCCGTGAGTCGATCCGGGTGTTTCTTGACGTTGTCGCGAAGGCTGATGCGTACGTTGAAATTCAAACCGAGGACAAGACTGTTGCATTCAAAAGCACTGAAGAAGTAAAGGCCGCCAGGGAAAAGCTGTCAGCTTCAAATATTTCTGAATCTGAAAAAGAGGTTATCGGGCATTTTACAGGTCTGCTGCCAACCGGAAGAAGTTTTGAATTCAAACTGGAATTCGGAGAGGTCGTATTCGGGAAGGCTTCAAAGTCAGTCGAGAAGATCGAATCAATAAATCTCCATCTGCATGAGCCTACTTTCGTGCAGTTCAAGATCGTACGCGTTAAGAACGGTAAACCACGTTATACGCTAATCGGCCTTCCTGAATTCATCGAAGATGAGAGCTTTGGGGAAGATTTATCAGCACCTCGAACTGCGAAGCCTGGTGAGGTGTGCCCTCAATCCGGATCTTGGCGAATGTACGCCAATTCATCCCAGACTCCAGTTCCAATCGAAAGGGGCGAAGCCATGCCGGCGCTACCGGCACCCGCTGCAAGGAAAGAACAAGAGGTTTGGGTCCTTCAACAGGAAGTGGACCAGTGACCGACTCCCAAAATAAAACCCAGTCACAGTTAGAGGACTGCCTAGCTGGGTTTTGTGTTCTTAACGAGCCACCCGTCTCGATCGCTTCCAGTGCATCAAGCACTTCTCTCAAAATCGTCGCGACTCCATCAGCGCCTGACCGATCGCAGTTCGCGAGCTGTTTCCAACCGCTGCGGATGATCAAATTGAGCGTCGTCGTGGGGTGGCACAGATTTTTCAAACCTGTGTGAGCGGAGCGAAATAGAAGCCGCTGCTTGATTGCGCTCGCTACTTCGAGAATCTGAAGCGATCAAGAACTTTACGATCTCGCCATTTCTGCGATCTGCTCCGCAGAGCGATTGAATATCGTGGGGTACCGTCGTCCGTAAGGGGCGTTGGTCTCTGATTCGCTTCGCTCACCCAGGTTCGAGAACCTGGGCCACCCCGCGATTGCTCCGAAAAGCACTGGCAGAGCCAGCTGCACCCAAATTTGTCGCTGTGATGCAACACTCGCGGCTGATGTGCGGATGGTTCGGTGAAGGAATTCGTCGACGACACAATCCGCAATTGTGATAAAGTCGCAGATTGACATGATTTTGACTGCGTCTCGACTGGAGATCGGCTTTACAAGTACGGAAATTTCACGGATACTTGAATGGAGAGCGATGTCTCTTTCGACGGTTTTCCATCACAATTCCGAGTTCTCCCGATGCTTGTCTCTTTTTCTGTCAGCAACTACCGCTCGTTTGGTGTCGAAGAGACGCTGAATATGGTGGCCAGCAATAAGTTGACGGAACACCCCGGCCATCTGGTCCCGATTCCTGACACGGGTAAGTCTGTGATCAGAACGTCGCTGATCTATGGGGCGAACGCGGCGGGGAAATCGAATCTTGTGAAGGCCATGCTGGCGGCCCAGCGGACCATCATACACGGTGCCGCTTACTATAGAGCGGCCGATGCCTTTCGCTTCAACGATAGCCTGTCGCAAGCTCCCAGCGGATTTGAATTTCGTTTCCTGATTCGCGGGCGTGTGTTCGTTTACGGATTTGATATCGCCGCTGAAACCGGAGTTCACGCTGAATGGCTGACGACGGTGAAAGGGAATGATGAGATCGTCATTTTCGAACGCTCTGCGGATGGCAGCGCTGTTGTCGGCAAGGAACTGCGCAGTGAGTTTCCCCACGATCCGCGAATCGTCGAGACATTGCAGGCAGTTACCGCACTGTCGTTGCGAGCCGAGCAGCTGCTACTGAATCGAATCCTCGAACTACGCCCAAAGGAACAGGGTGAAACGTTATACGGAGTAATTCAGTGGCTCACCGAGGACTTGGTGATTGCACGCCCCGGCCACCAGACGCATAACATCTTGAGTAGACTGAACGACGACACCAATCTTCGCAACTTTGTCGCAGGCTTCTTAAGAAATGTCGGGACAGGCGTTAGTGATTTGGAACTCGAGGAATTTGCGGGCGATCCTGAAGAATGGAAGTTCCTAAGGGCAGTGACGAAATCCGACTCGCGACTTCGATCTCTCGATGGAATAGAAATAGATGGCACGTTGATTCGGACAGATCCGCAAGACCCAACACGTGTCATATCGCGGCGGTTGTACGCCAGACATGCATGGAAAGAGGGCTCATCGGCACTCCCGTTTTCAGAGGAATCTGATGGAACACAACAGTTGTTGCATTTCATACCGTTTCTCTTGGCCCCGTCCGATCGGCCGAAGACCGTGGTGATTGATGAACTCGATCGTAGTCTGCATCCGCTGATTTGCTGGGAGTTCATTCGCTTCTTCAGCGAGTCTTGCCCAGGGGTGCCTCGGCAGTTGATTGTGACCACGCACGAGGCCCACTTGTTGAATCAGGAGCTGCTGCGGCGCGATGAGTATTGGTTTGTGGAAAAGGACGCGGACCAACAAAGCCGCCTGACGACGCTCTCGGACTTCAAAGTCCGGAACGATCTCAAGGTGGAAAAAGGCTACTTGCAAGGCCGATTCGGAGCCATCCCCATCATTGGGTCGATGGCGGCATTAGAGCAATTGCTGCAATGTGGAGTTCCGGAGGCAGCGAATGCCACGCAAGAATAGACCGCTGGAACGAGACACCGGGGTCGTCCGCGATGCGAATTTGATTGTGATTGCGTCGGAAGATCAGGATGCAGTGAAGAAGTACTTTGCCAAATTTCGCACCCGGCGAGTTCAATTCCGCGTTTTGGAAACCACCGACGGCAAGGGATCGCCTGCTGCGGTCTTAGCCCGACTGGATGAGTATCAACAAGAATACTCAATTGGCGAAGACGATCAGTTGTGGTACTGCGGCGATGTAGACCATTGGGCCAAGCCGGACCATATCCAGGTATTTCTCGACGTTCTCAAACAGTGCTTTGACAAGGGCTACGAAGTGGCCATCAGCAATCCCTGTTTTGAGTTTTGGCTGCTCCTGCACTTCTCCGATCATCCCGTAGAGGAAGGGCTCAAGTGCCCGGCCATCGGGCGACTGCTTTCTCAGGCGGCAGGTGGCTATTCCAAGAACGTCGGGTGCCGCAGCTCGATTACCGCGGAAATGGTGCATACCGCCGCGGCTCGAGCCAAGGCATTGGACACGAATGACCATCTTATCCCCGATTCGTATGTCACTCGGGTCTATCTGATCATCGACGCACTCTTGAGCAAGCAGATGATCGAGTTGGGCTGATTGACGCAGCGTTGCCGCGGGGTGGCACTGGTAGTCGAACAACAAGTCGGGTGGCACAGGTTTTCAAACCTGTGTAAGCGGAACGAAGTAGAGTCCACAACTTGTACCGAGACTCGCTATTTCGAGAATCTGCAGCGGTCGAGAACTTTACGATCTAGCCATTTCGGCGATCTGTTCAGTAACATGATTTGAAGATCGTAGGGAAACGTCGTCGGGAAGGAGCGTTGGCCTCTGATTCGCTTCGCTCACCCAGGCTCCAGAACCTGGGCTACCCCGCGACACTCTTTCACACGAGAGTTGACCTGGGAAGCCGCAAAACTCCACTTCGCTAACAGTGGGATATGTTATGTCGACATGGCGCCCCTCGCACGTCAATATTCGGTGTCCATCCTGTCGCACAGAGTGCCGTGTGCCGAGTGTCAACATTGGCAAGCGAGGCCGGTGCAAATGCGGCGAGGTGTTTGATCTTCAAGTCGTCCCAGATCCACAATCTGCTCCTGCTCCAGCTCCAGTCCCCGCAGCGGCACACTCGGGAAAGTTTTGCGCGACTTGTGGTAACGCGATTCACAAGGCTGCGGAAATCTGCCCCAAATGCGGTGTTCGCCAAGCCGCAGCATCCATCAAACACCTAGGCTGCATGTCCGGTGGACTGCTGGCCGCAGCACTGTTGATTACATCCATTTGCGTTCTTATGGGGTTGATCTCGGTTGGTGCGACAAGGGCCGATCCAATGGTCAAGTTTCATCCCCAGCGGAACCAGTTGGTCTCTCAAGCTGTTGCAGGCGCCCTTGTTGCTTATGGCTTCATTTGGGTAGTGCTGGCCGGGCCGCTGTTGGTTTTGTGCTGGTTTACTCGAGGTCGATAATTTTCTCACAGCACGGACGAGGCCGTTTGTTGATCCTGCACATGTCCAAGGATTCTCAAGACACCTCAATATCCGCGCAGCGTACCGCAGTGATCCAACTCAATGAATCTGGGGTCGGGCGTTCAAATTTCAAAATTGGCCCTTTGATTGAGTTGTGAATCGGTCTCGGTGGAGTGGCCAATTTTGAAATTTGCTGACCCTAACGGATTGCAGGTGCATGAAAAAAGCC
>JAZKFE010000202.1:18719-21617 GCA_040386595.1 Planctomycetota bacterium | reverse complement strand
GAGCATCACGTGCGACAACCACCGATTGCAGTGTCAGCAATGCGGCATCCAAGTCACAGCGCCAGATATTGCGACCGTTCACAACACCCAAGGACAACCAACGATCCTCGGGCCATTGCTTCAGAACCTCGTCGAGTTGCCCTGTCCCACGAACGAGATCAACATGCAGCCCCGCAACCGGCAACGAAGCGGCCAGCGACAAGTTCTCGCGCAGGTCACCAAAGTAGGTCGTCAGCATGAGTCGCACGTTCGGCACCGCTGATGCCAACTGGGCATAAGCCCGACGGAATCCCTCAACCGCCGCGGCAGGGAGGTCAGTGACCAGAATGGGCTCATCAATCTGCACCCAATCGGCCCCGGCTTCGGACAATTGCCGCAAAACCTGCACATAGACCGGCAAAATGGCATCCAACAGCGATAGCGCGTCCGAGCTGCCATCGGTCATTTTGGCGAGTAGCAGGTAGGTCAACGGCCCAATCAACACGGGACGCGTGGTAATGCCGAGTGCTTGTGCCTCTTTGAATTCAGCAACCGCTTTGTTGCTGGCAAGTTGAAACTTCTGCCCCGCATGTAACTCGGGGACAATATAGTGGTAATTTGTATCAAACCACTTTGTCATCTCCATGGCGGGCGTGCCTTCTCGCCCTCGTGCCATGGCGAAGTACGTGCCCAGATCAACGATGCCACTCCGCCACCCAAAGCGTTCAGGAACGGCCCCTAACATCGCGGTAAGATCGAGGACTTGATCGTAGAAAGAAAAATCGTTGGACGGGATAAAATCGCAACCACTGTCTCGTTGCAGCGTCCAGGCGACCGCTCGTAATCGAGCCGCTTCCTGACGTAACGTGGCTTCTGATGACTCCCCTTTCCAATACTGTTCGACGGCTTTCTTCAATTCGCGGTGACTGCCAATACGTGGGTATCCCAGGTTTCCAGTTTGCATGCTCGTATTCTCCAATCGCATTTTGGGCGCTGATTGTTTGAAAGATCAGGTGCGTTACTGCGCTCGACGAGCGCACAACCGTGACATGCGACTAAACCAATGGAATAAATCCTTGGTGTCGCGCAGCCACTCTTGATAATCAACTAATTCGTTTGCTGCTGACAATGACATCGCCGAGTACGGTCCGCCGGGTTCCGGTAGATCGTAGCCTCCGAGATCTGTGACTAAGACAAAGCTGCCATCAGCAAAGTCATAGCGCCAGGCTCGCGAGATGCCGGGGACGTGCCATACTTCGAACCCCAGCCGTAGGAACCAGCGGCTTGTCGCGGGCATCATGTGCCTGTGCCAGAGGGGCGATAAGGGCAACGATGTACGACGGGGACCATCCCCGTAGATCGAATCAGCATGCGAATTGGAGTGGAGAGAAGCTTCTGCAAACACTGGCACGCGTTGCCAGACTGCGAAGGACGAGACAATTCCCGAGGAATGTGTCGAGTGATGAACATGCGACTGAGCTCCTTCCCGTATCCCACCGATACGGATTAAGGCCTGGACCGGCCAACGCCGGAAACAGCACATCGAGGAGATGTTGCCCATTCGCCCAGAATACGATACTGCTGGAACCGCCGCTGAAAGCGAGCCGTCCTGCACCGTAAGCCGATTGTATCACTGGCAACCACATGCATTCCTCGACCGCCCTTTCCCGAGAAGGCCCGGCAGATCAGCAACTTGGTTTGATAGACTCAGCCATCAAAAACAGTAAGACCAAGCTACAGAGTCGCTGGCAGGTCTTCGGACTCGCGGACTGGCCGCACACCGTAATTGGTGTGCGGTATTCCTACTGGCCATCGCTTCCCAACCCTGTTTGAGTCAGTGCTTATGACGGCGGTCGTTTCCGCTTACCGCTGCGGGGCAGTCCCGGATTTACACCGGGTTCCCTCTTCGTGCCTCCAAGTGCGTTGGAGGCAACCAGC
Organism: Planctomycetota bacterium; assembly: GCA_040386595.1. GTDB lineage: Bacteria > Planctomycetota > Planctomycetia > Planctomycetales > Planctomycetaceae > JAKFVC01. The sequence continues at coordinate 19,700 of JAZKFE010000202.1, read as the reverse complement.
AACCATTACAAAACTATCGGGTCTCCTGGAAATGGTCAAGGACACCCGATGGACATCTAACACACCGACCTTCGCTGATGCGTTCTGGCGGTCATTCCCAGTTCAGCGTGGAGGCACTTTGGTACTCGGTCACGCGAGTCTCGAAGAAATTCTTCTCCTTCGAGAGATCGATCGTTTCGCTCATCCACGGGAACGGGTTCGATGAGCCATACTGTGTCGGCAGACCAATACGTTCCAGGCGACGATCCGCAATGAACTGGACGTAGTCACGGAACAAGTCGGCATTCAACCCCAGGATACCACGCGGTAGAACGTCGCGAGCGTAGGCAATTTCCAACTCGACGGCATGCTTCACGCGGTCGATCATCGCCTGCGTAAACTCAGCAGTCCACAGATCGGGGTTTTCGTTGCGGATGCCGTTGATCAGGTCGATTCCAAAATTCAAATGGATCGTCTCGTCACGCAATATGTACTGGAATTGTTCGCCGATCCCGGTCATCAGGTTTCGTCGGTGGAACGACAAGACCATGACGAATCCGGTATAGAAGAAAATTCCTTCCATGATCAGGTAGTACCCAATCAGATTCTTGAGGAAGGTTTGTGCTCCTTCAAATGTATCAGTCGTAAATTCCTGATCGAGAATCTCATTCGTCAGCTCCATTTCCAGAGCATCTTTTTGAGCGATCGCGGGAACTTCGTGATACATATTAAACACTTCCCCCTCGTTGAGCCCCAGGCTCTCTACGATATAGAGGAATGTGTGTGAGTGAATCGCTTCTTCAAACGCCTGGCGCAACAAATATTGCCGGCACTCGGCATTAGTCACGTGTCGAAAAATCGCCAACACTAAGTTGTTGCCGACTAAACTTTCCGCGGTGGCAAAGAAGCCTAAATTGCGCAGGATGACACGGCGTTCGTCATCGCTGAGCTTGCTGGATTTCCAGGTTTCGATGTCCTTATGCATGGGGACTTCGGTGGGCA
>JAZKFE010000202.1:14931-18709 GCA_040386595.1 Planctomycetota bacterium | reverse complement strand
CAAAAAAGCCGAGATTGCGTTTGATGATAATCCGCTCATCTTCTGTCAGTCCATTGGGATCATTCCACAGTGCTAAATCCGTCGTCATATTGATATCATTGGGCATCCAATGATTGGCGCAGCCGTTGACATAATGCTCCCAAGCCCAGCGATATTTCAAAGGCATCAATTGATTCACATCAACCTGATGGCAATTAATTAGACGCTTCTCGCGTGCATTCACCCGTCCATGCACGGGGATAAACGCATTGGAAATGGAGCCGTCGGCAAGAGGAAGTGAAGTCATGTTGACAGCCTGTTTTGTATGAGGGAATCGACGCAAAAAATGCATCGTCAAAATACGAAGATGTCGTCGTAGATCGAAGAGAGAATTCCGTTGATGTGTGTTCCGCCAGGATGCCACCGGCGAGGCCAGTGGCATCCATTGTTACAAAGGCGAAACACAGATCCTAACGCCACTCGATTCGATCAAACCTTACTGACAGGACTCACAGGTCGGATCATCGAGCCGACATGCGGCAACAGTTTCCACTTCCCCTTCGCGCTGAATTTCCACATCGCTGGAGGTGCTGCGATTCTTCATCCACTTGGGCTGAACGCCGAAGCGATTGACGTCGAGGGTCGACTTTTCAACTTGCGTGGCGGCTAGCGTGCGCAGGTAGTAGGTCGTCTTGAGCCCCTTCTGCCAGGCCAGAAAATACATGTCGTGCATTTTCCGTCCGCTGGGTTCGGCCAAATACAGATTGAGCGACTGTCCCTGATCGATCCACTTCTGCCGTCTGGCGGCACATTCGATCAACCATTTCGAATCGACTTCGAACGCCGTCAGATATCGCTGACGAACTTCCAAGGGGATCCGGCCGATGTTCTGCAATGAGCCGTCGTAGTACTTGAGCTCATCCAACATCTGAGCATCCCACAAGCCAATTCGCTTGAGTTCCGCGACCAACGTTTCATTCACCTGGGTGAATTCACCCGAGAGGTTGCTCTTGGCATAGAGATGTTTGTAGGCCGGCTCAATGGACTGTGAGACACCGATAATTGTGGAGATTGTCGCGGTCGGAGCAATCGCCAGAACATTGCTGTTTCGCATACCGTACTGCGCCACTGCGTCACGAACGGGTTGCCAATCCAACGACACCGATCGATCGACGGGCAGCGGTTCGCCGCGTTCTTCTTCCAGCAATTGCAGCGTATCGATCGGCAATAGTCCCCGTTGCCACTTCGAGCCCGGGTACGTGCTATAAGCGCCACGTTCCTTGGCCAAAGTTGCCGAAGCTAGAATCGCTGAGTGCGAAATGGCTTCCATGCTGCGGTCAGCAAACTCAACGGCTGCGTCGCTGGCGAAGCTGATCCCCAACAGGCAGAGGGCGTCTTGAAAACCCATCAGCCCCAACCCCACCGGCCGGTGGCGTTGGTTGGAGGTCCCCGCTTCAGGAGTCGGATAGAAGTTGATGTCGATCACATTATCGAGCATCCGCACGGCCACGGTCACGGTATTCCGCAAGCGGTCTAGATCGAGCTGGCCAGCGACAATGTGAGCCGCCAGGTTAACGGAACCCAAATTGCAAACGGCCGTTTCCTGCTCTGAAGTGTTTAACAGAATCTCGGTGCAGAGATTGCTGCTATGCACGACGCCGACATGATCCTGGGGCGAACGAATGTTCGACGGATCCTTAAAGGTCACCCAGGGGTGGCCCGTTTCGAACAGCCGAGTCAGCATTTTACGCCACAGCTCGGGGGCGGAAATGCGACGGAACTGCAAGAGTTCCCCCTCATCTGCCATCCGCTCGTACTGCTCGTATCGCTTCTCAAACGCGCTACCGTAAAGGTCGTGCAGGTCGCTGACTTCATCGGGACTAAACAACGTCCACTGCGCGTTCTGCCGAACACGCTTGAGGAACAAGTCGGGAATCCAGTTGGCGGTGTGCATGTCATGCGTCCGCCGACGTTCATCACCCGTGTTCTTGCGCAGATCAAGGAATTCTTCGATATCCAGATGCCACGTTTCCAGGTAGCTGCACACAGCCCCCTTACGTTTGCCACCCTGATTCACGGCCACGGCCGCGTCGTTCACGACCTTCAGGAATGGGATCACGCCCTGGCTGCGGCCGTTGGTTCCCTGGATGTAGGCATTCGTCGCGCGAATGTTGGTCCAGTCATTCCCCAACCCGCCGGCCCATTTCGAGAGCATGGCGTTATCAGAAACCACCTTGAAGATGTGGCTCAGGTCGTCGCTGACGGTGCTCAGATAGCACGAGCTCAGCTGCGGGTGCGGTGTGCCGGAGTTAAAAAGTGTGGGTGTCGCGGAGGTGAAGCGGAACGTGGAGAGCACTTCATAGAACTCAATCGCGCGTTCTTCGCGGTTCGGTTCGCGCAACGCCAACCCCATCGCCACACGCATCCAAAAGTACTGCGGTGTTTCGATGCGACGGCCATTCACATGCAGCAGATAGCGGTCATAGATTGCTTGCAGTCCGAGGTAATGAAACTGCGCGTCACGTGCGGGTTGCATCGCCGACGCCAGCTTTTCTAAGTCGAAACTGCGCAACTCTGATGACAGTCGCCCCGCGCGGATTCCGTCGATGACGTAGTGCTCGAACTGGTCGTGATGCAACCGCGACAGTGACTTGGCATCGGGCGTCTCGCCCAACACTTCTTGATAGATCACATTGAGCATCAACCGCGAGGAGACGACGTCAAACGCCGGATCTCGCTCGATGCGGGAGCGGGCTGCGAGGATTTGTGCGCGGTAGATTTCGCCAATCGAAATGCCGTCGAACACCGAGCGAAAAACTTCGTCCGACAGGGCGTCCACGTCGACGACGTCTTCCAACCCACGAGCCACTTCTGCCAGGCGCTTTTTGGCGCGGCGCGGGTCGAACGGAACTCGAGTTCCATCTTCCAGCACGACGTGGACTTGGGGAGCCGCTTCAACTACGGGTGTTTCACCACGCAGCGCACGCATCTTGGCATGGTCTGCACGATAGATGATGTAGCGACGCGCGACGCGGAAATGGCCACGGGCCATCAAGCCCATCTCCACGAGGTCCTGAATCCGCTCGACGTCCACACCGGCTGGCTGACTGGCCAGGGGAGCCACGTCGTCCGCCACGGATTTGAGAACGCTCTCGACTTCCTTCAGGATGTCGGTTTCCAGGGGCTGACCATCAGCCAGATTCAGCTCGGCTCGAAACGCGTTGGAGATCGCGTTTTGAATACGAGTGACTTCAAATAGAACGCTCCGACCGTCTCGTTTCCGGACGATCCATTCGTGGGGGGCGCGGATCATGCGATGGGACTCCTCTCCGCACCTCACCGATGCGGACTTGGGGACGCGCCGAAATCCAGCCTGGAATTGCGAATCGAGGAATCATCGCGACGGACTTGAAGTCACACAGCAGTCGTCTGAACGGAATGACCGTCAGGCGCTGTGAACCAGGCGCGCAGCATGAAAGCATTAGCATCCTCGACCGCCCTTTCCCGAGAAGGTTCGGCAGACGAGTAACCCGACCCGACGGCAACGGCCATCGAAATCCTATGAATCGGAATTACCCCGTTGCTGGCAGGTCTTCGGACTTGCGGACTTCAGGTGATCCTCAACGAGGAATACCCATTACCTAGTAGCCGCTGCTTCCCAGCCTTTCGAGACGAATCTCGAAGTGGGCCAGTGCATTTTACGGCGTTCGTTTCCGCTTACCGCTGCTGGGCAGTCCCGGATTTCCACCGGGTTCCCTCTTGCCTCGACGCGCCTGGATGACGCGCCGAACCAGCTGCG
>JAZKFE010000202.1:14115-14921 GCA_040386595.1 Planctomycetota bacterium | reverse complement strand
TTCATTTTTGGCGGAGTGCCGTCAAGACGTCAAAGCGATGGTCGCACAGTATCTCCAGAATACCTGATTTGGGATTTCCGAGTTTTCAACAAATCCATCGGTATTGGATCGATCGCTACATCAGAAACACGTTTCACTGCATCTACGAGACGGTTCAGTACCCCCAAGATTTCAGCCACCTTGAGATTCAATAGAGAACTCGGCTGTGGGGACGTGGCGAGGGTATTCCCAGCGACCAACGTTGTCGCGAACCCATTCGTAATAGAATCGAATGCCCCGATCTGTCGGGCCCGTGCCATAGCCCCCCATTTCGCCGTGGGGAGCCGTGCCACTGTAGTTGGTGATGCCTTGCACAAAGCCTGAATGAAACATGAACACGGCATTGGGGGCGTCGAGATAGTTGCGGCAATTGGTAAAGACCGCATCCAGATTCGTAGCGTTAAAGATTCCGTCATTATTAAAAAAATCTTCGCGGATCGGCTCCACATTCACGACGAAGCCTGTTTGGGGAATCGGCATCCCCTTCTGGATGATTCGCACATCCATCGTCGGATAAGTATCCGAGGTCCCCGATTTCCAATGAGGACCAACGCCCACCTCAATATCCGGTGCAATCGCTTTGAACCAACTGGTCAGCAGATCCTTCTTCTTCTCGCCATCTGGCTCACGGATCAAAAGCTTGTCTGCCGCCAGCGGGTGGTTGAATTCGTCACAGAGATTCACAAACACGTTGTGCAGCTTCTTCTCTTTCAGGAAGCGGGCGGTGTTTTCAATTGCCGCTTGGATGTCCTCGTCGGCGTAGAAAT
>JAZKFE010000202.1:4206-14105 GCA_040386595.1 Planctomycetota bacterium | reverse complement strand
GCCACGACACCGATCATCACGACCATTCCTCGCTTGTCGGCTTCACGTACGAACCACTCGATTCGGCGAGCGACCTCGGGCAGGATCTTGCCGTGTCGCGTAAAACCATTTAACCCGGCATCGCCATCAGGATGCCCGGCGTTGACGCCTTGAATGTAGGCGCCGACCAGATTGATTCCATGAGCATTCATGTTGTCAAAGTTGCGGATAAAGCGTTCCGTCACGGCGTCGCTATAAAAAGCATTGCCGCACCGCAGCCCCCACAGGTCGACCTCATGACCACCGAGAAACGGGCGTTCGCCCTTGATTTCGAATTCTTTCGTTTCCCCGGCAACGACTTCGGGCTTGGGAATGAGCATCTCACCCGACGCCACGAAATCATCGAAATACGACTGAGCATCAGACTTCGACCATAAACCGACGCGACCGTAGCCTCGGATCGAAGCATCTTCGACCTCAATCTGGATCTTATCGTCGAGAAAACAACCGATCTTACTCCCCTGCATGGTGACTCGGAGCGTATGCCAGTCCGTGTCGCCCGGAGCCTTGACGCTTCCCAGCTGGGACCGCTTGCCGTCCAAGACCTTATAGACGCGTAAAGAATCTTCCAGCGGATTAAAACGGGCGACGTAGTAGGTCTTCGCATTCTTCACCCGCCAGACGAGCCCGCCTCCTTGGTCAACGACACCTTTGACCGCTTTAAGCCGCACGCTGAGCGTTACATCAGAGAACACAATATCTGGCCGCAGAATCACATTGAAAACGGCATCGGCACTCAGCGCTGTTTGAGCCAGCACCTTGTTGTTGCCATCTGCAGCCACAGACCATGCCCCGACCGCAGTCCGAAAACCCACAGGAGCTTGTCCGACCACATCGGTGTCGAAGTTCCACACTCGTTGACCTGAGGGGGCATCCGCGGCGAAGATCGATCCGCAACACAAGCTACCGAATGCAATGGCCGTCAAGAGGTGACGCATGAGGGTCGCTTTCTCAAGGGGTCTATAAATTAAGAATGCGTGGTCGGAGGGTTTTCAGCAATCAATTATCGCTACGGAGTACGCTGAGGCTGGGGTCGAGCCCCACTTGATACGCGGCGGTCTTGGTGAGTACTTTGCCGCGACGATCCCGTAAGGTGAGCACCACTTTCACATCTCGAAAGGGGTGGATCGGTTGATTCGGCTCAGAAATTTCGTAGTTTTGTAGTTGCAGGCCCGCTTGTAGGTCGTCATCGCCGAACCGGATTGGCGGGTTGAGCTTCGCCAATGTTCGAGGTTGCCCGGACTTCCAGGCATCGAGTGCCGTGACCAGGGTTTCTCGAGCTCGGCTCTGATCGACATCGGAGTTGGTTTCGTCGATGGAGCGACAACCAATTTGCCCTAACAGAATACATCCCAGAATCACCACCCGCTTCATCCGCAACACTCCATAGAGTTCGCCACAGGCATCAATACGAGTCACCGCCGACGGCTTCACTTCCGGCAACGGTGCCGAGTGCTCGCCAGACACGACCGTCGACTGACGATGAAATGAATTTCACGGCACCATCTCCCATGAGAGAATGCACGCCGCCGATGTGATGGCTGCGTGACGTGATGGCTGCAAAGGTGGGACCGCCAATTCGTTCTCGCTGGCTGTTGAGATCAACATCGGGATAAGCAAAGCTGGGCCCGCCGGGAGTCACTTTGTTCGGCGGCCACGCCGTGGTGAAACCATTGTGATGGACGGTTAGCTCGGCCCATTGACTATGGCCGTTCAATAAAAAGGTACAACCGCCTGCCGCATATTCGGGAGCCACGGTTTCCGGATCGGCGGAAGGGGACGGAATGTTGTTCGCATCATGAATGCCCGAGAGCGATCCGCAATCGCGAATATAGGGTTGATAGTTCTTGACCTCCGAGAGCCACAGCGTATGGCTGGTCCCATCGGTGAAATCGGCCATGCGTCGCGACAGATTGACACCAAACGCCGAACGCGTCTGGGGACCTCCGTCGGGGCCAGCCCAAACGTACCAATCCCCCATGCAGAACCCGTAATTCACGCCGCCAATCGTTCCAAACGAGGCGTTCGCACCGGGCTCGCTACGCGGTTCGCTCGGACACAGAAACATCTGCGTCACTCGCCCGACCGCCGGGATATTGGCGACGTCACCATAAGAGGTATTAATATTGATCGCGTTGTAAGCATTGCCCTGCTCAATATACGGTAACAGTCGCGAGCGGGGCCCGAGATAAGCAGTCCAGAGCGAGTTATCAGGTTGTCGAATCACCACCGCGGTCGGCGGCAAACACGTCATGGCCGATTCATAGTTATGAATCGCCAATCCCAGTTGTTTGATGTTGTTGCGGCATTGAGTTCGACGGGCCGCTTCGCGAGCCTGTTGTACGGCGGGCAGTAACAGGGCGATGAGAACCGCGATAATCGCGATCACCACCAACAGTTCGATCAACGTGAACGCCGGGCGTCGATTTCTGACCATGCCCATACCTTGCCCTGGAAGATGAAGATGACGGCCAGTCAAGACTGACCCGTTGTCAACCAGAGATGCGGCCGGTTGCGAGCTTTGTCTAGGACATCGCCCATTTTTGTAGACTTTGAAGAATCAGGATTGATGCACGGCCGATGGGCGAGCGAACGCGGTCAAAATTCCGTCACGACTCAACTCTAGTGGCGAAAACGCCGCCGCAACAATGAACTGTTTGTTCTATTCCGCCTCAATCCGGCGGAACCGGTTGACAAATTGCACACCGACCTTCCGGTAGGTTGTCAGTATTTTGTGAGACGTTCAAAAAAATCGAGGTTAATCACTTGCGTAGCGGAATATCCAAGGAGTATCCTTTCGTGAGATTGAGACTCGATCTCAATTGAGATTGCAGCAAGCTCGGACTCTCTAGTCCTACAACGCCAGCCACGCCTCTCAGTATTGAATTTTGAGGCCCGTGCCTCCGCTCGGCACGGCTTTCGTTGTCTTCCTTTTGCAGGAGCCTGCTGTGCAAACCTCTCGTCTCGTGCCTCGTCCCTCGCACCATCTGAATTCGACCGACCGACGCGGCTTTACCCTGATCGAATTGCTGGTCGTCATTGCCATTATCGCCGTCCTGATCTCGTTGCTCTTGCCCGCCGTGCAACAGGCCCGCGAAGCGGCTCGCCGGTCGCAGTGCAAGAACAACCTGAAGCAGATTACGTTGGCAACACACATGTTCCACGACACATTCAACAAATTTCCCTACGCAACACGGGACCTCTGGCCTGGCGAATCGGTCTCAAATTGGGGGACGGGCTTGTCTCAAATTCTGCCCTATTTGGAACAAGACGCGATTGCCAAGCGGTGGGACCCAAAGCTCGCCCGCAACAGCACTGTTGATACGGATGGTGATGGCTTCACCAACGCCATCCTGCAACAAATGACGATTCCGACTTTTCTGTGCCCCACCATGAATATGCCCAGCGCGGCGTTGACTGAAAACCGCGCCCCTTGCAGCTACCTGTTCTCCGCGGGAACCACCGACGCCCAGTTACTGCACTACGGAGCCACCGAACCCGACTTTGACGGAGTCGTCGTTCCGGTCACGTCGGCTGCCGCGAAATTGAAGAACAAGGCAGAGAAATCAATCCGAGACATCACCGACGGGTCCTCAAATACGTTCCTTGCAGGTGAAACAGACTTTAAGCCTGCCGGGATTGCATCCACCAGCTACGGCGGTGTTTGGGCATATGGCTACATTGGCTATGCTTGGGGCACCACCTTCTATCCATTCAATAAGCACAACAACACGGCAACAGTTTACGGCGCGTTCCGGAGTGAGCATGTTGGCGGAGGCCACTTTGCTTATTCCGATGGTGCGGTCCGATTCCACAGCGAGAACATGTCCAACGACATCTATCGCGCCTTGTCCACTCGTGCTGGGACGGAAGTTGCCCCCGTCGAATAACGCGGTGCCCGGCTAACGGAATTTATCGTGCGCCGGGGTACTTCTTACCGGAATTGATCTTCAGCCTCAAACTCGATGTGTTTGCAAGTCATCGACTCGCAAACTTGGAGCAAGTCCAGAATGTTCGCGTCTCGGTTACTGAGTTCATTACTCCTGGGGGGCTTACTGGCAGTCACCGGCTGCGGCACTCCGAAACCCGCTCCACTATCCCCTGCGGAGCCATTAACGGTGGAAGAATGGCGCGATCTCGAGCCCGCTGAGAAGTACGATCCGGCGACGTTCGATCGACTGAAGCTCAACGATCCCAAGCTGCAATCTGAACCGGCGTGGGACAAGTTTATGCGAGATGTCGTCCTGCCAGAACGCAAACTTGATATTCCCTCAACTCCTGATCCTGGGCCTCGGAAAAAGTGACCCAAGTGCGGAATTGGCATCGTATCCAAAACTCAACCGGTCGCTGCGGTATGGCGACCGGTTTTCATCCTTCCTCAACCCCACGCCTGATCCTCAACATTAAGGACTTCCCTCTATGCGTCCACCCTCTTCACGTCTAGTTGCGTTACTTTGGGGCGCACTGATCACCATCGGCCTCGGAACGTACTCGATGGCAGAGGACAAACGCCCGTCACCAATGCCGTACCCTCCGCTGCCTGAAGCCATTTCCAGCTTTGGCGCCACGGTGAATGGCGACTACCTTTATGTGTTTAGTGGTCATATCGGCCGTATTCCCGGTAATTCTATTGAAGGTCTGTCCCCGCACTTCACACGAATCAATCTGGTGAAACCGGGTAGCGTGCAAGAAGAGTTGGCGATGCACCAACCTTCTCAGAGCCCGGGGCTCGTGGCGTGGAAGGATCAGATCTTCCGCGTCGGGGGACTAAGTTTTAAGAATCATGTGGGAGAAGAAACGGCCTTCAACTCTCTCGCCGAGTTCTCCAAGTACGACCCGCAAACGAATACCTGGGCCGACCTAGCCCCGCTGCCCATTCCGCGTTCGTCACTGGATGCAGCTGTGGTGGGTGACAAACTCTACGTCGTCGGTGGCTGGAACCTGCAAGCGGGTAATGCTCAAGAAGCTCCCTGGCATGAAGAAGCATTGGTCTTCGACCTCACGAAGCTGGATGGTCAATGGACGCCGATCGCCAAGCCCCCGTTTGTCACACGAGCACTGGCGGCGGCCGCTCACAACAATAAGCTCTATGTTCTTGGTGGCATGAACAAGGACAACGGAATCTCTCAGAAGGTCCATATTTTCGATCCGCAAACCAATGCGTGGACGGCCGGCCCCGATCTGCCGGGCAGCGGTGGGTTTGCGGGCTTCGCCATTTCCGCGTTCCCCGTTGGCGACAACTTGTACTTCAGCGGATCAGAAGGGGTCGTGTATGGGCTGGACGCCGCCGCAACGGCGTGGAAACCCGTAGAACGGCTGTTGTTTCCCCGCAGCTTCCATCGCTTGGTGGCTGCTGGTAAGGATCAGTTGGTAGCCGTCGCGGGTGTCGCTCGTGGTGGTGGATACCTCGCAAATATCGAAGTCATCGGAGTCGGTGCCGCTCAAGCACACAAAGTCGCCGAGTGGAAAGTTCCCTTCACCGGCAAGGTGAAACAGGGCCAAGCCTTGGTGCTGAATGGGTCGTCGCTGTACGCATTCGGTGGCAACAACAGCACGGCACCGCATGACTTTTCCAAAGATGCCTTTGTGAATGAAGCGTTTCGCTTCGATCTCGCGGCACGCACAGTCGAACAGCTTCCGAATCTGCCGCAACCGACTCAGAACGCAAATGCACAACTTGTCGGCAGTCGTGTTGATCAATCGATTTACGTCTTCGGTGGCTTGGCTCATCCCGGAGAGAAATTCAGCTCGGTCGACACCGTGTTCCAATATCGCCTACGGAGCAAAGCTTGGTCGGAAGAAGTGCAACATCTCCCGACAGCACGGGCCATGTTCAGCAGCGCCGTCTATGACGGTGCCATCTGGACCTTCGCGGGCAGCCAAGTGAATACGGCTCAATCGGGACTCGCTAAAGAGACCTGGCTGTGGAAGATCAATGCCGAAGAACCCGCAACGGTTGTTCCAAACGCTGACATCCCTGTGACGCGACGTTCTTTCGGCGGCGCCGTACTGGGTGATCGCTATTATGCGGTTGGTGGATTAGGAGCCGATTCGAAGATTGTCGGCCCCACCAATGTCTTCGATTTCAAAACCAGTCAATGGACCACCGCGGCCGCACCGCAGCACCCGCGAGTCTTCCCGAGCCTCGCTGCGGCGGGCGGCAAGATTTACTTATCCGGTGGGTTCGCTTCAGTCGACGGACATTTCCAGGCAGCCAAATCGATCGAAGTCTACGACCCGGCCGCCAACACCTGGCAGACGTTGTTTGAAGAGCCCCCCTTCCGCAGCACCGCCATGTCGATGCTGGAATATCAAGACCGACTGTTGTTCTACGGTATCGATCAACAAGAGGAGGGCGTCGCCCATTTCGCGCTGCTCGATCCCAATCCCACGACGGTCGGATTTGGGGCCAGCTCCAATACGACAGAAGAACGTCCGACCTCATCGGATCTGCTGCTACGGTTGACGCGGATGGATAAGAACAAGGATGGATCACTGACGAAGGACGAAGTCGGCGAACGCTTCCAACCCTTGATTGCTCGGATCGACGAGAACAAAGACGGCACCGCTAGTAAAGAAGAAATCGCCGCATTTGTTCGTAGCCAGGAAAGCCGCCAAGGCGGTGGACAGGGCCGGCCGGAAGGTGCTGGTGGTGGCCGACAAGGTGGTCAGGGACGAGGTGGTTTCGGTGGTGATCCGGTTCAAGCCGCCACCCGAATCTTCGATGAGAACGATAAGAACAAAGATGGCAAATTGACGGGTGATGAAATCCCCGCTCGACTCCAGAGAAATCTGGAACGGATTGATGCCAACAAAGACGGCGCCATCGAGAAATCTGAACTTGAAGCCGATTTCAAGACGTCATTTTCCGCTCGCGGTTCGCGCGGTCCAGGTGGCCCCGCAGGAGCGAATCCCCCCGCGACGCCTCCCGCTAACTAATCGCGAAATTGTTCTGCGGTCAGGTAACCTTCAGGGGTGCCATTCGCTCTAGCAGTGCAGCGTGCCGACCTGCACGCCACGGGCCAGTACTGTTAGAGCGGGTGGCACCCATTGCGACTCACGCCCCGCGCTCGATTGATTCGAAAACAATTCAACTTGGAGTAAACATGCCATCGTGGCTTTCCGTTCTGCGACTGCACTGGCTGATGTCGGCCCTGCTGTGTTGCGGGCTGTCGTCAGCATCCGCGTCCGAGACCTACACGTTCCATCATGAAAACGTGTTGGGCACCTCCCTGGAAATTCAGCTTGAAGCGGCCACCCCCAGTGCCGCCACCGACGCCGAAAGTCGGATTCTGAAAGAAATCCAACGTCAGTCAAAAATCTTCAGCACCTATGATGCCACCAGCGAATTCAGCGTCTGGCAGGCCACAGTTGGTGATTCAAAGACGATCTCACCGGAATTGTTTTCCGTGCTGAAGGCGAGTCAACGCTGGCAGCTGGTGAGTGGTGGTGCCTTTAATCCGGCAGCCGAAGTGATCACCAAAGTCTGGCAAAAAGCAGAGAAACGCAACCAACTGCCGAGCTCCTCGGAGATGGCGGAGGCCGCCGCGTTGGCTCAGCAGAAACACTGGAGTTTGGATGAGCAGACCCGCACGGCCAAGCACCTGTCGAACGTGCCGTTGAGTTTGAACGCTGTCGCCAAAGGCGCAATTGTCGACGCCGCCAGTCAAGTGGCATTGCAGGACAGCAACGTTCACGGCGTGATCGTCAACATCGGCGGTGACTTGCGAGTGTCTGGTCAATCCGTGCGGCAGGTACAGATTGCGAATCCTGTACACGATGCTGTGAATGCTCAACCGATCACCGTCGTGTTCTTGAACAATCGCGCTGTCGCCACCAGTGGCAACTATCGACGTGGCTTTGAAATCGACGGCAAGTGGTATTCACACATCGTTGATCCCCGGACAGGCCACACGGCAACAGGGATTGCCAGTGCGACAGTTGTTGCCGAAAGCAGCACCGATGCGGATGCCTTAGCAACAATTTTGAACGTGCTGCCCGCCGACAAAGGCTTGGCGCTGATTGAATCGATGCCCGGTATCGAATGTCTGATCGTCGCCACCGATGGTACGCAATCACGTAGCGCTGGTTGGAACCATCTCGAGCAACCTAGCTTGTTCCGCTTCGCAGCAGCTGCACCGCGTGAAGTCGCTTTGGCTGGTCAAGAACCTGACGCCGCGAAACCAGAAGCCGCCCAACCAGCCGCTCCCGCAGTGGCCGCCAATGCCTTGTTGGAATTGGTCGTTAAGTTCGAACTGAATCGACCGAGCGGTGCTCAGTATCGTCGCCCGTATGTCGCCATCTGGTTGGAAGACGAAGATGAGTTCCCAGTACGGACTGCCGTCCTTTGGATGCAGACCAAGCAACCTGGTCCCCGTTGGCATCGTGACTTGCTTCGCTGGTTCCGTAACGACGGTGTCAGAAAGCTCGCCGACGGCACTGACCTCATTGGTACAATCTCCTCGGCCACACGTGCCGCGGGTGAGTACAAGGCCGTATTTGACGGCAAGGACGACGCCGGCAAATTGTTGAAACCCGGCAAGTACACATTGTTCATCGAAGTCGCTCGAGAACACGGGACGTATCAGTTGATCCGTCATAAACTCGTTTTGGGCTCGGACCCCATTGCAGAAACGAAACTCAAAGAGAATGTCGAGATTAAATCCGCCAGCGTCGAATACCGAGCTCCCAAAACTGAACCCGCAGCACAGCCCGCCGAGAAGAAGTGAGCTGACTGAAGCCGAAGCGGGAGCGATCAAACTTCCCAAGCGAGTCCCCGCACCGCGTAGTTTCTATACGCGGTTTGCGGCGGCCGTCCGCTGGTTGCACATTTATGTGTCGTTGCTGGGCTTCACGGCTCTGGTCTTCTTCGCCGTGACAGGGATCACACTGAACCATCCGACATGGTTCGGTGTGGAAACTCAGAGAATCACGACACATGAAGGTGATCTCAAGCTCGAATGGCTGAAAGGCTCAACCCCGGTAAGCTCGGATACGTCGGCAGTTCCTGAGGTCGCCAAGCTGGAGATTGTAGAACATCTCCGAGAGAAATGGCGTCTGCGGGGAACAGTCAGTGAGTTCCGCGCCGACGAGCACGAATGTCTGATCCTGTTTAAGGGACCAGGCTATTCGGCCGACACGGTCATCAATTGTGAATCAGGGCACTACACCATCACCGAAACGGTGATGGGTGTGGTGGCAGTGATCAACGATTTACACAAAGGTCGAGACACCGGCATCGTCTGGTCCTGGATCATCGACATCACCGCCGCGTTGATGGTATTTGTTTCAGTGACGGGAATCGTGTTGATTTTCTACCTGAAAAGAAAACGCTTTTCCGGAATCGTTACGGCAGTCGTGGGCACCATCTTGTTCGCAGTGATCTATGTGATCTGGGTGCCTTAGGCCCTAAGTCACGAAAACCAACATAGGGCTGATCGGCTATCTTGGCCGACCAGCCCTATTGTTTATCACCCCGTCCATCAGGACGAAACCTTCTTCTTGGTACAGCTACTTCGCAGTCGACTTGGCATTCTTTACGGTCACGTCCCCCAGTTCAATCACATCTCCGGGTTTGGCTTTCGTGAGGTCAATCGTAAATCGAGTTCCTTCGCGGTCGAGATCTTGCGGATTCCATGTCTCCATTTGAAAGACGTTTCCCGCTAGAAGACCTTTGATCTCGAATCGGCCGGTGAGGTCCGTGTTTGTGTCCTCGATACGGAACGGCCCCTGCTTAGTCGATCTGCAGTATAAGCGATAGCCAGTCGCCGGTTGGTCTGCCTCCGTCTCGATGAGGCGGCCCTTGACGGTGACCGCCAGCGAGTCCAGCGACTGGCCCACGTCCCGCCACTTCTCCGCGG
>JAZKFE010000202.1:0-4196 GCA_040386595.1 Planctomycetota bacterium | reverse complement strand
TAGAACGCCGTCAGGACGTACCCACCGTCAGCGCAGCCGGCGGTGGCCCTTCCAAGTGAAGGTGGCCTACCAGCGAGTTCTGTGTGGCTTTGAAGAACAGATCCCTCGGCACCGTCGCGTCATAGTTGTAGACAACAAACTTGTGGGCCTCGAGTTTTCGGAAAAAGACATCCTTGTCAACTTCTCCGACGGCTTCGATAGAAGACGCTGGCTGGCCATTCGCATCCACCACATGCCCGGTCAGTTCCATGCCCGCCGAAAGTGTAAAATCCATTTGATATGACTTGGCATCAACCGGCGGATCAATCTGCTCGATCCGATTCCAATTGGAGAGCGGCATCCCAGTTGGAGTGGTCAGCAGGAAGCTGGCGTTCTTCGGATTATAACTCTCGATTTTCTCTGCACCGACACTTAGCGGGTAGACCCTCTTTTCGGAACTACGGACGAACAATACACCAGGACCCGGTAGGCCCACGACTCGGTAGTGCCCGGACGCATCGGTCGGAAATCGTCTGTAATCCCACCAATCGCTTAGCCCAAACTTTTGCGGAATATGGGGATTGCGTTTTAGCGCGAGGTAGTCCACATATCCGGTGATCGGTTCGCCCGTCTGAGCATCGGTGATCTTCCCTTCAATCCAGATTCCTCGAAACACCTTAAGATTCAAATTGAGTTCTGACTGTTTCGAATCGATGGCAAACGTTTGTGATCCCATCAGCCACGGCTCCGATTTCGGAACAATCACATGTAGAACATGGCCTGTTCCGGGTGGAATTCCGAGCAGACGATAACGCCCCTGCTCATCCGTCACCGCGTAAACGTGCTGCATCAGCATTCGTAATGGCGTGTTGGGTTTATGACTGTTCTCTTCGAACAGACGGTCGACAAATACGGTCGCATTCGCGATTGGCTTTCCAGATTGGAACTCGGTCACCGTTCCACTCACTGGAACGGCAGGCCCAATTGTATGCGTAAAATGCAGACCAACAAACACATCCTGAGCACCTTGAGGGTGAGAGCTGATGTGCGGCAACTGTTTGTTTTCCATCTCGCGTCCGACGATATATAACGGCACACTAGCGACGTGTTCCCCCGTAAAGATCACGGTCATGATTTGATCGGGACCTAGCCCCGATAGGGAAAACTCACCGTTTTCATTGGTTTTCACCGGCGGCAACAATTGGCTCAATTCGGCATGACCAAGTGCCACCGCTCTGGCACCTGATTGATGCAAAGCTTGTGAAACAAAACCTTTCGCCGAATCTTCGAAGGCCTGCTTGAGCATGGCAAAGTCGAGGCTTGAGAGATATCTCACGGTGACCGTCACGCCTGATAGCGGCTGCCCTTTCAAATCAACGAGTCGCCCTTGCACGGGCCCGGCCTCCCGCATCAACTTCAGCGTGCGGCTCGCAAAACGGCCTGCCCCGAGAGCTTTGTCGACTCGTTGCTGATGAAAGTCTCTGTTTTTCAAATCGACAGGGTTATTCTCGAACGCGGCCAACGGCATCCAGTCCAAGCAATATCCAGGAGCTTTGGCGATGATACGAGGCGAGGACCTCGGAATGCGATGAATCCGAAACGAGAACTTTCCATCTGCCCCGCTACGCGTCAATCGCTTGACCATACCCGGAAAGGATGGATCGTCGTTGAGCCGACCCATTAACAAGATCCAAATTTCCGCACCCGCGAACGGCTTCCCGTCCATATCAAGCACTGTTCCCGAGTACTCAATCTCCTTGGCATTGTCGTTTGTGTTGCCTCCATTTGTGGGTGCCGCGTTGAGGGGAGCAGCGTTTGCCGGCGGGGGTGATATCTGAGCGTTCAGATTCTCCGCGACGAGTTTGCTACCGATCTTGGCAGCTTCTGCCTTCGAACTCGGAAATTGGGCCGAGCCTTCCGGCTTCACGTTGGCTTGGCGCTGATCTGGCGATTCGGCGACGGCTTGTTGCCAGACTCCGACCAGCGTCACGCCCAAAATTACGGCCAGCAGTACTAGCGTCAACGAATCGCCTCGTGTCAAACCGGTCTGCCGTTCGTGGCCAAGTAATCGCAGAATGCGCCGTTTGAGCTGGCTGGTGTTGTCGCCACTCGCGGCAAGCAGGGCCAGTTGAGACGCCGCAATCGGTCGATGGGTTGAGCTACACAGCTCCGCCATCCGCACCAAGGTGTGGGCGTATTGCACACTCCCATAGCCCGCCTGAACCACGGCATCATCGCAGCAGTTTTCCCGCTCAAAACTCAGTTGTCGGCTGACGTACCAGACAACCGGGTGGAAAAACAGCAACGTTTCCAGCAGTCGTTGGAGCACGTTCAAAACCAAATCGAAGCGGCGAATATGCGCCATCTCATGGGCCAGGATGATATGCAATTGCTGGGGGTCAAGCTCGGCAGCAAGCCATGTCGGGAGCAGGATGACCGGACGTAGCGCCCCGGCCACTGCTGGAATTGCGATTCGTTCACAATAGGCGACAATCGGAACAAACCTGAGCCCGATCCGCTGAGCTTGCTCACGAATCTGCAACAGCAACCGCGGGTCGCGAACTGGAGTCGCAATTCGCCGCAAGCGATGTCCTCCCCACAAGGCACAACACAACCGCACCAGCATCAACGCGACTCCCAACAGATAGATGCTGGCGGTATACGGAGACGCCATGCGCAGCCAGTTCGAAAATCGTGATTCCCGCGTGGCTAGAACCATGTCCGCAGTCTCGACTGCCGGGGCCAAGATCAATTTCGGTGATCCGATTTCAGGTCCCGCCGTGGGTATTGCTTCAACACCTGCGGGAAATGCGGCTTCTAAATTCGGTGGCCGCAAAGTTGAATTACGCGTCGTCAGCGAACCGCCTGCCGCAAGGCTATTGGTGAAGGCTGTCGTCGATTGACTTACTACAGCGAACGTGACCGGCACGCAAAATGTCATCGACGCCAGGCTGGCGGCATAAATTCCATAGCGGACTTGTGCATTCGCTCTCCGAAAACATCGAGCCATCATCCACGTGCACAGCCCGATCACCAAGCCTTCCCACAAGAAATGTAAGAGTGTTTGCGTGATCGCAAAACACACGCTCTGATTGAAGACCTGTAGCAGCGAATGGTTCATTGGTCACCTGCTTTCATTCGTTGATCAATCAGCTCGCGAAGTTCTTTGAGTTCGTCGTGTTTGATATCAGAATGCTCGAACAGCCCCAGCAAGACGGCGGCCGCGGATCCGTCGAAGACTCGATTGACCACGTCCCCCAGAACGGATTTCGACACCTGCTCGCGTGTGATACGTGGAAAAAAGAGGAACGCTTTCCCCTCTTTCTTTCGTGTGAGGAACCGTTTTTTTACCATCGTGTTGAGGGTGGTGATGACCGACGTGTGCGCGATATCGCGCCCCAACTTGGCCAGTACATCACGGATCTCGCGAACGGGTTGGGGCGACTTGTCCCACAGAATTTTCAGGAACTGCAGCTCCAACTCCGTCGGTTGCTCTGCTGGAGGTCGAGTCATGAGAGGAGAACTCCCGGGTTGGGAAAGGTGAACATGATGTTCGAGTTCACTAGAACATAAGCCGGTCCGGCTCGACTGTCAACCACATCTTCTATTTAACTCGAAGATATTTTCAGGCCCGGAAACATCAATAAAGGGAGGCTGAAATACTTGAGCGAGCAGCCCACATGGGCAGAACGGGTGAAAACTTTCGGAAAGAATGATTGAAATCCCTTTCGGCACCAGCTACGATTCCACAAACATTCTCACATTCATCAGATTGTTGTAATGAAGCAATCCTGACCTGGTACCTACCTCACCGCCTAATGGTCGAACCGACGACAGAGACAAGCCCCCCTGCCCCAAAATCCAGCGAGAACTGAAGATGCTTAAACGACGCGGTTTCACACTGATTGAACTGTTGGTTGTGATCGCCATTATTGCAGTGCTGATTGCGTTGTTGCTGCCAGCGGTACAGCAGGCTCGCGAGGCCGCTCGCCGATCGCAATGCAAAAACAATCTAAAACAGATTGGTTTGGCCCTTCACAATTACGAAAGCTCGTCGACAGTCTTCCCCTGTGCGAGCACCGGCGCCTCGGGTGTTGGAGTGTGGGGATTGCCCACCCCGATCCCGACCCCACCTGCCAACTATCACTTGCACAGCTTTGCGAGTCTGATTCTGCCATACCTGGATCAGGCCAATGCGAACAACATTATCAATTACA
>JAZKFE010000201.1:0-5693 GCA_040386595.1 Planctomycetota bacterium | reverse complement strand
CGGCAACTGCGAATGCGTTATGTTCGCGGAGCGAACAACGACTATGGCAACGACTATGTCCTATCTTACGCCGCCACGCGATCTGTGGGGAGTGCGGCCATCTGGTCGAGGATTCCCTTTAAGATGTGGCGGTATTCGTTCTCCATTAGCTGATGAGTTCCCGGCTTCACCTTGGTGACGGCTCGGATGGTCGTTTCCTGCAATGTCAGCCCGACCAAACCTTGAATGGTGGTGTCGGCCAAAACTTCGGAATGCGACTTGCGCAGCTGCCGGCCCGCATCGGCCATGGCTCGCAGATGGGCTTCTAAATCGTGGCCGCTGGGAACTTTGACATCCACTACGGCAAAGATAAAACCCTTCGACGAATTGATGACCGATTTGATCTGACCATTGGGAATAATATGCAACTTTCCCTGATCGTCGCGGATCTGCGTATGACGCACAGCAATGGCCTCGACAATCCCCTTCGAAGAACCGACTTCAATAAAGTCTCCCACGAGGAATTGGTTCTCAAAGAGAATGAACAGTCCCGACACAACGTCGGTGACGAGACTTTGAGCTCCTAAACCCACGGCCAAACCCAAGATTCCGGCACCAGCCAGAATGGGTTGCGCGGGGAATCCAAACACGATCAACATCCAGATGACGCCGCCGACATAGGCCGAGTACTGGCTGACGGAATGCAGCAGCGGGACCAGCGTACGGACCTGTTGGCTGGTACGCTCGCCCTCGCGATACAGGCCGAAGGATTCGTTAAGCAGAACCTGGAGCAGCTCAATCAGCACCCGTGTGCCGAAGAAGATCCCAATACATTTCACAATCTTGTCGCCGTAGCTCGCGACCAGTTCGCCGTATTTGATGGCAAATTCAACGAACTGCAATTCCCGGACACTGAGCGCCGCCGCACTGATGTAGACGGCCATTTCGAAGCAGCGTTGGCCCAACGGCAGCAGCCGTGCTAAACGATCCCAGTAATGCGTCAGCCGTCCCTGTCGGAATTGGCGATTGCCATAGCCGGTAAGCGGCTTGGCAAAGGTTTGAAAGGCCAAGGTCAGCACCCGAGCCACCACCAGGATGGAGGTCACTCGCAAGGCGAATCCCAAGGTCGGATTCGTCAGCGTTCCGATCTCCAGCAACCATCCTGCGGACAACAAGCTGAGCAAGATCGTGGCGGCAGCCGCATAACGTTCCAGCAGGTTCATGCCTTGAGGAACGAGGACAGAGGGCGTCTCGGGCTCTTCGTTCTCGCGGACCGCACGGCGCAGACGCTTGACGGTCCAATCTTCTGCGACGGGGCGTAGGAAGCGGATGGATCGCAGTATCGACCAGGCTACCAAGACCTGAATCGTCAGCAAGCAGAGGGTTTGTCCCCATTTCCACAGGTGCTGAGTGGTGATCTGACGGTAGGCTGTCTGGATATCATGTCCGACGTCGCCGCCCAATGCGTGATACACGATGCCCAACACCAGCGTCCCGCAACTGGCCGCCACAAACAGCCACCACAACCAACGTTGCAGTGCCCGATAGACGCCAACTCCCGCCTGCAGCCAGGCCGGCTGTTGAGTCAAGCGCCGGAGTGCGACCCACGCCGTGGCCAGCAGATTTTTGAGCAGAAACCAGCTCAACAGGACGATGGTTAAGCCGACGCCGACCGCCGTGACATTGCCTGCAAAACGGTCGTCTTTGACGACGTATTCCGCCAACCAGGAAAGTTGTTGTAACCCATTCATGGGGGGGATGATCGGAACCAAGTTCCGTCCCTAGAATATAGAACCATCAAAGCCGAGAAACTCGCCGCCTGTCATCTCCAGCAGGCCCGCTGAATTCTGGGAAGGAAGGGACCGGGACTTTATGTCAGGGACGAAAATGTGTCAATTGCGAAGCACCGGCCGCCCTTGAGCTGACAACCGGTCGCCTGGAGAAATCTGCGAGGGAAAACATCTCGTCTTGTATGCTCGTAACTGTCTGCTATTCTGGAGCTTCCCAGATATAGATCACGTGAGAGTCTGGCCCTTGTCGCCACAAGGACTCTCCGGTGGATCTCAATTCCCGCGTCATGCGGGGTATTATCAATCAAAAATGGCAGATCGCAAATTACGACAGGCGATTGCGGCCGAAGCCGCTCGTCTGTTGCAGCAGCGAAAAGAACCCGACTTTCACGCCGCCCGACGCAAGGCGGCCCGTTGGTTTTCCCGCCAACGTGTCTCACCGGCTGACTTGCCGTCGTTCGGAGAAATCCAGCAAGAAGTTTTTGCGCTGGCGGGATTATTCTCCTCCGAGAGACAGCAATCGGCCCTCAGTGAAATCCGGTTGGTCGCTCATGAACTCCTGGAGTTACTCAACGATTTCGAACCTTGGCTCACGGGATCCGCACTCACTGGGCCGATTCTTCCCGGTGCGGAAATTGAATTGATACTCACCCAAGGTGATCTGTCAGATCTTTCTGCCGTGCTGTTCGATGCGGGGCATCGGTCTCAACTGCGAGCGGATGGTAGCCTGACCTTCTTCGACCGCTATGCGTGCGTCGTATCGCTGGTCCACGAATTGCCGACCGACGATCTTTCGAGGCAACCGCCACGAATCAACCTGCAGGGGCTGGATGAGTTGCTGGCGGAAGAGTCGGAACGAGATCTGCGCCGCATGGAGGCCTTGGATCAGGAACTCGACGATTCCGAAGAGTCTGGGACCGACGACTATCACCCCGACTTCTTTCCGACACTGGAGATGTTGCTCAACAGCCTGGAATCAATTCGCCTCGATCCCGTTTTGCATCCGGAAGGTGATTTGCTGTATCACACGATGCAGGTCTATGAACTGGGCTTGGCCGAACTGCCATACGATGAGGAATTTCTGCTGGCTTGTTTGCTCCATGATATTGGTGTGGGATTGGATCGACGTCGCCCATTAGAAGCCGCGTGGCAGGCCATCGGGGAACTCGTCACACCGCGTACGTGGTTCTTGATCGAGAACCGGGCCGAGGCTGTCGAGTATCTCTCCACCGGTCGCATTCGTGGCACGCTAAAACGGTCCGAGGACTTCGAGGAACTTGTGCTGCTTGCCAAGTGCGATCTGAAGGGCCGGATATGCGGGGCGCACGTGAGTTCCGTAGAAGACGCTCTGGAGTATATCGCCGGGCTAAGTTCCGCCTGGGACAGTCCGTGAGTTGTTGTAGTCTTGTCATAGTCGTTGTTCGCTCCGCGAACATAACGCATTCGCAGTAGGGAGTTTGAATGCGCTTCGATCTTTAACCTTGATCCCACCCGAGTACTACGACCGCGTTATGTTCGCGGAGCGAACAACGACTATGGACGACGATGGCAGCTCACCCAGATTTTTGATCTGGGTGAGCTGTCTCAATCCGTCCTATCGAATCTTCATCTCGCACGACAAACCACCGGCCGCTGGGACGTAGGTTTCTCGCACGTAGTCCATCACCATGCGGTCGGCGTTGAAACGCCAGCCCAACGTGGTGATAGTCCGCTTCATGCGGTTGATCCAGGCCTGAGGCAGGTCGTCTCGGTCGCGATCGTAGTACAGCGGAATCACTTCGTCTTTGAGCACGCGGTACAGATCGTCGGCGTCACGTCGGTCTTGAATGTCCGAATTGACGTGAGTCCGGCCGTTACCGATCGCGAACCCGTTCGAACCGTCGTACGCCTCGGCCCACCACCCGTCGAGGATCGAACAATTCAAACCGCCGTTGAGCACCACCTTCTGACCGCTGGTCCCCGAGGCCTCCAACGGCCGTCGCGGATTGTTCAGCCAGACGTCGACACCCTGCACCAGATGTCGGGCACGGTTGATGTCGTAATTCTCCAGGAAGACGATCTTGCCACGGAACCGCGGATCGCGTGAGATCTTGATAATCTCCTGCAGAATTCGCTTACCCGGTTCATCCGCCGGATGCGCTTTTCCAGAGAAGACGATCTGAATGGGGCGGAGTGGATCGTTGATCAATTCCGCCAGCAGATCGAGATTATTCAGGATCAGACCGGCTCGCTTATAAGGAGCAAACCGGCGGGCAAATCCGATCGTCAACACCTGCGGATCGAGGACGTTCCCCAGCTCTTCCACGACGTCTTCCGGAAGATTGTTCTTTCGGGCGACAGCAATCTGCCGTGAGCGAACGTAGGTGATCAGACCGTTTTTCAACGTCGTGTGCGTCTCCCACAATTCGCCCGGCGACACCGACGCGAAATCGGCCCACATCTGAGGGTCGGACGTGCGGTGCGACCAGTTGCTGGGCAGCACGCGGTCGTACAGCATCCGCATTTGCGGTGCCAGCCATGTCGGCACGTGGACGCCGTTGGTGATGTGTCCGATGGGGATTTCATCGTCACTGCGCCACGGCCACAAGTTGGCCCACATCCGCCGCGACACAATCCCATGCAGGGCCGACACAGCGTTAGCTCGCCGCGACAGTTTGAAGGCCAGCACCGTCATGCAGAAGGTTTCTTGATGATTCTGCGGATCGACTCGGCCCAGCCCCATCAGCGCATCATGGCTCAGATGCAGCTCATCACGGATCGGCCCGAGGTGCTCTTCAATCAGATCGGCCCCGAACCGGTCGTGCCCGGCAGGGACCGGAGTGTGCGTGGTGAAGACGCTCGAATTGGCTGCATCACGCAACGCGTCATCAAACGTGACTTCGTCTTCCTTAATCCGAAATCGAATGACTTCCAACCCGGCAAATGCCGAGTGGCCTTCATTCATATGAATGACCGCCGGCCGAATTCCCAAAGCCATCAGGGCCCGTACGCCACCGACTCCTAGGAGGACTTCTTGGCGAATACGGATGCGCTGATCGCCGCCATACAGGCGGGCGGTCAGATGGCGATCTTCATCAGAATTCTCGGGGACGTTGGCGTCGAGCAACAGTAATTGCACACGGCCCACATCCACTTTCCACACTTTGGCGAAGATCATCCCGGTTCGCGTCGTGACGGAGATGGTGACTTCATTCCCTTGCTTATCGACCGCGGCCTTTAGCGGCAAAGCACTGGTCTGAACTTGGGAATAGTCTTCTTGTTGCCAACCGTCAGGACTCAGCGATTGCTTAAAATATCCCTGGACATAGAACAAGCCGACCGCGACCAGAGGAATGCCAAGATCCGAAGCACTCTTCAGATGGTCACCCGCCAGAATTCCCAGACCACCCGAATAGACCGGCAACGATTCGTGAATACCGAACTCGGCCGAGAAGTATGCTACTGGGCGTTGCCCCAGGACTCCGGCGTGCGTGCCGCCCCAAGTGTGAGTCGACTGCATGTATTCATGCCAGCGACGATAGGCCCAGTTCACGCGAGAATGCAGGACGCGTTCTCGAGCCCGTTTCTCCAGTTGATCGGGGGTAAATTCTTTCAACAACAGCAAGGGATTGTGGTCCAACTGGGTCCACAGCTGGGGATCGATTTCCGCGAAGACATTAGCGACTTCGGGATGCCAACTCCACCAGAGGTTGTTGGCCAGCCCCGTCAGTTTCTCGTGCAGCGACATCTGTGCTGCTGTCTTGATTAGCGGCATATTCGACTCATCCTGGAGCGCCCATAGATCAAAATTCCCCTCTCCAATGAGGCGGAAACCTTGGAGAAGTATAGCGAAGCACGCAAACTGCTTGATAGTTCTAAACGTGCAGCCCCCATTTCTGGCACGAGACACACCATCGACGCAGTCGATGGGTAGCCCAGATTCTC
>JAZKFE010000200.1:1098-12919 GCA_040386595.1 Planctomycetota bacterium | reverse complement strand
TGATCCCTCGCAAGAAGGCCTGAATCGAGGCAGTTGTGACACCCTCGTTCAACTGAATGGTCAACACGAGCTTGCCATTACTGAGCAGCGCGGTGGTCGCCACCCCGAGCGTCGATGCATTGGACAAGCCACCAATCGTGTCATAGATTCTGACACTGCGTTTGGTCGTTCTCGTCGCGACATCAATATCCGTAGTCACGATCTGGCTGATCATTTAGTTGAGATAGTTGAAAATCGTGGCTGCCACGCGATTTCATTGACACACCTGTCCACAGCTCACCATTCGGGTCTGTAGAGGCGATTCCAGCCTCCCGGCAGCTGATCTTGTCCATTCAAAAACTCGTTCCGATGAGTCCGAAGAGTCGCCACCTCAGGAATTCTCCGCGCGAGGAAATTGGACGCTGACCGACCAAGATAGAGACCGCTGCCCGCGCACTTCTTGTCTCGACCTGCAATTCACGAGCTCTCGAACAGCCGGAATACGAAGTATAACCGTGCGATTCTGCGTTCTCTGCGGGTTCCCCAAACGCTGTTGCTGACAGAAATCATCAATTGTTGCCATTTGTTGCAGCTCGGCATCAGTTGTGCGTTGCCTCAGAAAATAAGCTTTCGATTTTTGTTTCTCACTCGTCCCAATTGTGCGACTATTAAATAATCTTCCTTTTACGATTCAGCACGGCCTCTTAGGGGATTGGAACTGATGCCATGTCTGGAGCACTCGCGGGCCGTGTCGTTCGATATTGGAAGTTTTCGATTGGGATTTGGCTGGTTCTGACTGTGAGTGCGTGTGGCATCGTCACCGGTTGGGTCAACTCTGTCGGCCTCATTCCGACTGTGATTCCGCGCTGGAATCAAATCGTCAACGACGGCGAGTCCGTCCGCCTCCCTTCCAACATGCCAAGTGCGCGGGCGGAAAATCTATTTAACAAGGCCTTCCCGAAAGATCGACTCGCCAGCAGCGTCGTTCTCGCTCTGCATCGAGAGGGATCGCCGCTCACCTCGTCAGACCGCTCGTTTATCGAGAATGACTTGGTGCCCCGGTTGAGCGCGATTCAAACGGAATCCGGGACAACGATCAAACGTGTCCGTGGTTTTAACGATCCGCACATCGGCAAAATTCTGGACAAGAAAACGGGGGAAGCCACCTTAGTCATTGCAGACCTCGAACATGACTTCCTGGATCAACGGAACAAGTTGACCATAGATCGAGTCCAACAACTGATCGATCCTGAGCATGGATTGTTGCGATCGAAAGTCCCCGCAGGACTGCAAATTTCCCTCGGCGGCTCCGCGACGGTGGGTAGAGATCTCCTCACCACGGTCGAAGAAGATGCCGGTCGACTCCAATGGTGGCCCCTGTTGATTGTCCTGGGCTTAGCGCTGGCAGTGTATCGTGCACCATATCTGGCATTGATTCCAATCGTAGTGGTATTTTCCTCACTGCAAATCACCTTGGCCGTGCTGATTTTATTGGCTTGGGCGGGCTCTTCCGGGTTCGATCCGTTGACCGCATTGCGGCCCTTTTCGGGACTGCGAACGTTCGTTTCGGTCATCGTTTACGGCGCTGGACTCAATTACTGCCTGTTTCTGATCGCTCGCTACCGCGGACAGCTAGAGCGTGGAAATAGCGTTGACAGCGCCCTAACAAAAACCTTGCAGCAGCTTCGCGGAATGGTGATCGCCAGCGTAGGGACCATAGGTTGCGGCGTTGGAACAATGCTGATCGCGTCGTTTGGAAAATATCAGCTAGTCGGCGGAGCTATGGCGTTGTCCTTAGGAATTACGCTCCTCTGCTCGTTGACGTTGTTACCGGCGTTACTCAAACTCACGGGCAAATATGTCTTCTGGCCGCGTGCGATCGAGAACGGTGTCACCAATCCTGTGACCGCGCGGTCGACATCAGGCCTGTGGGTTCAATCGATTCCCACATTCGCCGAACGTGCCTGGGAAAGACTACACCTGCATCCGACGCTTGTCTGGTTGAGCGTCGTCGCCTTGATGCTGCCGTTTGCCTTGGTTGGAATTCTCTTTCATAACCAAACGAGCTTCGAGCTGCTGGGGGATCTTCCTCATGGCAAGCCTAGCGTCGAAGGTTCACGAGCGGTCGAGAAATATTTTGGCCCTGGACAATGCGGGCCGGTCACCGCGCTGTTGTACAACCCTCAGATCGACTTCTCCGATCCCGAGAATTTCGAGGCCATCGAATCCTTCATCACCAATTTGAATGACAAGAAACAAGAACTGGGAATCGTCGACATTCGAAGTCTGATTGCCCCGCTGGGGTTGGATATCGAAATGAGTATTCTCGCGCGGGGCATCGCCAAAAGGTACTATATTAGTACCGCCGCGGAGCTCGAAGATCATGTCATGCGGCTCGAGTTACTGACGGCAGAAAATGCATTTATCCCGGCCAGTAGAGATCAACTGCGGCACATCGAAACATACTTTCGAGAAACACTACCAGAGTCAATTCGCCCAGGGACCGAGTTATCGTTCTTAGGAACAACGGCGAGTGTTGTTGATCTTAAAACTGTCACCGATGGCGATCAGGTCGTCCTCGATAGTGCGGTCCTGGGTGTCATGCTGGTGGTTCTCATCGGACTGTTGCGAAGGGTTGCGACTCCCTGCTATTTGATCTGCAGCACCTGTTTTGTGTACTTCGCGACATTAGGAATGACCACCGCGATCTTCTGGACACTGAATCCAGACTTCGCAGGTCTCGATTGGAAAGTGCCACTCTTTCTCTTCACAATTCTGGTGGCCATTGGCCAAGACTACAATGTTTTCCTGACATCCCCGATGAAAGATGACCAGCTGGATCAAGATCCTGTAGATGAAATCCGCACGACGATGCTCACGACAGGAAGCATCATTTCCCAATGCGGCCTGGTGACTGCAGGTGCCTTCTTTTCGCTTGTCTTAGCGGGGCAATTAAGCGGTTCGCATCAGCTTGGAGTGGCTCTGACTCTGGGAATTCTATTCGACACCACCGTCGCTCGGCGGATTCTCTTCCCCGCATGGTTGCTCATACTTAACGCGAATCGCGTTAGCATCCGTGCGGAGAATCCAATCAGTGCAACTCCGGTTAGGTTACAAGAATTAAGCACCAGTCACATCGTTCTCTAAAATGGCTCAGCCCCTCGAAACACCTTCGTTTTAGAGCCCAAGGGCTCGGCGTTTCTCATCAATAAATCGCACGTGGTGCGGCAGATGTTCGGTAATACGCCGCAGTAACGCTTCCAGCGTGAGAGCGCCGTCCCGAGAATGAATGCCGGTGCGTTGGAAGTCGGCGGAACGCAGCGATTGCAGAATCGTCACCATCTGGCGCCTGACGGCCGACACCACTTCTAGTTCATGCCGCACCGAGCGTTTCTCATAGGACAAGCTCGCGGCAAATTTCCCCGGATCGCCCCCCGGCAAGTTCGGCTCGGATTCCACAATCACGCGCTTCATCCGATCGGCGTAAATCGTTTCAAAATCGGCCAGATGACAAATCACCTGCCGAATGGACCATTTACCGACGATGGGAATCGCATCGAGCTGCTTGTCCGTCAAATCACCAACAGTCAGTCGCAGCTGCGCTGAACCGGCAAGGTAATCGTCAATCATCTGCTCATACATCATGTCAAACTTCCTGGTGACTATTTTCGGGATGAGTCAACGTGCGGCCCCCGGGGCTCGCATGAACCAATGGTGCTCCGAGAATGCGCAGCCCCCCCTGAGCGGGAAGAGAATTCAACCGCTTTGGTGAGGGGACTGCCGCGCGAGAGGAGCCTCGCTGTCGTTATTTCGTTGGCTGCAGCGGAATCGAAATCACCAACGCGGCCACGCGATCCTTGTTGCTGGTGCGGCCGGGGAGATGGCACTTCAAACAGTCCGAGCTCAACGTGATGGCTCCGGCGTGGCGGTAGACACCGTTCTCGACGGCTTCAAATTCGTCCTTGCCAGCGGTGAGCGCCGTGACGGAATTCTTTTCGAACTCGTCTTGGGGATTGTGGTCCACGTTCATGGCTTTCGCGTTCACGGCCAACCAGTGCAACTTGACGTTCCGACGACTGGCCAATTCACGAAAGACTCGCTCCAGCGTGGTCGCCGGCAACGTGAGACGTTCATTGGGGTGATAGTACTCGTCATGCACAAATTGCAGCGTGGCATGAAACGTTTCGTGCAGCAGCCGTGCCCGTCCCCGGGCTTCGACTTCGGTCGGCGCAGGGTTTTCCTGCGCGTCCTCTTTCTTCTCCGCCGTCTCGGCTGCAGGTGCAGCCTCCGGCGGCATGGCGTTCACGGCAATGGTTGCCAATAACAGACCACTGGCGATAGTCATCCCCGCCAGCGAAATCACAGATGAGCGTTGCATGGTTGCTCCAGGATTGTATTGACTACGGCCGTGGCCACGTGTCGCCACGGCCGCCTCCCTCACGCTCATTCCGCAGTGACCGGAATCCGGATCACCAACCCGGCGAAACGCGGTGACTTGGGAGGCGGCGCAAGCAACCCGTTGTGGCATCCCACACACCCAGCACTCAACGGGATGGCGGTGGCGCGGTAATAGTTTCCGTCTTCCACCCGTTCAATGTTGGCTTTCCCGTCGGCGATCTCTTTGGCCGCCAGCTTTTCGAAGTCTGTCGCGGGTTCATGATCGATGCTCATCGGCTTCGTATTCACCGAGATCCAGCGCGATTCCACCTTCGAGTGATTGTCCATTTCTTCAAAGACGTCGTCCAACGCCCGCGCGGGGACGGTCGCCCGTTCGTTGCGGAAGTAGTAGCGATGCATGACGTGCAAGGTGGATTCGTAGATATCGTGCATCATCGTGGCCCGTTCACGCGCGACCGCCACCGAGACCCGCGGCACCACTTCTTGATCATCCTTCGCTCCTGCCGCGGGCTTGCCTTTCTTCGGCTTTCCCGGCTGTTGGGCATAGGAAGTCAGTGCCACACAGAGCAGCCCGATGGCCCCCACTCCTGCACATAGCTTGGTCAATGTTCGTGGGGTCATGGCATCACTCCGGTATCAAAGGTGTGGGTAACTCTCATTGCAGGCAGGCGCGATGCAGGCCTGTAACGGGGGTCGATACGCTCGATGTTGTCCAGCAGGCAGAAGCCATCAGCCATGCGGCCAACAGCATTGAAGTCGGTGTAGGATTTTTTAGGCAGGGGTATAGCGGGTCAATACAACGTCGGCAGGAACAATCTCAATTCAGCAGACCGCGAGTCAGATGTCGGACTCAGGCCCGCACACAATACGGTTTCATCTATTGATACATTTGACAAATTGTAGTCACTGCGGCCAACTACTGGCACGCCAGACGCGCCAACACGGCACGCACAATCCGATCACAGCGCTCGCCGCCAAATTGATAGAGTTGACGAACCCCGACCCCAATGCGTTCGTCGATCCGCTCGCGCAACATCGTCCGTGCGCGATGCAGACGCACCTTTACATTGGCGGCCGTCAGATCCAGACACGCCGCGGTTTCATCGGTGTTGAGCCCCTCGATCATCCGCATGGCAAATACGGTCCGCAGATCATCAGGCAGTTCATCGACAGCTCGCGCCAGGATGACGCCGAGCTCCTTGGCGCTCGCCTCGTCTTCCGCTTCGTGTCTGGCTGCTGACGATACCATATTGCTGTTTTCCGGATCAGACAGGTCAACTACCTGCATGCGTTGCCGCCGGTTGCGGCGGGCGAGTGCTTCGTGGATCGCAATCTTCGTCAACCAGGTCGAAAACATCGCTCGACCATCAAACTGCCCCAAATGCTCGAAGGCGCGGACGTAAGTCTCCTGAACCACGTCCTCCGCTTCCCCGTCGTCCCCCACAATACTGCGCACAATGCGAAACAACCGCTGGTTGTAGCGACGCATCAACACTTCAAAGACTGCCAAATCCCCCGCCAACACGCGCCCGGCAATTTCGCTGTCGGTCGGCGATAAAACTGGCGGAGTCGGCTGGTCTTCCGGGTCGGCTAGGTCGGTATCTGCTGTATCTGGCGGAGGCATGGGGCTCTTATTCTCTACGCGGCCAATGCTGAGACTTTTTCCAATGAGGTGCTCCGCGAGCAAAAGGTCTCATTGACGACCATTCAGGGAATATTCCTCGCACGGTGCGTTGATCGGTGCCCATTGTACTCTCCGCATCGACGACAGTTCCCGAATAGTTCTCTATCTCGCAGGATCGAATCTGCGCTCATACCGAGTGACAACTCCCGATTTGGTTACAAAATTCCCCGGATTTTTTTCCATCGAATTTAGGAACGTCAAAAAATCGAGCCAAACCAGCCTCATTCGCGGCCCGTCGTACCTCACACGGTCACCGCCGCAGGAGAGCGGATCCAGGCTGCCATCCCAAACTGCTCCCCGCCGCACAGCCAGTGCCACAACCGCACACTTCGATTTGGCGGCGACGCCTGTCGGCTTTTTGAGTGCCGCCAAATCAACACTTTACCTAGCGATCCGCATTTCCTGACACTTTCCCAACAACGGTGACAATTCGTCCAGAAATGCTGATTGTACTCACCTCCGACACGGACTTTATCCGAAGTTTGTGAACGACGGAGGTGATTGTCGTTGAAGTTGACCAACAGCTTTCAACATCCGGCGCCGCGGTAAATTCGTAAGAATCCGCACAGTCGGAATGATAAATGCTTCAGATTGATCAATGCAATGCATCAGGCTTCGATGACCAGTCGGCAAGAAACCGGCAACTCGAGGCCGTTTGGGGACAAAGACGTTCCCGAACGATTAAGAATAACGTGGAAACGCACAGCCATTCTGAGGAGCCGCCGTGACATCCGTCATCGGTGCGGCCGTATCAGATCTGGCCCCAAAAGGAGTGGGTGAATCGTGAGCATGATCAGTCAGCATAAAACGGCCGGCTCGCGGATGTCCGCTCGAGTCGCCATGGGAAATGTGGTGCTGGATCGGCCTGCCGTCGAGACGCCGCAAGGATCTCCAACTGGCCCTGCCACAGCAGATCCTCAACCGGTGCTGGGGTTTATGCTCCTGGGGGGCGTACATGTCGGAGCTAACGTCCGCGACATTCGCCTGGCGAATGAATACCATCGCCAAGGCTTCAAAGTCCATGTGTGGTGGATGCTGGATCAGCCGGAAAAGAGCGAACTCAACCCCGAGATTCCTCAAACACTTCTGGTCCATGGGGCTCGCTACCGACTGGTCGGAAAGCCCTCCGAGGCTCGCGAGCGAATCGGTCGGCTGTTGAATCTCGCTGTCCCCTATAAATGGCGGGCCGCCGGAATCCAACGTTTCCCTTCCGAGCTACGAGCGGTGATCTACGGCCTGATCCGCCGCGTCTGCGGGGGCGTGGATCAAGACAAACGCATCGTCAAACGATTCGCAGCACAGATGGATGCCGTGGGCATCACCCACATGCTGCCCGCCCTCGAATTGTTCTGTCCATTTGTGGAAGCCGCCCGCCGGGTGACTCGCAATCCGGTCAAATTCGGGGTCACATTCCAGGGTTACGAGCTGTACGCCAACTACGCTCGGGAAATCAATCTGGAAACAGAACTCTACGCCAAGCTCCGCGAGATCGTGGATCGTTCTGATTTTCGAGCCATCTCGGTCAGCGATCAGTACGGCGAGCGAATCATTCGCGACATCGGCCTGCGGACAAACCAGCTGGTCACGATTCCGCCCCCGATTGAAGACCCCAAGGTCATTCCTCAAGAGCACGCGGAAGCCTTGGTCCAAAAGCACTTCCCCGGCTTCCGCGCCGATATGCCTCTCGTCACGTTCCTGGGGCGGCAAGATGCGGAAAAGGGAATCGATCTGCTCCTGTATGCGGCTCGGCTCTGTCAGGATAAGGGTTCTGAGTTCCAGATCCTGATCTGCGGCCCCACAGCCAACGGACAGACCTATAACGCCGCCTGCCGGCAGATTGCCGAACACCTCCGACTGAATGTCATGTGGGGCACGTTCGTCACCAATGAGCTGCGGTCTGCGATATTTCAGGTCAGCCGCTGCGTCGTCTATCCCTCCATCCATGCCGAGCCCTTCGGTCTGGTCCCGGTGGAAGCGTGCAGCTTTGGAACAACCGCACTGGTTCCGACCAACGGCGGAATTCCTCAGGAACCGAAGTACGCGAAATTGGGAATCAAGTGGTTCGAGCCGCTCAATACGGATCACTTGGCACGTGAACTTGCGGCCTGTATTCGCACCCCGGCAACTCATGGGTCGACGAGCATCACCGATCTGACCGCCAAATCGGTCGCCGCGAAGGTGTTGCAAAACCTCTTGGCCGGTATGCCCAGCGACAAGTAGACCGCAAGAAAAACGTCATCGGATTGTTCGGAGAACGGAACGCCATTGCCCCATGTCCTTGACGGGGGCGATGGCACGGAGTCCAATCGCGGAATCAACGCCTCACGCACACTCCGTGATGCGATTCCCGTTGGCGAAATCCGTCTCGTTGGAACATCTCATGAAGTACCTTTTTGCCGCCTGCTTTCTATCACTGAGCACCCTCTGCTTCGCCGCCGAGCCTCCCAAACTTTCTCTCTGGAACGGCCACGCGCCAATCGGTGAGGGCAAGCTTGAAGAAGGCGACGCATTCATTACGGTCCATCGTCCCGCCGCCCCGAATGGGACGGCCGTGGTGATCTGCCCGGGAGGCGGTTACGGCGGGCTTGTCACGGGGGCTGAAGGGCATGGGATTGCGCACTGGCTGAATCAGCACGGCAT
This sequence comes from Planctomycetota bacterium, assembly GCA_040386595.1. Classification (GTDB taxonomy): domain Bacteria; phylum Planctomycetota; class Planctomycetia; order Planctomycetales; family Planctomycetaceae; genus JAKFVC01. The sequence goes on along the minus strand of JAZKFE010000200.1, from coordinate 4,218 downwards.
CACCGGGATTGTGCTGGAATACCGCCTGCCCGCGGGTCGCTCGTTCGTCCCGTTGCTGGACGCTCAACGAGCCCTGCGAACAGCGCGAACTAACGCCAAAGAATGGGGCATCAATCCAGACCGCATTGGGATCATGGGATTCTCTGCGGGAGGCCATCTGGCATCGACCGCCGGAACCCATTTTGACGCGGGCGACGCCAAAGCGACCGATGCCATCGACCGTGCCAGCTGCCGCCCCGATTTTATGATCCTGGTGTATCCAGTCGTCACCATGACCGAACTGACACACGGCGGTTCGAGAACCAATCTACTCGGCAAGAACCCCACGCCGCAGATGGTGGACCTCTTCTCGAACGAGAAACAAGTCACGGTACAAACCCCGCCCACATTCCTGGCCCACGCCCTGGACGACGCGCCCGTGCCCCCCGCCAACAGCAAGGCACTCTACGAGGCACTGCAGGCTCAGAAGATCCCGTCAAAATACCTGGAACTCCCCTCAGGCGGCCACGGCCTGAACGGCTACAAGGGCCCAATGTGGGACGCCTGGCAGAAGCAATCGCTCGAATTTCTGGCCGACCAAAAACTAGTTCCGCCAGAGGCAGCTGCGAAGTAATACGGGAGAATCCCCCCCGAGTGCAATCATCAAATGGTGGTCTCGGTGTGTCTACTCGTGCCCCGATGCGTCTACTCAATAGATGGAGACAGTGTCTCCCCTCGCCCCGGTATTCCCGGGGCGAGGGGAGATGAATCAGACGTTTTGAAGATGGCCCATCAAGCAACGACACCCCCGCTGCTGCCGACAATTGCAATCATTAACTACTCGTAAGATTTCTCTTCTGCGATGCTGTCTAGCAGCTCTCCCCGATCCACAGCCTTTCGAGACATGTTGCTTGCCAGGTGGCGTATCTCGTTTCCAAGTAATCATTTCTGCAACCACCACAAATTAAAAACAGAATCATAGCAAGACGTACAACGACTATCTCTTCTTGACTCAATGCTTAAGAAAACGTAATATTCAGCTGCAATCGAACCGATACTCATTCGGCAGGCATTACATTTTCTTAACTTTCAGGAGGTTTTCCCATGAACGGAATTCGTTGTTTCGAGTTGCTCGAAGATCTACTTCCCAACGGTACCGCCAAGGCCGTCTTACTCGTCTGGAATGGCTCAGATTATGTCCGATCCACTCAAACCATCGTCATTCACGACTTCGTGAGTTCACATGGTGATCGTGGCGACCGTGGTTATGCCTTCCAATCGTCCGAATCGAAGAATTGGGAGTCGCTCAGCGGACTGTTCCAACGAGTCCCCGGCTGGGTGGCGATTTAGTTTCGGCCATTCTCGCAACCTGCACCACAACCGAGATCAGGCAGCCCACGCCTGCTATCCTTGGTCTGATGTGCGACTGCGATGAGTTTTCGACCCTTGGCTCCTCAGACTTACTCCGCTCCTTTCCATTGATGATCTCATCCCACATCGACGGCCCGGTTCCAGGGCTGTTTCCATGAACGCTCCTCTCTGATTACAGATAAGACGGACCGTTCAAATTCTGCTTTGATTTGAGCAGCTCACTAGATAGTACGTATACAGTCGCTTTAATTTAGCACGCTAACTAACCATCTAGTGAACGCGTATGGCGGACGACATTTCAATGTAGTTGCCAATTGCTCGCAAAACACCACGATTTTCGGGCGAATTATGCCCGGGCCCCCCAGAGGTGTTTTAGTTCCGGCGGCTCGCAATCTCGAAGACAAAATGGCAATCGAGCAGATCCTGCCGTGTCGCTATCGTATGCTTATTCGCTAGATGTCGATCTGCGATAGAATGCGAGATTGTTTCTGTCCGAAACGTAACCTGTTTTTTCTTCTGGCCCCTAGATGGCAGTGATATCCTCTTGGCTGGTGGTCAGATCACCTGATGTTTCTACCGCTTGTTGCATGAGGGCAATAGGCCGGTTCCAACATAACCCACAATCTGACTTGTCGACCCCCTCGGCCTCGCTCTAGCAGAGGAAATCCGATCCTATGGGCTCCCTCAACAAGTCAGGCTGGCGCTGCGTATGCGCGCTAGTCGGTGGTGGTTTCCTATTTTCCAGCCTCTCAGCCGCACAACCGGTTCCTGGCACTCCTCTGGAGCCCGTTCCTGGAGTCATGCGGTTCGTAGCGCCGCAAGGAGCGACGTACTCGGCGTTGATCCTGCCGGCCCCGGCGTTGCCGAAGTTGGCGACCGTTCCGCACGACCATGTCCTGATCGTCGACACTTCGGCAAGTCAAAACGGGATCTATCGCAACCGGGCGCTCGCCTTGGCGAATGCCGTGTGCCGTGAATTACCTGCCGGCGACCGCGTGCAATTGATTGCAGCGGATGTCGCCTGCAGCAGTCTGACGGAAGAATTCGTCGAGACCAGTTCTAAAGCACTCGCCAGCGGGTTCGAGCGACTGGAAGACCGCGTCCCCCTCGGCTCGACGAATATCGAATTGGCACTCCGCACTGCACTGCAAAGCTTCTCCGGTGATCGAGCTCGATCAATCCTCTATATCGGAGACGGCTTCAGTACAGCGAAATTGATCGAATCGTCCGCGATGCTCAAGCTGCTGACCGCTCTGCGTACAGCCGCCGTTCCCGTGAACTCGTTCGCCGTCGGCCCCAGCACCGATTTAATCCTGTTGGGGACTCTCGCTCAACACACGGGTGGCGTGGTGGTAATCGATGAACCGCAACTGGTCGCCGATCGCCAAGGTGGCACCGGGGACCTGGTGGCAGTGGCCAAGGACCTGGCGCGCGCCTCCAGCGCACCGGTATTTTATCCCACGACGCTCACCACCCAGCCCCAGATTCCGCACGTCTATCCAACCCTGCTGCCCCCCGTCCGGTTTGACCGCGAAACGGTACTGCTGACCAAGGACCTGACGAGCGACCAGATTCAAGTGAAACTCACCGGGACTTTCCAAGGTCAACCCAAGACTTGTTCCTGGTTGCTAAAGAGCGAAATTGTCACGGGCTCGCTGAGTTTCCTGGCTCCCACCTGGGCCTTGGCAGAAAATTCTCAAGGGCTGGCAGTGCCTCTCGCCGGCCGGCAGCTGATCGTCAATCTCTCGGGGCAATCAGGCGCGGTGCGCA
>JAZKFE010000200.1:0-1088 GCA_040386595.1 Planctomycetota bacterium | reverse complement strand
GCAATCCTTTGAGGCTGAACTCGACACACTGGCCCAAGCAGGTTTCCGCTCGCTAGGCCAGAAGGACAAACGACAAGTTGCAGAAATCGCCAAGGTCCTCCAGGAGCTCGATCCGACCAACGTCGATGCTCCGCAGCTGCTCAAGGCATCGCACCGATTGCAGGCCCAGCCGGTCAAGGGGCAATTGCGACTCGCACAGGCTGACGCCAAGCCCACTCCCGCGTTAGAAGATACTGCCACAGAAGAGGCCGCCGAGAAACCCGCAGGAGACGAAAAGCCCGTTCCCGCGGCTCCGGAACCTGATTCCGCAGCCGTGCCGGCAAAGGGGGCTGTCGATCAATTGAATGATGCTGCGGACAAATCAAATCCCAAGACTGACTCGTTGCTGGATGATCTGGAAGCCAAACGCAAAGTGCGTGAGGAACAACTCACCATCGACGTCAATCAAGCCGTCCAGGCGGCACAGGCGGGAGCCCGCGACAGTTTTCCCGATGCCTACGAAATTCTGAAACGGCAACTGGATACTGTGACTGCGGCGACCGACATTTCCGCTGACATCCGTCAGGCTTTACGGAAGCGGGTGGAAACCGCCATGCAACAATTGCAGAACGAAAGCGAATCGTTCGAGCAAAAGCGAGCCGCGTTGGATCGCCGCCTGTCGCAGCAGGAAGCGTTGAAAAAGATGATGGATCAAACGCAACGCGATGAAGAGAAAATGGAGCAATTGATCGACCGCGTCCGAGCGTTGCTGGTCCGTGGCTATAAGGGCAATCCGCAAGCATTTGAAGACGCCGAAGCCGTGTCACGCGTCGCGGTGGAGCTTGATCCTTATCTGGGCGTTCCGAATCTGGATGTGTTCAATTCGGAAGCTGCCGGACATCTGGACAAGTCACGGCGATTGCGCGATGAGCGTCAGGACAAGTTGCTGGCGACGTTGTACCAGGTCGAACTGTCACACGTCCCGTTCCCCGGCGAGCCACCCCTGCTGTGGCCCAGCCCGGAACGCTGGCAGTGGATCAGCGTGAATCGTCAAAAATGGAAATCGGTCGATCTGAAAAGCTACAGTAAGAAAGAGGAAAAGATCGTTC
>JAZKFE010000199.1:0-8161 GCA_040386595.1 Planctomycetota bacterium | reverse complement strand
GTATAGGTTTCTTTGTGGAGAGTGAGCCGGGGTAGAGACTTTGGGCTTCGAGAATCTCGGAGCGGAATAAAATGTCGTCTTCACGGCTGAGGAAAATTACGCTGCGGTGGGCACCCAGACTGGTCAGTCTGGCAGTGCAGTTGGGCATATTGTGCTCGATGATCCCATTCGCTGTAGGCCAGCAGGTCACGAAAGACCTGTCCGTGCCGTTTCCTTGCCAGTACCGCGCTTGTGGTTGCCGGTCGGCAGCTCAATGCTGGAAGCGTTGCTGCTGTTTTTCCAACGCTCAAAAGTTGGCCTGGGCTCGGGCGAATGAAGTTCAGCCGCCGGAGTATGTCGTGGCTGCCGCGGCGCAAGAGAGTACCCCGGTTAAGTGCGAATCCACCGGCTGCTGCCATCAGACTTCTGGTGGGAAAAAGGCGGCGACTTCTCCCGTCACCGAACCGGAGAGACAGGAGCGCACTCAGTATGTGATTGCTCTGCTGGCACAGCAGTGTCAGGGGCATCACTGGTATTGGAACTCGCTGCCGTGGACGATCCTGCCACTGACGGAAGTTGTGAGCCACGTCCCTCAACGCACCTCGGCCAAGCTTGAGCTGACCTCTGAAAAGCTGCTGGTCGCAGAGCAACAGCCCCCGGTACCACCGCCACGGTGAATTGGCGTGCGCCAGGGCATTGTTTGACTCTGTCTGGATCCCGATGTGTTCGCGGTTGCGGTTGCAATTGTGAGTTCAACATTGGTGGGAGGTGCGGCTCATGTTCGCACGCTCACACGGGTTTTAGGCTCGCTCTCCACAAGGCCGAATCTTGGACTTGTTGTGAGCGTGCCACCATGCGCCGCTGCGATCTTCCCGAAATACAGAGTCGGGCGATGTGTCTGCTGATGTCTTGATGAGAATTTGAAGAACCGTCACGTCATTCGGACGGTTCAATATTCCTTCTGATCACTGCCAGATCACTGCAACATTGAGGTTTCACACCATGATTTTTCATAGATCGTCACCCTGCGCGAAAGCACGCGGGTTTACTCTGATTGAGTTGTTGGTCGTCATCGCGATTATCGCCGTTTTGATCGGTTTGCTGTTGCCGGCTGTGCAGCAGGCTCGGGAAGCGGCGCGTCGCGCTCAGTGTAAGAACAATTTGAAACAGATCGGGTTGGCGCTGCATAACTACGAGTCCACCCACTCCGTGTTTCCGCCGGGGCGTGTGGGGTATCCGATGGTGTTTTCGGTCCAATGCCACATCCTGCCCTACATCGACGGCGGTAACCTGTATAACTTGGTCAACTTCAACGTGGCTCCTAACTTTGGGACCCCGGCGATGCCCATGACGCAGAATGAGATCGCGGTGCGAACTGTAATTCCCAGCTATCTTTGTCCCAGTGACTTTGGCCGGGTGAACGGTTCCGTTTTCGGTCCGACCAACTACGCCGCTTCAACGGGGAGTGGAATCGGTGCCGCGAGCTCGATTCGGACGGGGGACGGGGTCATGTTTAGTGGGTCGAGTGTCCGCTTTCGCGATGTGACTGACGGTCTCTCGAATACGGCCTGCTTCAGCGAAACGATTCTGGGGATGGGAGGCAATCCGTCCTCGCCCAGTGGCCCTGCGACCAAGCCGGAAGAGGAAGTTTTGGAACTGTCCGGAGCGACTCCCACGACCGATGCGGCCTGTGTGCCTGGCGGTGGGACGTGGTCCGGAATGCGAGGTGCCAAGTGGATGAACGGGCACTTTGGCGATACGCTTTACAACCACTATTACCCTCCAAATTCCTCACGTAGTGATTGCGGAAACGCCAGCCATAATTACGGGTTGACGGCTGCTCGCAGTCGGCACGAAGGGGGAGTGCATGTCTTGTTGGCCGATGGCAGTTGTCGGTTCGTCAGCGAGAATCTCAATTTGAGTATCTGGAACGGTATCGCCACCCGTGCCGGATCAGAAGTTCTTGCTGACTTCTAACCAGACGAGGTTTCTGGCAGGCCCCCCGGATGCTTCATTGGCGCGCATCCGGCGCACCAAGAATCGTTTAACGAATTACGAAGGACCTTTGAATATGCCCCGGATTCTCCTGAGTGGTTGTGTTGTTCTATTGCTGGCATCGGCGGCGTGGGCTCATGACACGTGGGTGCAGACCAACACCAATCTGATTCGCGTGAGGGATGCTGTCCACATTGATCTGATGCTGGGAAATCACGGGAATGATCACCGTGATTTTAAACTTGCCAGTAAGATCGATCTGGCGGGTAGCGAACTGAAAGTGCATGCGCCCAATGCCAAGGTGTATGACGTCAAGGATCAGCTCCGTGACTTGGGATACGCTCCGAAAGAAGGTTTCTGGTCGACGAAATTCGCGACGGCTGAGCCCGGTGTGTATGTTGTTGAACATACTGCGGACCGCGTCGTCAATCACGGTAAGCCCGTGCGATCCATTCGCAGTGCCAAGTCTTTCTTCCTGGCCAGTGAATCGCTCGACAAAGTCCCCGTCGATGTACCGGGTTTTGAAAAGCCGTTGGGACATGCCTTGGAACTAGTTCCCGTGACGAGTCCAGTGGCTCCAATGGGACCTGGTAAGCCAATCCAGGTGCGAGTTTTGTTGAAAGGTAAGCCCTTGGCAAATGGGCGAGTCAGCTTCATCCCGAAGATCGCCACGTGCGAGGCCATCAGGGGCAGGCCGATGAGCAGGGGCTCGCCAGCTTTACCCCGACAACTGGAAACTACTATCTGGTCGTGATTCATCATTACTCACCGGAAGAAAAGACCAAGGACTACGAGCTGACGCAATACTCGGCCACGTTGTCGGTTTTTGTTCCGGAAGTCTGTCCCTGCTGCGGTGACTGAGATCATGGTCTGACCGCCGTGCATCGGGCGGCGGCCGTATCGACGTAGTGCATGCTTTCTCGACAGTTGAAAGAGCCTGGGAAATCGCGACAATGCAAATACCGATTTCAGCAATAGTTACGACGCAGTCGCGGGGGGCGATGTAAGGTCACTGGCCTCCCTGATGACTGCAGGACCGAGAGCGAAGCCACCATCCGGCTGGCTTCCGCTCGGTTCACGGCAGATTTTCAGAGGGAGCACTGGAGCCATGGCGACACGACGGATTTTGATGCTGGTCGGTGACTATGTCGAAGACTACGAAATCATGGTGCCGTTTCAGGCCCTGTTGATGGTGGGGTGTGCCGTGGATGCGGTTTGCCCCAATAAACGAGCGGGTGAGCAGATTCGGACTGCGATCCACGACTTCGAAGGCGATCAGACTTACTCGGAGAAACGCGGCCACAATTTCACCTTGAATGCAACACTGGCCGAGGTGGATGTTTCCAGCTATCACGGCCTTGTCGTTCCGGGCGGACGGGCTCCTGAGTATTTGCGGTTGCATGCTCCCGTACTGGATATCGTCCGCAGCTTCGCTCAGGCGAACAAGCCGATTGCGGCCATCTGTCACGGCTTGCAGCTTCTGGCTGCCGCCGGAGTTTTGAAGGGCCGCACGTGCACGGCGTATCCGGCTTGCGGCCCCGACGTGACGGCGGCGGGCGGGAATTATGTCGAGATCCCGCTGGATGCCGTGCAGGTCGACGGCAATCTGGTGACCGCACCCGCCTGGCCAGCTCATCCCGCCTGGCTGGCGGCTTTCTTGAAAGTGCTCGGGTTGCGGATTGAAGGTTAACTAACCCCGCTGCATTTGAAGGTTTTTTAAGGTATTGGCTACTGGGAAGGACGCTTATCCCGAACCAATTCCCAGAGCAGGGCGATTTGTTGTTGCTGAGATGTCAACGTTTCAGAATCGCTTGGATCGTCCCCACAGAAAAATTTCGACGCGAGGAATGACTGGCATGAATGGTCGATTGTGGTTGGTGTTAGGTGCTGTGATGGCCGGATTGTCGGTCGGTTGTGGTGCATTTGCGGCACATGGCCTGGATGGTTTTTTTAAGCAAAAATACGCCCAGGCCGAGCCGCGCGAAGTGGCGGGCGTCAAGATCCCCGCAGCTCAGAAGTACCTGCAAGATTTCAAAACCGGAGCCGAATACCAGATGTATCACGCTCTGGGATTGCTGCTGGTGGGCTTGCTCGCTCATTCGTCTCGATCCGCGGCCTGGCCCGTCGCCGGCTGGTGCTTTCTCGGCGGCATTTTGTTGTTCTCGGGCTGCTTGTACTTGTTGACATTAACCGGCCAACGGTGGCTGGGGGCGATCGTTCCGATCGGTGGCGTGCTATTTCTGGTGGGCTGGGGAGCGGTGGCTTGTGGTGCGTGCTGTGCATCACTTCGCACAACACCCTGACACCGTGGTAGAATAAAATGTCGTAGTTGCTGGCCCCGTATTCGAAGATTGTTGTAGTAGACCGTTTATGTCACCTCGCGATTCCCTGTCTCCTGAAGATTTTTCTGACTCCGACGCCGAGCCGTTTGCGGAGAATCCCTGGCGAAAGGCGATCTCGCCCCGGCGCAACAAGAAGCGTCCCGTCAAAGCTTCGATGGAGACGTCGCTGGAAATCGCCTTAAGCCAAGTTGCTGAGCCGTGGGACGAGGACCGGACTCGTTTCAAGCCCGAATTGGTGCTGCAGGGCAAGACTTACCACACGACGCCGTTGTTCGACATTGCCTCTTATCCCGCCGATCCTGAGGACACTCCCGAACACTTACTGTTGCGGAGTCCGGGGGGCGAGTTCGCCTATATGAATCGCCAGTGGAGCCGCGGCCAGGGGATGCCGTTGCTGCAGAATCGCAAGACGGGCGTCGTTTGTTGGGATCACGACGTCGTCATTCCAGTGCTGCTTGATGGCCGGTCGCTAGCGGTGTGGATGAGCATCACGCCGATGGAAGTTTTCACTCTGCGTGAGGGAATTTCTATGGCGAAAGGGACCGTCATCATCGGCGGGCTGGGGATGGGATATCTGCTCCGAAAAGTTTGTGAAAAAACGACGGTTGAACGAGTGATCGTCGTCGAACAAAGCCGGGAGTTGCTGGACTGGTTCGGCGACCGTCTGTGTGCCGCTCAGCCCAAGGTGACCGATGTCATCTGCGGCGACGCCTATGATCAGCTCGGCCAGTTTGGTGATCAGGCTCGTTATTTGTTTGACATCTGGCCGTCCTACGGCGATGCCGCGGACGATGCTCGTTTTCAAGCCGCCAAGCAGCAGTATCGCGGAGTCTGGGGTTGGGGCGACTATCGCCTTGTGGATCCGACTCAAGCGAAGCCGAAGTCGGCTCGATGAATTGATAGTCGTTGTTCGCTCCGCGAACAGAACGCGCTCGCAGTAGCGAGCTGGAATCCGCGTTAAAATTGAGCGCGGACTTCAGCCAGCTACTAAAACACGTGATGTTCACGGAGCGAACAACGACTATGGGACTATGGTCAGTCGCCCGTTTAATGAATTAAGCCCTGCAGGAGCGAACTCCTGCAGGGCTTAATTTTTGGGGTTGAGTCACTGGTGGTCGACCAGCATCTCGCTTAGAGATTGGTGAACTTGGCCTGCGGGGTTTGATGCACGCGGCGGGGTTGAGTTCCTTGGATGGCGTGGATTTCTTCCTCGACTTGGGCCACTTGTTCTGCCGTGTTGTGGACGTGAATTTCCATCCGCGTCGTGTAGGTCTGACCCGGCTCCAGGGTGATGACTCGTCCGGGTTTGCGTTCGAACGTTTTCAAGTTGGGGTAGTTGGTCGCCGGTTCGAGACCGGTGACGTAACCGTCCGCTTCCGCCGAGGTATTCTTCCACTGCGTGAAGCAGGGGAGTTGCTGCTTGTTGAATCGCAGGCTGACACCCTTCTCGCCGTGCCCGCTCTTCAGCAACACGACCGTCTCACCTGATTTCCGAGCAGCCAGGTCGAAGAAGTAGCATTGTTCGACATAGCCGGTGGTGGGGCCGCGATAGGTGTCCCATGTGGCCATGTCGGCGACGGCGCGGGCGTCGCGCGGGGCGACTTCCAAAATCGGAGCGACCAGCTTGGCGTCCTGATCCAGGAATGGGGTGCCGAAGTTCGTGTGATAGAGCAATTCCAATTCACCAGGCAGACCGCGGAGGTTGGTGACTTCATCAATGATCGTGAGCGAATTGGAACCGGGGACCGTTTCCGTCGTCGACTTCAACCGGAAGCGCGGTCCAAACATCATCGACTCGTCGACGATGCCGGTGACGCTGAGTTTACCGCCCGGGCCGGGGGTCACGCTGACTTCGACAAAGTGGGCCGGAATGTTGGCGATGCGGCCGTGCAACGTCAGCGGCGTCGAGACTGGTTCCCCCTGATTGTTGGGGATGATGTCCAGACCAGGTGCCCCATTTGATTCGAGCCCGCAACGGGCCATCCATTCGTTATAGCCGATCAACCAGCCCAGCCCGCCGCGAGCCGATTGGTCGACGAACGCGGGGTGCACGGGCATCTCGACCGGTGATTTCCAGCCCAAGGCAAGACCGGCGTAGCTACCTTGCCACAGTCCCATACCACGCGTGGGGAGTAGGCTGAATCGCAATTTGCCGTTGTCGATTTCGACGACATCGACCCCTTCGGACACGCCGCCGTGAAGGGTTCGCTTGCTGACTGACCAATCGGTGTTACCGGGAAACCACTTCGCGGCATCGATGAATTTGTCAGGCATCCGTGGTGAGAGAAGAAATTCCGGGGAATAGACACCCTTCTCCACATCCGTTAAGACCCAGCGCGAATCTACCATGAGGCTTCCCTAATTCTGTCGAACACTACTGATCGGACAAGTCAACTGATTGACCGGCGGCTGCCGCACTGCGCAACAGCGAAGGAATGCAGGGTGGGCGGTTTCTCACACGCGTGAACACGCAACTTGGGGAATTGCCGCCAACCGCCCGATTCTAGAGACAGGACCGGTGATTTTCCACAACTGAAGATGCAGCGAATCCCCGGAAATGCCCCTTTCACCGGCAATCCTGCGTGGACGAAACCGTTTGCATTGCGGATAATTTATGGAACCGCACGAATTGCGACCTGGAGTGACTGCTCCAGCCGGAGCGGTCTCAGAATTTTGACTGGCAGACTTTGCGGGTTGAGAAGAGTTGCCGTCAGGTGAGATCAGAAATCATTGAATAGCGTTCAGTTTCACGGTGACCGGAATTTCGAGTGACCAATATGTCCTGGCTGAATAGATCTCGAGCAACTTGCGGTGGCGATGTGGCTGGCAACGGCCGGCATCTCCGTCTTTTTAGTGCGGTGACGTGTCTGCTGCTTTGCAGTTTGGTCGCTGCTGAAGAAGGCACTGGTGAAGTTGTCAGCGCGGAGAAAGTCACTGCTATTACGGCGGCTGATGTCGACCTCTGGGTCCGCAATCTCGACAGCGATCACTATGCGGATCGTCAGGCGGCGATGAAGAACCTGCGGCGCAGTGGCACGGCGGGAATTCCGGCGCTGGCGGCTGCGGCTCGGAGCTCCAATCTTGAGTCGACCGCACGTTCGATTGAATTGCTGACGCAAATGTATGAATCGGCCGACGCTGAGGTGGCGCTGGCGGCTGATGAAGCCTTGGAATCATTAGGCGAACGCGGTCCCGCGGTGGCCGTTGTGAGGTCGCAGCAGGCACTCTCAACAACGCTGGCTCTCGATCGTCGTCGACATGCGATTGCCGCGGTGAAACGCATGGGGGGCAATATCATCCCCTTCACAAAACTGGACGACGAAGGTGAGAAGGAAATCGAAGCCGACCTGAACGACGAAGGCACAATCTCTAATGTGATTTTGGGCCGAAGGTGGACCGGCGGTTTGAACGGGGTGAAGTATCTGCAGCGTTTACCCGAACTGCGGAACATCATCATGACCAAAGACATTCCGCTCACCCTGGATGAGCAGGATCAACTGCGGGCCAAGCTGGCCGGAGTGCGAATTGAACTCCGCGGTTCCGCCTATCTGGGCATCAGAAGCCAACAAGCTCCCAATCAGGAGCCGTGCATCGTGGATCATGTCGTTCCCAAGTCGCCGGCGGATTTGGGCGGTTTGCAGGCACGCGATGAAATTACGCATCTGGATGGCGTGCGAGTAAACAACTTCCCCACGCTAACCGAGCTACTTTCAACAAAACATGGTGGTGAAGTCGTGTATCTCGAAATCTGTCGTGGAGATGAGTTTCTGGAACTGGAAGTGACCCTGAGAGAATGGTAGGACGCGGTCAGACCGTATTTAGTGCGGGGCGTTATTCTCCTTGTC
>JAZKFE010000198.1:17251-20106 GCA_040386595.1 Planctomycetota bacterium | reverse complement strand
CAACTAACCACAACAAAATGTGCCAAGAAGTCAGCTCTCCGAGTCGGGTCCTCTTTCTTTGCCGGAAAAAGAACCCGACTCAGAAAGTCAGGCTACGAAAAAACTTTTTGCTACTGGCCAGCGGGTAGCCCAGATTCTCGAATCTGGGTGAGCGCAGCGAACAAGAGGCCCAGCTCATTCGACTCCCGCAAACCATATAGTCTTGGCGAGCCGGGCGACGTCAGTCCCCGGATTCTTCGTCGATACATCCGCAACATATGCACGCGTTGCGCACCACGTAAAACACGGCGTTTTGAAAACGCATTACCGCATCGTCGAGAACACGAAGAACGATCCCATCGACAAACCGAACACCACCGCCAGCAGGACCACTGTCCCCACGATGGCTCCGGCATGAGCGTCTTCCGCATGCAGCATGGTGAGTTCCTCTTCGCTGAATCCCGCCGCTTCGGCCGGTGTCATGGCGGCAGTTTGTTCGACCATCGCCAATTGAGGCTGTCGCTGACCGACCCGCGCCTCATTTTCTGAGGCTGCTGCGGCAGATGATCCGGTCGGCCGGGCATGGTAATTTCCTGGGCTGACATAGTGATCGATCGTTAGGAAGACACTCCGCGCATAGCGGAAGAACCACAACGGAAAGAGCGTCGTGAAGACAACGCAGCCGAATACCACTGGCTTCGCGGGCAACTTGAAAACCATCACGAGTACCAGGTACGAAATCACCGTCGTCAGGGCCGTTACCCCGTAATTGACGTAAATCGAACCCAGGAAGAAACCCGCTTCACGTTCAAAACTCAGCCCGCAGGAATCGCACTCCGAGTTCATGTGAAACCAGCCGCGGAACAGTTTCCCTTGCCCGCATTTCGGGCATCGGAGTCGCAAGGCAGCAATGTGCGGAATCTTCTGGAGCATGGCCTGAACCCTTTACGAAATCAGGATCTTTTCTCTTGGTACTTGAAACACTTACCTGTTAAGGCAAGTTCCAGGCCAATGCTTTTTGGTTTTTTAGGTGTGCGTTGTAAGGTGTTTTGTGCAATAATCTTGAGGAGATTTGTTGAACTTGACTGCTGTCGTGATATTTCAGTGAAACATGAAATATCAAAAATTAGAACATGAAAAATCATGTTGACTCCGACTTCGGGATTAATCTCTGCCGCAGAGAGTCGCCGTCTGTTGCTGACGATGTCGCAGCAGCGTTCGGTCACGGGAGTCCTGTCGCAACTCGTCAGCAGCCTGCATCAAAACTGTGGAGCCGCCTTGGCTCGTGTCTGGTTGCTTGAGGCTCCGCCGGAACCCGCAACAGTGGGAGAAAACGCTCCGAACACATCGGCTGGAACCCTCGTGCTGCGGGCCAGTGCGGGGACGTCACTTGAGGGGACTTCGTGGTCGCGGCTTGATGGCGAGTTCTCCCGGATGCCCGTCGGATTCGGGAAGATCGGCCACATTGCCGCCACCCGGCAGCCGGTCGAAGAGCAATCAATCAAACTCGATTCGCCGTGGATCTCCCGGCCCGATTGGATTCGCCAGGAGCAGATTCAGGGGCTGATTGGGCAACCGCTGATTTGCCAGGATGAGTTGCTCGGAGTGCTGGCCGTCTTCACGCGTGCGTCGCCCTCGGATGACGATCTTTTATGGTTGCGGGCGTTTGCCGATTACGCGGCTTCGGCTGTGTCCAATCAACGGGCCTTCGAACAGATTCAGCAATTGCAGCAGCAGCTGGAATTAGAAAACGAATCTCTCCGCAACGAGGTCAAGAACGCGCGGCCGGCGGGCGAAATTGTGGGGCACAGCCCTGCCCTGCAGTTAACGTTACGGCGGGTACAACTGGTCGCCTCGACCGACGCGACCGTGTTGATTGAAGGGGAATCTGGCACGGGGAAAGAACTGGTCGCGCGGGCCGTACATGACCAAAGTCGCCGCCGCGACCGGCCCCTCGTGACGGTCAATTGTGCCGCCATTCCCCCCGACTTGTTTGAGAGCGAATTCTTCGGACATGTCGCGGGCTCATTCTCCGGCGCCACTCGCGACAGGCTCGGTCGTTTTCAACTCGCCGATCGCGGAACTCTGATGTTGGATGAGGTGGGCGAAGTCCCCCTGAACATGCAGGGAAAGTTGCTGCGCGTCTTAGAACAAGGGACGTTTGAACGCGTGGGTGACGAACGGACCCGAACGGTCGATGTCCGGATCATCGCCGCCACGAACCGCGATTTGCAGGCCGAGGTTGCTGCGGGGCGCTTTCGAAAAGATCTGTTCTATCGGCTCAGCGTCTTCGTTATTCCGGTGGCCCCCTTGCGCGAACGTGTGGAAGATATCATTCCGCTGACGCAGCATTTTCTGGGAATCTTTTCTCGCAAGTACCGCGTGCGGCAGCCGGAGCTGACCCGCCAGCAGCTCGACATGCTGACGGCGTATGAATGGCCCGGCAATGTTCGCGAGTTGCGAAACGTGATCGAGCGGGCTGTGATCACCTCGCGCAGCACGGGCACGATCTCGGGTTTGGAAGGAAATTTGCTGCCATCCGCTGGCGAAAAAAACTCGTCGAAACGGAAGTCGGTCTCGGCCTCGCTGCCATTGCTGACCGAGGCTGGGTTGCGAGACTTGGAACGCCGCAATCTAATTGCGGTATTGAAACACACGCAGTGGAAAATCGCCGGGCCGGGTGGGGCTGCAGAATTCTTGGGAATTCATCCGGCCACGTTGGCTTCGCGTTTGCGGACATTCCAGATTTCCCGATCGATGGAGCATGAGTCACGTGAGTAACACGCCGCCACCATTCGTCGTCGCTCTGGTGCAAGCGGGATCGATTTTGTTCGATACCCCGCGCACCTTGGAAAAACTGGCCGATTTGTCTGCCG
>JAZKFE010000198.1:0-17241 GCA_040386595.1 Planctomycetota bacterium | reverse complement strand
GTCAAAGCAACCGGCGCCCAGCTGGCCGTCTTCCCCGAAGCCTTTATCGGCGGATATCCCAAGGGCGAGCAGTTCGGAACGAGCCTCGGGCGGAGAACGGCCGAAGGTCGAGATGTGTTTCGTGCGTACTACGACAGCGCGATTGAAGTTCCCGGGCCTGAGACGGAATTGATTGGCAATGTGGCTCGCGACAACATGCTGTGGATGGTCGTCGGAATCATCGAGCGTTCGGGCGGAACCTTGTTCTGCACGGTGCTGTTTTTTGGTCCGGATGGGCAGTTGCTGGGTAAACATCGAAAGCTGCAGCCGACAGCGCTGGAACGTGTCATTTGGGGCCAGGGAGATGGTTCCACATTAACCGTTCTCGACACCCCTCTGGGCAAATTGGGTGCGGTGATTTGCTGGGAAAACTACATGCCCTTGTTGCGAACCGCCATGTACGCCAAAGGCATTCAGCTCTACTGTGCTCCGACGGTTGATGACCGGGATTCCTGGATCGCTTCGATGCAGCACATTGCGTGCGAGGGCCGCTGCTTCGTGCTCGCTGCATGTCAGTATCTTCCCGGAGCCCAGGCCGGCGATGCCCCTCTCATTCGTGGCGGCAGCTGTCTGATTTCCCCGTTTGGGGAATTGTTGATTGCCCCGCACTACGGATCCGAGCAAGTTTTGACGGCCACGATCGATCTGCGAGAAATCGCACGGGGCAAATTCGATCTGGATGTCGTCGGCCATTATGCGCGACCCGACGTTTTTCAACTGCATGTGAACGAGACACCGCAGAGCATCATCGAATATAATTAAATATCGATATGTTTTGATCCCGGCGAGACGCGATCGTTTGCCGGGCTGATGGATCACCTAGACCTTGGCGCTCAAGCCCGTCGAAATGGGTGCGCCCTCAGGTCGTTCGGATGCTGTGGCTGGTTAAAAAACTTCTGCGGCGTTACGTCCACGGGTTGCGGCCGATAGGTCCGCAGAAGTGGTGAAAATCTTGGATTTTGTAACATTTCATACGAGGTAAAAGATGGCTAAACACACGATGCTATTGAAATGCGAAAACGTATCCGTGACGCGGTCGCAGCAGATCTCACGGCCTTGGATGCGCGTGGCCGTCGCCTTGATTCTGACGGCTCTGGTTCCGCTGCAATCGCTCTCCGCGGCAGAATTACGAGCCGGCGCGGCGAAGGTCGACGTCACCAATAAAGACGCCGGACCGGCCAACGATCCGTTGTATGTGAAGGCGTTGGTCATCACTGACGGTACGACCACAGCGGTGATTGCGACGGTCGACGCGGTGGCCATCGCGGAAATTGGTTCGATCCGCAATGACTACCTGTCCAAGGTGCGGACGCAGCTCCAGAAGGATTTGGGAATTGTCCCCGCGAACGTGATGATCAATGCCAGCCATTGTCATGGCGTGGTCTGTACCGACATCGAAGACCGCACCGTTCAGGCGGTGAAAGCGGCTTACGAGAAGTTGGAACCGGTGACGGTGGGGGTCGGACGTGGTTCCGAAAATCGAGTTATGGAAAATCGCCGCCTGAAACTGAAGAACGGCCGCGAGGCCGATGTGCGGCACGCCTACTCGTTGCCCGCGGATGCCGAAGTCGCGGACGTGGGGCCGGTGGATCCCGAGATCGGCCTGTTGCGTCTCGATCGTAAGAATGGCCAGACTCTGGCGATCGTGTACAACTTTGCCTGCCATCCCATCCAAGGCGTTCCGAGTGGTGCGAATACGGCCGATATGACCGGGTTTGCCTCACAGGTGATTGAAGATAGCTTTGGTGAGGGCACCATCGCCTTGTTCCTGCAAGGCTGCGGCGGGGACATCAATCCCGTCCAATACAAAGCGACCAATCAACCTCGTGACTCCGAGCCGCTGGGGAATTTGCTGGGGCTGAGTGCCATGAAGGCCGCCCGAAAAATTCACTGCAGCGACAAAACGAATTTCCAAGTCATCAATGAGACGCTGGTGCTGCCCCGCGCCGATCTGGCCGAACGCATTGCGGCCCAGGAAACTCAGCAGCAGAAGCTGTTGCAGTCATTAAAAGGCACCAGCCTTAATATCAAGACCTTCATTCCGTTAGTGATCAATAGTAATGCCGCTGGCACCTTCCCCTCATACTACTCGCATCGTTACTTGCATGATCGCAAGCTGGGCCGCAACGATTTCGACCGCATGGATGCCGAGAATCGCAATAATGTCGAACAGTATCTGCAGAACATTTATGTGATGGAAGAATTGACCCGGGTCCAGACGAACCTCAACTTGCTGAAGAAGCATCAGGCGCAGAATGTCGCCGCTGGCAAGCGAACGCTGGATGTGGAAGTCGTCGGTGTCCGTCTGGGAGATTTTGTACTCGTGACATTCCCCGGCGAGCTGACGGTTCGCATTGGTTTGCACATCAAAAAAGCGTCACCTCATCCCTTCACCTTCGTGGCCGGATACACGAACGGCTACATCTATTACGCACCGACTGCCGAGCAGCTGTTGAACGTCGGCGGAGCGCAAGAAGACAGCGACTGCATTCTGGCTCCAGAATGGCAAGAATTGTTTGAAACGAAGGTCGCCGACATCCTGAAGAAGCTGTAATGGCAGAGGGACCGTGCTCGCCACCTCGCAAAGTTTGGGAAGCTCAGCCGAGCAAAACGAGCTTCCTCTTTGCGCTTTGGTGGCGACGGCGCAAGATCAATTCTCACGCCCTGTTTGAGCCGCAATGATCACGGACTGGATTGGTCGGAGCGATTGAGAATCTGAGTTTCTCTAAATCACATGGCATGGTTGCGGGCGTAATTCGCGCCGCCCGGCTCAGCTGCGCCGTTGGTTTCCAACGTTTACTTCGCTCTCAGTATTTGCGATTTTGTCTTTTGTCGCGTTGGCACCTGTTCATGACGGGGTTTCCATGTGCTAATATGACGAACGGTGATGTTGAGTTTTGATCATTGAGGTTCTGCATGATGTTGTTATGCGAATGCGATAGACGCCGTGGGCAGTTTGCCGATGTGGTCCTGGCATTTGTTTTCTTAATGGCTGGGTTTCTCTGTTTGCCGGGGCTGTGTCGCGCGCAAGGCACTGCGGTCAAAACTGGGGCGAACGCTAAAACCGTTGATCTTCTGAAGCGAATTGATCTGAAGCGTGACTTGGTTTCGGGTGACGCTCTTCTGGAAAACGGTAAGCTCATTTTTCGTAGTACGGTCGACTCACGAGTGACCGTTGTGTATGAGCCTCCTCGGAACTATGACGTTCAATTGGATGTGCTGCGAACAGAAAAAAATGGCACATTGGTGTTCATATTAATTCTGGACGGTAAGCAAGTGGCGGTGATGTTGGACTCTTTTTGGATGAAAGTGTCCGGTCTCACCTATGTGGATGGATTGGATTTGGATGCTGTCGGCAATGACAGCGCTTACCGACACCCTGTGCTCCCGCTGGGGGAAAAAATGCAGGTGCGATGTCAAATCCGCGGTCCACGTTTAAAAATTGATGTGGGCGATAAAACCATCCTCAACTGGAAAGGTAAGAACTCGCGGACTTCCGTCCCCGGAAATTGGGCCACTCCCAATACAAAGGCCCTGATGATTGGCTGTCATACTCCGTTCGAAGTGAGTCGGATGGAATTAACCGAGGTTGACGCCGATGAGCTAGCAGTCGATGCCAAAATCGAAGGTGCGTTGGAAGTTACCAAAGCTCTGTTGCCGAAAGAATCATCGGTAATTGAGGGACGGAAGACGATCCGGGAGCTGTTTCGTAAAGAGTACGATAAAGCCAAGAACGCTAGTGGGAAAGCGGCCCTCGCGGAGACCTTGTTGTCGCGCGTCAGTGAGTTGCAGGAAGATCCGACTGGCTTGTACTGCATGTTGGCGGAAGCGGCCGAGAATGCTGCGTCGGCCGGTGATTTGCCGCTTGCGCTGAAAGCGATTGAGGCGGTGGATGACAGCTTCCAAACTCCGGCTTTCAGTCTGAAAGAGAAAGTGGCGAAGATCTATACCCCGATGGCCAAGACGCCCGATCAGATTTTGTTCTTGATCGAGGTGCAACAGGCTGTGATTCGTGAAGCACTGGCCGCGGATGAAATTGAAACTGCGGAGCGTAGCGGGCAGGCGGCGACGGGGCTGTCTCGCAAGTTGGGAATCGCCACGGTAAAGGAGCAACTGTTTACGACGATGCGATCGGTTGCGGCCTACAAATTGGCATTGCAGTCGGCTGCCCCCGCTCAACAGACGTTGAAAGAGAAGCCTGATGATCCCGCGGCGAATCTGACTTGGGGTAAACATGTCTGCTTTGTGAAGGGGGACTGGCTGACCGGGCTGCCACTGTTGGCTAAGTCGGAAGACGCGAAGTTCGCGGCTCTGGCGAAACGCGATCTGGAACAGCCCATTGAGGCTGCCGAGAATATTCAATTGGCGGACGATTGGTGGGCCGTCGGCGACGAGGAAAAGGAGCCGGCGAAAACCAACATCTGGCTGCACGCGGTGGAATCTTACAATCGCGCCCTGCCGAGTTTGACGGGATTAAATTTATCATCGACGGAACGCAAAATCGCACGTCTATTCGGTGGCGCACCAATCCTGACCGCGGTTGAAGAATCTTCTGGGGTCGCACTCGCGGATCCATCGCTGAATTTGGGGTTGAATGCGACCGTTGAGATGTGGGTGCAGACCCGGGCGGCATCCGGAACTCTGTTGAGTAAACGCCTCTTGGAACCGGAGGGAACATTAGGGCTCCAGCTCAGCAACGGGAAGGCTTGTTTGTTCGAGCATGCCTCATATCATTCTCGGGAAGCGCCGAGTCAGTTCGTATTGAATGATGGAAATTGGCACCATTTCGCGATCGTCAAGGCCAGCCCCAAGGCCGCCATGTTCATCGACGGCCAGCTCCAGGCGAATATTGCCGTGCGCGAGCAACTCAAGTCGAATAGTCCTTGGACACTGGGCATGTCCATTGGTCAGCGATCAGTTGCCGTCAAAGCATGTAAGTTTCGGGTCTCGAATATTCCGCGTTACGTTATCTCGTTCAAGCCGGACTACACATACAAAAAAGACAAAGCAACGGTGTTCATTTCTGACGCAAAATGACAGATTTGCTACGACAGCCATGCCATTCAGGCTTTTGTGTAC
The DNA here is from genome assembly GCA_040386595.1 of Planctomycetota bacterium. Lineage (GTDB taxonomy): Bacteria > Planctomycetota > Planctomycetia > Planctomycetales > Planctomycetaceae > JAKFVC01. The sequence goes on along the minus strand of JAZKFE010000198.1, from coordinate 12,123 downwards.
CGGGCATGGCGCAAGTTTTCACAGGATTTGTTTTCAGGCTGAACGACTCGGCAATTTGCTGAAATTGATCGCGAAGAGCGCCGCAGTGAATGATTTCGAGAGGGGGACTGGCGCCTCTGAATGTGAAAATCGCGCAGGGAGTTGTCACACCGCCTTGAAATTCATGAGGAGCCGCAAAGTCAATTCGCACTAGAATGTGTGAATTGTCACCAGACCAGTTTGTCGGCACTCTCGCCGGCATGTATTCTAGGTCGCATCATGCCTCTCCTTTCGCGCTCGATGCAGTTTCGTCTGTTTTTCCTGTCTGGCTTCAGCGGACTGGTGTATCAGATCGTTTGGCTGAGGCTGGCATTTGCTGCCTTTGGAGTCATTACTCCGGTCATTTCTGTCGTGCTGTCGGTCTTCATGTTGGGGCTCGGTGCCGGATCGTGGTTCGCGGGTTCGATGCTGCGGCGTTGGACTTGGACTCGACGGGGGGCCTTGCGAGCTTACGCGGCTGCCGAATTCTTAATTGGTGTCGGTGGTTTGGCCGTCCCCATGCTGTTCATGTGGGGCGAGAGCTTGCTGTTGCCCGTGGGCCAGACTGATTCGGTCCAATATCTGGGCTCGTCGGCCGCCATCATCCTGTTCGCTATGGTCCCGTTTTGTCTGTGTATGGGGACGACTTTCCCGTTCATGATGCAGGCCATTCGGGGCGATCGCGGATCCGAAGGTGGTTTCAGTTATCTGTATCTCGCCAATGTTCTAGGGGCGTTGGCGGGCACGTTCTTGACGCCTGTAGCCCTCGTGGAACTCCTGGGCTTTCGCGGCACTCTGGTGATTGGTTTACTGGCAAACTGGTGCGCGGCGGCCATTGCCTTTCGATTGAGTTTGCATCAGGACGCCGGCCAGCCGGTCGCTTCTACCCCTGAACCTCAGTCGTCCGTAACCTCGACGATGCCACGTCGCACGTCGGGGATTTCTGCCCGGTTTGCACTGTGCATTCTGTTCACGACAGGGTTGGCTTCGATGGGGATGGAGGTCGTCTGGACCCGAGCCTTCGCTCCGGTCTTGTTGACTCAAGTCTATTCGTTTGCCGGCCTGCTCTTTTCCTACTTGTTGGCAACATGGTGCGGTTCGATGCTCTATCGGCGGCATCTGGCCCGAGCCCGGCTCGTCTCGGATCAACTGCTCCTGGCCCTGCTGGCATTGGCGGCCAGCGGACAGATCCTGGCGGCTGATCCACGGATTGTGTTGCCCGCCTATTGGATGCAGATTGCCTGGTTACTGCTGAGTATTGCCCCCTATTGTGCGATTCTGGGATACCTGACTCCTAAGCTGATTGACGAGCATTCCCTAGGGCGGCCGGATGCCGTGGGGCATGCGTATGCGGTGAATGTCCTGGGTTGTATTGTCGGTCCGTTGATCGTGTCGTACGTCTTGCTACCGAAGTTGGGTTTGCAGTGGGCGGGGATCGCGTTGGCCCTTCCGTTGTGGGCGTTATCGGGCTGGTCGCTCGGTACGGCCCAGAAACCGGCTGCTACAGAGAAGCCTCGTGTGGCTCAAGGCTGGTCCCGGCTGGCCTGGGGCTTGGCCGTGCTGTGTGGCCTCGTGGCGGCGACAGTCGGTACCAGTTATGAAGACCGCTTTGCCGCCAAGGGAGCTCGAGTCTACCGCGACCATACCGCCACGGTGATTGCCGGTGTCATTGATGGCCGCAAGGATCTGCTGGTGAATGGCAAGTCGATCACGGCGTTTACTCCCAGCACCAAGCTAATGGCACATCTGCCGTTGGCCCAGTTGTCACATCAGCCCAAATCGGCGCTCGTGATTTGTTTCGGAATGGGAGTCACCTACCGTTCGTTGCTCAGCTGGAATATAGAAACGACTGCCGTCGAACTTGTCCCCAGCGTGAGCGATGCCTTCGGCTTCTTCTTCGCCGATGCCGATGAAGTCCGTCGCAACCCGCAAGGGCACATCATCATCGACGACGGCCGGCGGTTTCTGCGTCGCACGACGGAACGCTTTGACGTCATCACTCTTGATCCGCCGCCACCCGTTGAGGCCGCTGGTTCCAGCCTGTTGTATTCCCGCGAGTTCTACCAGTTAATCAAACCGCGTCTGGCCGAAGGGGGCATCCTGCAGCAGTGGTATCCCGGTGGTGATTTCAAAACATTCCAAGCAATCCTGCGTTCGGTGCTACAAGAATTCCCCCACGTCCGAGTGACGCGAGCTTTTGATGGCTGGGGTTACCACATGTTGTGTTCTCTGCATCCCCTGCCCGACCGCACGGCGAGCGAACTGTTTGCTCGCATGCCGGAAACGGCCCGCAAGGATCTGGTGGAATGGAACTCGGACCGTTCCGGTGAATCCTTCCTGGAAGCCGTCATTGCCTCGCGAGTCGTCGCGACCGACGTCTTAAGCGAAGACCCCACGGTCATTATTACCGACGATCGCCCCTATAACGAGTACTATTTATTGCGTCGTTGCTGGGAGTGGTGGACCGGGACGTACACCATCGTGTTATAAGCAGAGAGGTGGGCACCGCCGGGTAGCCCAGATTCTCGAATCTGGGTGAGCGCAGCGAACAAGAGGTTGCGGCTCATTCGCCCCTTTTCCCTCTTCGTAGGCGAGCGTCCAGCGTCAGCAGGATGGTTGTTAGACGCTGTCTGTAACCATTCACCCTGATCTAAGGGGCAAGCTGGCCCTGCGTATTCTGAATGTCACCCCGAATATTTGTCGAGTCGCCACCAACCATCCGGCTGACGCCGGACGCTCGCCTAAGACTCTGCACTCAACCGTAGCGTGACTCTCCGAGTCAGATCCTCTTCTTCGTAGAAAAAAGAACTCGACTCAGAGAGTCAAGCTACGACGCCGGAACTTCTTCTTCGGGCACACCAGGTTGGACAATCGGCAATTGGGTACGAGGTGCCAGCAGTGTTGCGTAGCAGCAAAGTCCCACCAGAATGAGTGCCGCCAGGATATTTCGCTCGTAATAAACGATTTGAAAATAGGTCGGCGGAGTCGCACCCGGCAATTGGTTTAGACGTAGTAATGTGGAACCGGCCACCCACCGTTCTGAACTGTTTCTCCAACTCGGTTTCAAATAAGAACGAATCCAATTGATGTCGAGCCCTTCCGGAATTCCATAGATTTCCATCAATTGCACGGCATAAGCCGTGGCGTCGAAAGATCCGACTGCAAGATTGGCATAAGTTCGGAACCCACCGGCAAATTGGAATCCGCCACCTCCTACGCAGTGAAATCTTCTCAGCAAGGAATGGATCGTATCACGATAGCGATCGCGTTCGATCGGGCCCTGTAGCAGCTCTAACAATTGAGTTGCCCGAAGTGCATCTTCCAATTGCACATACTCGTTCGTTGTCAGAGCATCCAAATTGACGTGCAGCCGGGCCACCAGAAAGTCTCGCCGTTCAGGTGTGATATCTCCTTTAAGAACAGCCGCACGGATGGCCCAATCGTAGAATTGTAAAGAGGTCTGCAACTGCGGTTTTAAAGAGAGATTCATCCCACTAAGGAGGTATCTGATGTTATCTTGATAGCTTAGATGTGTGCCATGTATCAAGTCGATCTGATCGAGGCGCACAAGCCCCATTCGAAACGCACTTCCCAGGACTAAGGGATGAGCGTCCCTCTCGATTTCCTCAGCAAGGATCCGATTTGCGGCGGAAAGGTCTGGGTGAAGTTGCGCATCAACGGCGTAACTTGCAGCAGTTTCCCACTGCCGCCAACCGATAAAACGGGCGGAAGAACGGCCGTTTGGAGGGGATGACTCGACGTAATGCTTGATCCGCGACGGCGTGTACCGCACCAGCATCGGGCCGCCGCTTAGCGTCATCAGACAGGCAATTGGTACGAGCATCAATCCCAGAAAGAACAATTTGGCATAGGCGTTTTTCATCCATATGTTTTGTTCTGGTAAAATTGAAGACGAATCGCATCTAAGAAAGACTGCGATCAACGCAAAAGTGCCGGCGTAAAGGATCGCGGTTACGACAAATTGATCGACAAAATGAATTTCATTGTCGCCGATTCCGCTAAAACCGGAGGTCTGTGCGAAAAACATCAGGCCCATTGCACAAGCACGACTAACTGTTAACTGGCTGCCGAGACCACTCTTCGCCAATGAGGAAAGCGATAACACCAGGAATGCAAAAGAGCCCAGGAAGACCAGAAATATGAGCCACGTCGCTCCAATCAGCGCCGTCAATAAGATGATGATGAACGCTACATACCATTCCGGTCTGTAGGTGGCGGTCCATTCTTTTAGCTCCTGCGGATTAAAAGAGTTCGGACTAGGACATGCTTGGTACGTACGTTCTAAACCGCGAATTTTCTGAATGCTAAGAATCGCGGCGCCGACCAGCGCGACCAAGCTGAGTGCAGGGAAGGCCAGATAACTGAGAAGTTTATAAAACAACGGAACTGGTGCCGCCTTAACAGCCGCATCTTGCGTTTCGCATCCTGTCATTAGCTGCAATGGCAACAACGCAGCCACGGCGTTGAAGAGTGGCGACCGGCTCAAGCGTGGGGTGTTCGCTTTCTCCCGTTCCGCAACGACTAGTCGAGCCCGGACCTCCGCTTCAAACGCGGCCGGATCGACTCGATAGGGAGTCAATGCCGCTCGCAACTGGCTTTCGGAGATTGGTTCTACAGACATCGTAATACCTTTCCAATCTTCGAGGCTGAGGGGGACGTGTTGAGAAGGTTGTGCAGCGTTTTTCGGGCACGATACAGACGGCCTTCAACCGTCTTGGCAGAGACCGCCAGCAACGTCGCGATTCGGCCGATGCTGGTTTCTTCCAAATAGTGCATCAAGATCACTTGCCGCTGATCGGCTGGCAGTCGATTGATGGCGCCTCGAAGAGCGTCCAATTGCTCGGACGAATCAGCTTCGTCTGGAGTGACCGTCTGGTCGTCCAGTATCGCGACCGGTTTGACGAGGCGTTCTCGTCGCAGCCGGCTTCTGCGCCAATTGCGAAATTGATTGAGCGCGACGCCTCGCAGCCAGCGTCCGAAAAACTCCGGATCGCTCCAGTCACCCCGGCAGGCGGCTCGATTCAGCCACGCTTCGGAAAAGCTGTCCTGAGCAATGTCCACGGCATCGCCCATTGAAACGCCCCAAGAGGCGATCAGGCCGATCAGCGGGCCGCGGTAGATGTCGATAAGCGATGTCAAATCCATAGCGGTGCTTTCTTACCCAAGAAGTGTCCGCTGCCCTAGTCGGTCCCACACTTTTTTGGCAAGTTTGAAGCAATTTTTTAGAGTTGTCGCAGAATCGAGCGATTTATGCAGCCGTGCGTTGAGGAATTCACCCCGTGGTCGTGCAGAAACAATGATACAGACGAGCCGAGCGGCGTCAGCCCCCGGATTCTTTTCCCGTAGCCTGACTCTCTGAGTCGGGTTCTTCGTCGCATAAAAAGAACCCGACTCGGAGAGTCAGGCTACGCGGAGTACTGGGACCATTAGTGGTCGCCGTGCTCCTTTGGATGAGCATTGTCCGGCTTCAGTTTGAGAGTTGGAATCACCTTTCTCAGTGCTTCCAGTCCGGCTGGGGTGACCTGAGACTTGCTGAGGTCGAGGGTTTGTAGCAGCTGCAAGCCGTGGAGATGCTGCAGTCCCGCGTCGGTGATCTGCGACGGTTCCAGCCCCAGGTTCTTAAGTTGACTTAAACCTTTCAAATACTGCAGTCCAGTATTGGTGATCGAGGGACCTGCTGATTCCACGCCGAGGCTGGTGAGCTCCTTCATGGCGGATAGGTGCTGCAGGCCCGCGTCGGTAAAGCGGCCTCCTCCAATCATTAACGAACTCAAGTGTTTCGCTTGGCTCAGATGGCGTAAGCTTTCGTCGGTCAGTTGTTGGGCTTCGTGGGTGCAGAATTTCTTTAAACTCGGCAGAGCCGCCACATGAGCAATTCCCGCATCGGTAATTCCCCAGGCCGACATCAAGCAGACACTTTCGAGGTGCTGCAACGATTTGAGGTTGGCCAGGCCCTGGTCAGTCGCTTGGCCGCGAGTGAGTGAAAGACTCCGTAATTGCGGGAATTTTTGAAGATAAAACAGAGCCTCATCCGTGAATTCTTCGTTCACGACATCCTGGAATTTTTTATTCTCGAAGGGGCTTCCGTCGGGGGCCGTACCGTGTGCCATATTTACCTCGACCACGTGGACACGGTTATTGATCTTCTCGGTCTTGATCTCCCCGCCGAGTTGCTGAATCGCTGCGCTGGCGGCTCTCTCGGAGATGTGTGGTTCCTCCTTCAAGAGCGGGCTGTCGGGCTTGGCGTCGAGTATTCGTTGTAGTTGATCGCCCCATTCGCCTTCGTCACCGAAAGATTCTTGACTATTTCGCAATAATTTCAATTCGAGCTGTTTGGTCTCGCGTTGAGTAATCTCTACTGTTTGGCAGGGGCGGCGATCGCTTCCCACTAAGATCCACCTGAATGCATCGCTATAACTCCTGACGGTAATAAGGTGCTGCCCAGGTTTTAAAGCTAATGTGAAGGTTCCGTCGGGATTCGCCATAACCATTGCAGAGCTAGTCTTTGAGGGGATATGCAATGCCTGAATTAACGAGAAGTTTTCTAGCGTGACTGGTTCTTCCGTGGGGAGTAATTCAACGATACGTCCTTGAATAATCCCGCCAGTTTCTAGCTGCACGTCGGCGGTGTTGGCTCCCGATTGCAGGGGGATGTCAGTGAGTTCCACTGTCGGCCAGCCTACTAAATGAGTACTCAGCTGATATTTTCCCGGCAAGAGCGGCTTGCTTGCTGTGTAACGGCCATCGGCATCGGTGATCACGGTTTCCGGCATATCGCCCGACTGCTCAGGAGCGAGGTTCCGCAATTCGACATGAACTTTTGCTGCGGGCTTTCCAGTTTCTTGAAAGGTCACGCGACCGGTCAGGTGCGCTGGGCGCGGTAACACGAAATCTTGCGTCGCCGGAATCTCTTTGAGTTGAAATGAAACGAGTGGAAAATCCGGGTGTTCCACCGTTCCATAACCGTTAATCCGTTTGTGCTCCACTTGGCTTTTCGGCTTCGCGTTACGAGCTTGTTGTTGCTGGCTACGGTTCCAAACTTCAAGATCCGTGATCACATACCGCCCGTCCCCATCCGTCACCGCTTGATGCAGTCCCGTCGGATCACGTCGGGTAAATTGATCAATCGCGACAGTTGCACCGGCAATAGGATGTCCGTCGCCGTCAATCACGCGTCCTTGGACAGAACTCGAAGAATGGAACCGGAAATCAATCGACTGCGTACCGGACGCACTGAGCGGGATGTTGCAAGCCGTCGTTGCATAGCCGGGTGAGTGTGCGACCACGAGCAGTCTTTTATTTGACGATGGTAGCAGCTGGTACCAAGTCGACGTAAATAATTTGCTAGTCGCGACAGGAGTGAACTGAAAATGGCCTTGTGAGTCCGATTTCACTGCCTGCAATTCCAGTTCTCTGCCGTCGTCGTAGTCCGTAAAGAACAAACTCAAACGCACATCGGCCAGGGGGCGATTTTGCTCATCAACACAGGTACCATCAATGGGGATTACGCCCCGCTTGTTCGCTGGCTTTGCTGGGCTCTGAGCGGACTCACTAGCGGCGGCTGCTTTGGGAGCTGCTGGTTGTTGGGTAGATGATGTTGTCTCGGTCATTGGGGGCGGTGCGGCTTCATCGGCCCTGGCAACTCGTCCCGGTCGCAAGGTCAGGAGCGATAGTACCGCAACCAGGGTCAGGGTGACGAAGCCGGTACCCCAGCACCAGCGGCGAGGGTAGTGCGTGCGGACTTGTGTCTGATGATCCAGCAACATGGCGATCCTTCGCGTTAATTGACCGGGAGCTTCCCAAATTCCTATCACGCCAGCCATCCGTGACGGCGGCAACTGGCGACGAGCCCAGAGGACTAAACTTTCGGCATACGCTTCACGACCACAGACTGCTGCTGCGGTGGCATCCGCTAGCAATTCTTGATCCATCCGCATCCGCCGGCGCAGCCACCAATAAAGGGGATGTGCATACATCAGCAGCAACACGGCACGAGCCAGCGCCAGCAGCCACAAATCTCCTCGCTGAATATGTGCCGCCTCGTGGGCCAGCAGCATTCGCAGCCGTGGCCGTTCGACCTCATCGATCGCGGCTTCCGGCAGCAGAATTGTCGGTTGCCAAATCCCGAACGCGACCGCCGTTTTGAGGTCTGAGCTGATCAGCAATCGGGGTGATCGCTGTCCCTGCGAGATGAGATCCTGGAGCTCGCGTTGTGCGAACTCGGGGGCGGGACGACTCTGTCGCTGCAGGCGTCGGACTTGTCGGATGCCGATGAATTTCCAGACGCCAACAATGCTGCTGCCTAGCAAAAATCCTACGGCGAGGATCGTCGATAAATCCGGAAGAGGAGTCGGTATGAGCACCGGCGGGGCGACTTCAGTTTGAGGCTGCACCGCTGGCACGGGGATTCGTGCGAGCGGCCGCTGCGGGCTGAAATCAACTGCTGGCGGTGTCGGGAAGGCGAGGCGTGGACGACGTGTCACTGCAACGTGAGGGGGCGTGATCTTGGGGGCCGCAAGAACGATTGGTTTGGCCGGCGGGGCGATAGGCCGTAGGGTCACACGGGCCGCGATTGGCATCGCACAACAACACGCGAGCAACGTTAAACTGACGAGCGTCGTCCAGGCCAGCACGAGTCGCTGGATGGGTTGACCGAGAAGGCGCTGCATGCCGACGGCGAGCAGCAGCATCACCGTGGCCGAGGCATAGTAATCGAGCAGCCAAGCCATCAGTTCGCCAACCAGGACGTTCATGGTGCGTCTCCTGCCTTGCGTTTCGTCTTGGTCCGTTCCCGGGCGGCGGCCAGCATATGCTCCATGCGGTCGAGCTCTGCATCGCTGGGTCGCTGCCCGGCCAGGGCGTGTACGAGATACTCGTCGACAGCACCATCGAAGACGCGTTTCAGGAACCGGGAGGCCATCTGCCGAAACACGCTTTGTTGTTTCACCAGCGGAGAATAGACATAAGCTTTGCCGTCGGCACGGTGCTTCACCAGCCCCTTCTGCTCCATGACCTGCATCAAACTTAAAGCCGTGGTGTAGGCCAATTCGGTGTCGCTCGCGCTGAGGACCTTCCAGACCTCGCGGACGGTGGCTTCGCCGTCCTGCCACAGCACTTTGAGAACCTGCAGTTCCCGTTCAGTCGGATCAGTATCGTTCATCAGGATTGCCTCGGAGAATAATCTACGGGGCCAATCATACTGGTCGACCAGTACGTGTCAACCTGAATGTCGGATCAAGATGCCGCGGGGCCGCCATTTGTGGCGCGAGTTCGCAAATAGGGAAACGCAAAGAACGCGCCACAGCTGGGCGCGTTCTCGTTCTATGACACGGCAAATACTGGTTGAACATTACTCTGCTAACGGAACGCAAATGTCTGTCAGCCATTCTTCCGGTGGTAGCTCGCTCGCGTCGTTGACGTAGACTTCGTACGGGGGCGCGGTTCCGGGCTCGCGGCCACTTTCGGGGAGCCAGACGCCGTAAAACCAGCGATAGGCGTCGCCGAGTGTTTCATAGTGTCCCTGGTGTCGCAGGACTGCGCACAGGCCTCCCGCGAGTGTTTGCACGTGGATGTCGCCTGTGGGCTGGAAGGATTCGTCGACCGTGATCCCCACGTCGGCTCGTTGCTTTTCTGGGGCGGTCACTTCGGGGTCATCGTAGTAGACCCCCAGGCAGATCGTGTTGGCGTTCATCACGCCGTTTTGCACGGCCCACTCGATCACACGGCCAAACGCCGGATTTAGGTTCTCGTGGTTGTACTGGCCGACGACTCGCATGTAGGCCATGCGTCGCGAAGGCATCTGTTCAATCCGCACGTCGGTGGCGGTGTAATTGGGGGTACTCATCAGATTTTCCTTGATCGAAGAGGGAGGGTGGCGCAGCGACTGATACTCCGACGGCGTGACGCCGAACATCCGGACGAATGCTCGGGTAAACGCTTCGTGTGAGCTGTAACCCGTATCGAGTGCCACTTCGAGGATGTTGCGCCGGCGATAACGGAGCGATTGCGCGGCTCGCTCTAATCGCAGTCGCCGGACGTAGTCGTCAGTACTTTCACCAACGACACCTCGAAAGACACGATGAAAATGACAGGAAGAGTATCCCGCCACTTCCGCTAGACGTTCCAAGGCCAGATCCTCGTCCAGTCGCGACTGAATGAAGAGTTGCACCTGCAGAATTCTGGTTCGATATCGATTGTGAGTCGTGCTCATACCCGGATTCTATTGATCCCCCAAATGCAAATCTTGATCGTTCTTGCGATCTCTGGTGCTTCTCGAAAAATTGATCAACGAGGTGAATTCAGCATTCTCAAAGATTTTTGCGAATGCAATCTAACGACCGACCCGAATTTCGGTTTGTTTGATCCCCGGTTCCGGTGGTCCGTACCGGAGAATGGCGCGGGCTCCTTGCATGAATGGAGCACCCTGGATGGTTTCGCGAATCGCAGCCCACAGTAAGTCGGCGTCAGGTCCGTACATATATAGGGAGCCGTCGCTACCGTCCGTGGCGATTTCATTTCCATCGAATTCACCGACGTCTGCGTCCGCGATCACTTGTTCCAGCTGTTCTTCCAGGAGATAGAGCTCCGAGAGGTCTGTGCTGCCATACTGGAAATGCACGATGACGGCTTGGTCGGGGGCCGGAGTTCCTGGCTCGTTACGCTTGCCGAAAAGGTTGTCGAAGAATCCCATGCGAATCTCCCTGACACAAATTCCAGATTGTTCCCAGCAAGCATTGCTGATTGACGAATCATTCTAGGTCAGATTTCGCCGTCACGACACTCCGAATTGATCCTGGGCCCAGGCGAACTTCTTGCTGAATGGGTACGCGTCTAACGGCTTTAAGCTGTGTTGCTGCGGATCATCGCCACCTCTGGCGTGCTTTTCAGTATCTGGATTCTTGTGCTAGTATTGATCGATCCCGGCGGGCCGCCCGATTTTTGAATGAAAGAAATTCGATGGCAATTCCGAACTCGGAAGCTGTGGCTGATATCAGTCAAACTCAGTGCTGTATCGTGGGGGGCGGACCGGCGGGAATGATGCTGGCGTTATTGCTGGCTCGCAAAGGTGTGGAGGTGACGCTGCTCGAATCGCACCCCGATTTCGATCGGGACTTTCGAGGCGATACCGTGCACCCCTCGACTCTCGAGGCGCTGGACCAACTGGGCTTGGCGGATCGGTTGTTACAGTTCCCGCATGGCAAATTGGAGACAATGCAATTCTCCTCCAATGATGTGGTCACGGTCGTGGCGCGGTTCAGTCGGCTCAAGACCCGTTTTCCGTACGTCATGATTCTGCCGCAGGTGAAGTTTCTGGATTTTCTGGCTGCGGAGGCCCACAAGTATCCCAACTTTCGCCTGATCCTCGGGGCCAATGTGCAGCAGTTGATTCAGGAAGAGGGCGTGACGAAAGGTGTTCGCTATCGTGATACCGACAATGTGTGGCACGAAGTGCGGGCGCCGCTAACAGTTGGGGCGGACGGTCGCTTTTCGAAGATTCGTAGCCTGTGTGGCGCCGTGCCGATGAAGTCCGCACCGCCCATGGATATTCTCTGGTTTCGGCTGCCGCGCCGTCCCGGTGATCTCAGCGACCAGATTACGTTTGTCGTCGGCGGGGGCTTGTTTGTCTTCTTCTTGGATCGCGGCGAGGAATGGCAGGTGGGCTACGGCTTGATGAAGGGAACGTTTTCCGAAATCAAAGCGGCGGGGTTGGGAGCTTTGCGAGCCAACCTGTCGCGTCAGGTTCCCGTGTTGGCCGACCGGACGGACACGTTGCAGGACTGGAAGCAAGTCGTGGTGCTCTCGGTCGAATCGAATCGGGTGCCGACGTGGCATCAGCCGGGGTTGCTGCTGATTGGTGATGCGGCTCATACGATGTCGCCGGTGGGCGGCGTCGGCATCAACTATGCAATTCAAGATGCCATTGAGGCCGCAAATGTGTTGGCTGAACCGTTGCGGAGCGGCCAAGTCACAGAGGTTCTGTTGGCCGAGGTGCAGAAACGGCGCGAGCCGGCCGTGAAGGCGATTCAGAAATTTCAAGGATTGATTCAGGACCGCATCGTGAAATCTGCGCTCGACAAGGATCGC
>JAZKFE010000197.1:0-7117 GCA_040386595.1 Planctomycetota bacterium | reverse complement strand
GTTGACACCCACGGCTAGGTTCTGCCGTCCCTATCGGGACTACGGAGGAGCTTCAGATGATCGCTCACCAGATTCGCGATCACCTCATTTTATCTCTCACTGGATGGGTACATTCCGCACCAAGAAGGGAATGTCGATGCTAACGACGACCTTATGTTAAATCGCTCTAGAAGTCAGATACGGGTTGGCCATCATTTCTGCGGGCCAGCCGTTGATAGATGCCCATGCTCGACAGAGTCGGGTCTTTCACTGAGGCAATTGCGCCGGTCGGATCAAATTGAATGTTATCCGAGATAAACCGGACGCTGCCGTCGGCCAGCGCGAAGTGGGCTCCGCCCGTGTGCTTACTGGTGAACCCACCGGTGGCATTGGCACTCGGTTCATTCAATTTCGCTTCGACCGTCGCCGCGATCATCCGCATTCCGACATCACCCGTGCCTTGATAGTTGCGAGTTCCAATCCACACTGCGGCTAACTCATCCCAGCCTCGTTCTCCCACGAGAAAGGTGTTGCTCGTCCCGTCGGTGATATCATCTAACCGCACTTTGCCCGAAGGTAGAAACGCACCGAACGAGTCATTCTTGCCATTAATCCAGTTCTGCGAAGTAATCCAACGCGTCCCGGTATTAATCACATAGTTCGACGTGGCAGCGGTCGTGCCGCCATACGGAGCGTTCGAGAAGACTCGTTTGGTATTCAAATCGAGCGCTTGATCCGAAGGGCAGCGGAAGATTGGCAGGACGGTTTGAGTGAGAGGCCGAAGTGCCGTCTGCTGCAGCAGAAGATGCAATTCCAGGCTGTTGACGTTCAATTGATTAAACAGGTTCGCCTGATCGAGCTGCGGCAGAATGAATGCCGACCAACTGTAGGCCGCTTCGTTCGCGGCAGTGTGGAGCGGCACCGTATCCAAACCGGAATACACACATTCGGGAGGCAGCATTCGATAGATATCGTGATAATTGTGCAGAGCTAAACCGATCTGTTTCAGATTGCCTTTGCATTGCGTGCGTCGGGCGGCTTCTCGAGCTTGCTGGACTGCGGGTAGTAATAACGCGACCAGGACCGCGATGATCGCGATCACGACCAGCAACTCGATAAGGGTGAAACCACGACTTCGGCGAACAGTGGCGAAACGAGACTGCGGCACGAGAATTCTCCTAGGGGAATTGTGACCACTATCAGACACCCCGAATGTGACACTGGGCCACAATCGGACCGAGGGCGCAGCAGCCACGAGCTGAAACGATTCAGCGGGCCCGCGCCGAACAAGAAGGTTTGGCGTCCAACCGCGAGAAACAGGGACAACGGGTATTCGGAATGCTCAACATCGGGACACCTTTGTCCCGAGAACGTCTCCGGTCACCCGGTCAACTCTGTGTGTACTGTGAACCCAGAATCACGGCTGGTTACATTTATTGATCACCATCGTGGTCGTGATTATATTGATATAATCTGTCTTGACTGTCAATATCAGAAATGAGTTCTTGCTGTTGAGCTGTGGCGGGGGGCAGCCGTTTGGAGTTTGTTACGCAAAAGCACTGCCCCGCGATACCCGCCACAAGTCCAAGACGACTACTTTGCCGCGAGCTGATCCAACAGGGCCTGGATGCCAACTTTGGCCACTTCGGCGTCTTGTTCGCCGGTGCCTCCGCCGATACCGACCGCCCCGATAACCTGGCCGTCAACAACGACGGGCACACCTCCCTTTAAGGTCGTCAGCTTGCCGCCGCTGGCCTGGGCCGCGTTTTGCAAGCTCAAACTCAACAACACATCGGGGGCCGCCTTCGGAGCGGGGCCCGTTTCTTGTCGAAATGTCGCGGCGGTCGTGGCTTTGGTCAGTGCCGTGTAGCCACTGGCAGGGCGGGCTCCGTCCATCCGAGCGAAGGCGAGCAGGTGGCCGCCGTCATCGACGACGGCGATGTTCAACTTCAAATTCATCGCCAGCGCCTTATGTCGCGCGGCGGTGATGATCAACTCGGCACCGGCCAAATTCAGCTGCACGCGATTACGGGTCACCAATGTGGCCGCAGATCCGTCGGGCGTCGCAGCAGGCTGATCCTGGGCCGCGGTCGGAGCGTGGTTACTAACGAGAGGCACGCAGCAAATGGCGACGAGCACAAATCTTTGGAGAGACATCATGATTTCCTCAATGAGCAATTGAAGTCAGGAAAGGGGCTATCTATCTCGCTTTACGCTCAGGAACATGGCGAGTTTCATCGCCGTTGTTCCACTTTGCGGAGATTTGTCCGGACGGTGACCGAGTCACAAATTTTGCAACTGAATCCCCGGTTTCCCGAACAAGTCTGGCGAAAGCAAGACATTTAAGCCATGATAGATGCAACGATCAAACCTCTCCAGCGTGCGGGTTCCTGGTGACGGTGTTTGATCGATGGAACGAACGGTGTACGGCAAAACGCGGGACTGATACACATGATTCTGAAGCAGGCAGTTCGCCAGGCGGCACGAGTGGGACTGTGCGTCGTTGCGGTATTGGCCGGATTCGTTCCCTGCTGGGCGGAAGACGCAGCCCCCCCTGCCCCTCGTTTGACCGCCGAGCAATCCGATTTCTTCGAAAAGAAGATCCGGCCAGTCCTCGTCAAATATTGTTACGAATGCCACTCCCAAGAAGCGCAAACCTCAAATCAGTTGAAGGCTGGCCTGCTGCTCGACAGTCGGGAAGGCTTGCTGGCCGGTGGCGACAGCGGCCCGGCTCTGGAATCTGACCAGCCGGCTGATTCATTGCTGCTGGATGCGTTGCGCTACGAGACATTTAAGATGCCTCCCAAAGGCAAACTGCCGGCTGATGTCATCGCCAACTTTGAAGCCTGGGTGAAGATGGGAGCTCCCGATCCACGCAGCGGTCAGGCTCCGGTCAAACCCCAGGGGATTGATCTCCAGGCCGGACGCCAGCATTGGTCCTATCAACCGTTGCGTACGCCACAGATTCCTACGGTAAAAAACGGCAACTGGCCGGAAGGGAACATTGATCGTTTCATCCTGGCGGGGTTGGAAGCGAAAGGCTTACAGCCAGTGGCTGACGCCGATCGCGTCACGCTGATTCGACGCGTCTATTTCGACTTAATCGGACTCCCCCCTGCCCCCGAGACTATCGACGCGTTTGTGGCCGATTCGCGGCCCGAGGCCTATGCATTGCTGGTCGAGCAATTGATGTCGTCGCCGCAGTTTGGGGAACGTTGGGGCCGACATTGGCTGGACGTCGCTCGATACGCGGAATCGCTGACGCTGCGCGGCTTCATCATGCCCGAGGCCTGGCGGTACCGAGATTATGTCATCGAGCACTTCAATACCGACCGACCGTTTGACCAATTTCTGCGTGAGCAAGTCGCCGGTGATTTGCTCCCCGCAGCGACTAGCGACGAAAAGGCACGGCAAAGCATCGGAACCGCATTCCTGGTGATGGGCAACACCAACCTGGAAGAACAGGACAAAACGCAGCTGCGAATGGATGTCGTCGACGAACAGCTCGATGCCATCACCAAAGGTTTTCTCGCACAAACCGTGACCTGTGCTCGCTGCCATGATCACAAGTTCGACCCGATCCCCACCCGCGACTACTACGCGTTGGCGGGCATCTTGCGGAACGCCAAGACACTGGAACATGCGAATGTTTCCAAATGGCTAGAACTGCCGTTGCCGGTGGAGCCAGAACTGGAAAATAAACTCCGGCAGCACGAGACCGTGGTCGCCGAAATGCAGCAACAGGTCAAAGCCGCCCAGAGCCTTGCCAAGTCGTTGACCGCTGCAGCCAGCGGCAAGGTTTCCGTGAACATCGATGTCGTGGCGGCGAAAGATCTACCCGGGATCGTTGTCGATGATGCTCAGGCCAAGAAGGTCGGGGACTGGAAGCTGTCACAATCCGTGAGGCCCTACATCGGAGCCGGCTATCTGCATGACCTGGACGGAGAGAAAGGGACAAAAACGCTGACCTTCCAGCCCGATCTCCCCAAATCGGGACTGTATGAAGTGCGATTGGCCTACACCGCGGGTGGCAACCGTGCGATGGACGCGCCGGTCACCGTCTTCAGTGCCGACGGCGAGAAAACCGTGCTGATCAATCAGCAACTGCCGCCACCCATTGACGGTCGGTTTGTGTCGCTGGGGCAACACCGCTTTGAACAAACGGGCCAGGGCTTCGTCATCGTCGCGAACGAAGGAACCAAGGGACACGTCGTTGCCGACGCCGTGCAGTTCCTACCCGCAGACCCCGGTGACCTCGCCGCCGCATCCGTGTCGCCTACCGCCGATAAAAACGATCCCAAACTGGAAGCCGCTCAACGCGCCAGCCAGCAGCAAGTCGCCGAGGTCAAACGGCTGGAAAAAGAACTGCAAAAATTAAAGGCCCAGGGACCGCAGCGGCCGCTGTTTATGTCCGTCCAAGAAGAAGCGAAACTGGAAGATTGTGCCATCCACATTCGCGGCACCGTCCACAATTTGGGGGCGATTGCTCCTCGCGGTTTTTTAAGCGTTGTCAGCCAGGGGACGACGGCTGCGATCCCCAATAATCAAAGTGGACGTCGTGAACTGGGCGATTGGCTCGCCAGCGCTGACAACCCGCTGCCGCCGCGAGTCATGGCCAATCGAATCTGGCATTGGCTGCTCGGCAGTGGTCTGGTCCGCACAGTCGACAACTTCGGGACGACGGGGGAAGCTCCCTCGCACCCGGAACTGCTGGACTATCTGGCGACTCGGTTCGTCTCCGAGGGTTGGTCGGCAAAGTCGCTGATCCGGCAGATTGTGCTGTCACGCACTTACCAATTGTCGTCCGTGGCGTCTCCGGAGTTGGCGAAAGCGGACCCGGAGAACCGCTTGCTGGGCCATGCTTATCGCCGACGACAAGAAGCGGAATGTTTGCTCGATGCGATCCTGACGACTAGCGGCACGCTCGATCTGCAAGCGGGAGGTTCGACCATTAAGCCGGGGACCAACGCCGACTATGGTTACCAGTCGGCCCTCACCCGCCGAGCGGTCTATTGGCCCGTGCTGCGGAACTCCTTACCAGAGTTGTTTGAGGTCTTTGACTTCCCCGACCCCAGCATGGTTTTCGGACGCCGCAACTCCAGCACGGTGGCTCCGCAAGCCTTGTTCCTGATGAACAGTCCCTTCGTGCAAGAACAAGCTCGTCTGGCCGCGGTGCGTTTGCTGCGGGACGTCCCCGACAACGAGACCGGCCGCGTCGATCTTGTCTTCCGTCGGCTGCTGGGACGATTTCCGACTGCCACCGAACGGACCACGGCTCTAAAATATGTGGAGACGGATGCGTCAGCGGCCGACTTCAAACAGCAGCAAACGCAGCGTTGGAGTCAACTGGTGCAGGCGTTGTTTGCCAGTGTCGATTTTCGGTATGTAGATTGACGGCCACCGTCTTGTCCGTGAGAGGATTTTCGAATGTTTTTGGGATCTCACTGCAATCGCCGTCAAGCGTTACAAACTGCGGCCTGTGGATTTGGATCGCTGGCGTTGGCCGGATTGGCTCAGGCTGCGGCCACGAATGACGATCCGCTGGCCCCGAAAATGCCGCACTTTGCTCCCCGAGCGAAGCGGATCATTTTCCTGTTTATGCAGGGGGGCCCCAGCCACGTTGATTCGTTTGATTACAAGCCGGCGCTGGACGAACAAGATGGCAAGATGATGAGCTTCGATGATGCTCGAATCATTGCCAATACCGGCAAGAAGGGCTCGTCGCAGCGGATCATGAAACCGCTGTGGAAGTTCCAGCAGCATGGAGAATGCGGCCGCTGGTCGTCGAACTTGTTTCCCGAGATCACGAAGCATGTGGATGATCTGTGCTTCATGCACTCGCTCCATACCGAAGGAGTTGCCCACGGTCCGGCGACGTTGTTTCTGCATTGCGGTTCCACCAACTTCATCCGACCTTCGATGGGTTCGTGGGTTCTGTACGGCTTGGGAACTGAGAACCAAAATCTACCGGGCTTCGTGTCGATTGCTGCGTCGACCGGAAACGGCGGACCGCGTAATTATGGCAATGCGTTCCTGCCCCCGGTGTATCAAGGGACCGCCTTAGGAAAAGCCGGCGGGCCAGCATCTGAAGCCACGATCCGCAACTTGGGAAATCGCCAGGTCGATGTGGCCACTCAACGACGGATGTTCGATTTAACGCAGTCGTTGAACGCGCAACAAATCCAAACACACCCCGGCGATACCGAGCTGGAAGCGGTCATCAATTCCTTCGAGCTGGCGTGGAGAATGCAAACCCATGCCCCCGACGTGTTGGACTTGTCGAAGGAGTCAGCCGCAACCCTGACTCAATATGGAATTGGCGAGAAAGAAACCGACAACTTCGGAAAGCAGTGCCTGATGGCGCGGCGGATGTGCGAAGAAGGGGTCCGGTTTATTCAAGTCACCTATGGTGATAACACCGCCAATCCGGCTTGGGATCAGCATTCCAATCTGCCAAAGCACGCCGATCACGCCCGAGCCGTCGACAAACCCATTTCGGGTTTACTGGCCGATTTAAAACAACGCGGACTGCTCGAAGACACCATTGTCTGGTGGGGTGGTGAGTTCGGCCGAACCCCCTATGCCCAGACAAACGGCACCGGGCGCGACCACAACCCGGGCGGCTTCACGATGTGGCTAGCGGGTGGCGGATTTAAGCCCGGATTTGCCTTCGGGCAGACCGACGAGTTCGGCCATCTGGCCGTCCAGGACAAAGTCCATATGCACGATTTACACGCCACGATGTTGCATCAGCTGGGATTGAACCACGAACAGCTGACATACCGCTACGCCGGCCGGAACTTCCGCCTGACCGACGTCCACGGGCGCGTCGTGAAAGAAGTTTTGACGTAAAGTTTAGAACGCTTGGCACAACCGAGAAATTGCCAACAGTGAAACCGAATTCGAAGAGACAAAGAGATGTAAACCACGAATGACACAAATCACACGAATGCAGAACAGTCGACCGCAGTTATTGGGAATCGCGGTGTGTTCAAAAGCTTGTTCCAGTTTTGAACAATGAATTGAGAATTGATCTTCCTGTGATTAATTCGTGTGATTTGTGTCATTCGTGGTAAAAATCTCCTGAATCAATTCAATCACTCGTTGAATACTGAAGGTCTTGTTCGGACCTCTTAGA
>JAZKFE010000196.1:0-16106 GCA_040386595.1 Planctomycetota bacterium | reverse complement strand
CGGTCCGGGGTCGGGCGGCTGACGACTCGCGTCAGGATCAGCGCCGCCGGTCGGAATTCCAGGTCGGGGAAAGCCTCGGAATAGCCCGCGTCATTAAACAAGCAGGTCCCTGGGCTGAACTCAATCGTCGGATCGGCGAGTTCTGCATAGATCGGGAACGAGGCCGTTCCTCCGCAGACCAGCTTGGGCACCGACAGTCCCGCGGCCACCAGTTCATCGCGGAAAGCCAGTACTTTGTGGAATTCGGCCAACACGGCCACGCGTCGCTCGTCGCGTGATTTCTGGTGTTGGTGTCCGTCGTAGACGTGGAATCCAGCCGGTCGCAGGCCTGGGGTCTTCGAGATTTGCTCGTAGATGGCACGTGCCGCCGGGCCGACGGTCAGGCCGGTGCGATGTTGTCCGGTGTCGATATCCAGCAGCACGTCGACGGTCACGCCCGCTTTGGATGCTGCTTGTCCCAACGCCGCAACCGGTCCCGCATGATCGGCGGTCACCCCCAGCTTGGTATTGGGAAATCGCTGACAGAAGGCGATGACGCGACCGATGTTCGGCCCCACAATGTTGTAGGCCAGAAAAATGTCGCGAACGCCCGCTTCGGCCAGCATTTCGGCTTCAGCCAGGGTCGCGCATTTGTGCTTGGTGATCCCCTGTTGCAACTGCAGGGCAATGACCTGACTCATCTTGTGGGTCTTGCAATGCGGCCGCAAGCGGTCAGTGCCGCCGGCGATCTCGATCATATGCCGCAGATTTTCCTCAAGCTGCTCGCGAAAGATAACGAGAGCCGGGGTAATGATTTCGCTCGTATCCGCGACGTCGTAACGGGGATCCATCAAAGACAACCTTGTACAGAGAGATCAAAACCAAGCGCATCAAACTAACCAGCATTATGGGGGGCAGGAAAAGTGTCCGCAAGCAGCCGCCGGGGATTGCCGGAGTTCAATTCCAGGCTGCACCACGGAGACACGGAGAACACTGAGGATTTCCGGAAAAATGGTCGTGGTTGAGGCGTTGTGCTCGATCAATAGGAGGGAGTTTTTAGCCACGGATTGACACGGATCAAACACGGATTGGATCAACCTCGCCTGGGAGCTGATCTTAAAACGCAAACTCACGAGTTTTAAATCGATGCAGAGGACCGGATGGGGGAGAAGTCACAGGCTCCTAGTCCGTGCTTGATCCGTGTGAATCCGTGGCTAAAAGCTCCTAAAACCAAATACTCAACGCCGTGCTTCTGCGGACCAATCTGTGTCGGCAGCGCTCGCAGGGTTGACCCGATTCTCACGCGTGTCCATGATGCCAACTCGTGGAATGGGCAGCGGGGTTGCGGATTTGCATTCACAGGATACATCAATAATGATTCCGGAAATGTTCGATTTGACGGGCAAAGTGGCTCTGGTAACGGGTGGCAGCAAGGGTTTGGGCAAGGCGATGGCTCGCGGTTTTGCCGAGGCTGGGGCCAATGTTGTGATCAGCAGCCGTCACGAAGACGAGCTGCAGGCCGCGCAGCAGGAAATCCAGGAAGGGACCAAGGTCAAGGTCGTCTACCGCGTCGCCGACATGAACGACCGCGGAGAAGTTGCCGCCCTCGCTCAGTTCGCGCTCGACACGTTTGGTCGGGTCGACATCCTTGTGAACAACGCCGGTGGCAATACGCCGCAAACGATTGATGCCATCACCGATGAAGTTTGGGATCGGATCGTCGAACTGAACCTTACCAGCTGCATGTCGCTGACGCGGGCTCTGGTGCCGCAGATGAAAGAACGCAAGTGGGGCCGGATCATCCACATTTCCTCGATCATGGGCCTGGCGTCGAAGACTGGCCGCAATGTGTACTCGGCGACCAAGGCGGCTGTGATCGGCTTGGCGCGGGCGTCGGCATTGGATCTGGGCGAATTTGGGATCACCGTGAACTGCATCTGTCCGGGCCCGTTCCTGACCGACCTGCCGGGCAAGCTGCTGTCGCCCGAAGAGAAAGCCGTCTTCGCCAGCCGCACAGCTCTCGGCCGCTGGGGCGAACCGAAAGAACTCGCCGGCACCGCACTCCTGTTGGCTTCAGATGCCGGCAGCTACATCACCGGAACGACGATCACGGTCGACGGCGGAACGCTGGTGAAGACGTTCTAGGCTAATGACGAATGACGAAACCAGAATGACGAAAGAATGTCGAATGACGAAATCCGAATTCTGTGTTTCTGGGATTTGAAATCGCGTTCTGCGTCTCAGCCTGTTCAAAAAAAGATCGCATCACGGAGACACAGAGGGCACGGAGATTTCGAAATGACTCCGTGTTCTCAGCGTCTCTGTGGTGCAACTTCTGAGCGCTCAATTCTGTGATTGAAAGGCTATTTGGGCGACTGCTTCTGGAACAACTTGTTTCGCGTCAGCCCCATTTTGCGAAAGAGGAACTGTTGCAGCACGCGTAGTGTGGCTAAGCCATAGATGCAGCTGCGGCGGAAGTTGATGCTGGAGGCTTCGTCGAAGTAGCGGACGGGGACGGGGATGTCCCCCAGCTTGAAGCCGAAGTAGACCGCCTGGGCCAGGAACTGACTGTCGAAGACAAAGTCGTTCGAGTTGTTCTGCCAGGGGACCGTCTCTAAAACTTCACGGCGGTAAGCTCGAAAGCCGCTGTGAAAATCGCCGAGGTTCTGTCCCAAGGCCACATTTTCAATCAGCGTCAGGATGCGATTGCTGATGTATTTGTAGATCGGCATACCGCCCTGCAATGCCTCACGTCGCGTGCGAATGCGCGAGCCCAACACCATGTCGCAGATGCCCAGCTTTAAAAAGTCGATGGCCGCGGGGATGACTCGGCTGTCGTATTGGTAGTCGGGATGGACCATGACGACGTATTCGGCACCTCGGTCCAAGGCCAGCTGATAGCACGTCTTCTGATTGCCGCCGTACCCCAGATTCTTCTCGTGACGGACGACGGTCAGCCCCAAAGACTCGGCAACCGCGACCGTATCGTCGCGACTGCAATCGTCCACCAGGATCACTTCATCGACGCTGCCAGGGGGAATGTCGCGTACGGTGCGAGCCACCGTAGCCGCCGCATTGTAAGCCGGCATCACGACGATGACGCGTCCCGGAATGGTGTTCGATCGAGGCGTCACCAAGGAAGCGTTGCCGCCGGGGACGACTGGAGCAGGTGAAGACGAAGGCGAAGACATAAAATTCTCAAATCGGATGCAGGTCAGAACTCCCACTCCGTACGCCGTGGGGCGGCCGTGTGTGGGACTACTGCGGGCAAAGTTCACCAGGATTTTCAGCCGTAAGATATTGTCGACCTGCCAGAGACCCCTCACAAGCTCTGATTGCCGCGGGAGTTGTGGAACATGCGGACCCCCGGGGTGGAGAATACTACGACCGTTGCGAACCCTAGAGTCGAACGCTTTATCAATCACACATCGAAAATCGTGAATGCGAAAATCTAAATGTCTGGTGCTGCCAGTGGCTATTGGAGCGAACCCCAAGAATTTCGCAGTGTCCGTATTTCCAACTGTGCCATTGGCTCCCATTAGTGGGTTCGCAGCAGGGTTTTGTGGCTCGAATGGGGGCCGGAAAAACGCCTTGTGGCACTGGTGTTGGCGAGGCCTGGGGGGCGGGCCGTTTGACGGCGAGCCCTTGGTACGCCATTATTAGAGGTTGTCCGAACGGAGTTTTGGGCAAGACGAAGAGTCATTGGCAGGTGAAGCGCAGCACGTCGAAGCGTCCACGTCAGCTCTGCAAGCTTGATATTCTACCGTCGTCGGTTTGACTGCCGCTGCGTGACAGTCAGTGTAAATCTCGTATTTTTCTCGGAACAATTGAGGTCTTGATGGTTGTTACTTCGACAGAAGTCACAGAACAAGCGGTACCGGCTGCTCCTCCCATGTCAGTCAGTCGCCGCAAACAACTCGACCGCACCCTGCAGCAAGCTTGTCTGGCGGCACGGATTTTAGAAGACACGCGTGGCCAGGACACTTTGGTGCTCGACCTGACCGGCGTGACTTCCATCGTGGACTTCTTCATTGTGGCGACGGGGACCAGCTCGCGCCAGATGAAGGCCATGGCCGAAGAAGTCCACAAGACTCTCAAGAATGAGGGTTCCAAGCGGATCGGCTATGAGGGCGAAGATTCCAGCCAGTGGGTTCTGCAGGACTACGGCGACTTGGTCATCCACTTGTTTACCCCCGACGCGCGGCAACTTTACGACCTGGAACACTTGTGGGCTGAAGCTCCGCGAGTGGACTGGAAGGCGATTGCCCCGACCGTTGCACCGCGGATTTAGTTGCGGATCATTCCGGGCGAATGTTCGACCTTAACGGGCCGTTCGTCGGGCTGATTTCGTACGTCGTATCGACATCAAGAGCACGGAGATTCAGAAATGACTCCGTGCTCTTTGCACGTCCGGACATTCTTCGTAGGCGAGCGTCCGGCGTGAGCCGGATGGTTGTTCGCGACTGTGGGTCATGAAGAAGATTAGGCACCACGGAGACACGGAGAACACTGAGTTTTGAAGAAGAGTTTTTAGCCACGGATTGACACAGAATAACACGGATTGGGTCAGCGTTTGTTGGTGTTTTCAGTGGGTAGCCCAGATTCTCGAATCTGGGTGAGCGCAGCGAACTAGAGGCTACGGCTCCTTCGACTCAGCCCTCACAATCAGCTCCTGGCGAGCCGGGCGACGTCAGTCCCCGGATTCTTTGTAGATCCGCAGCAATACGGTGGGTACCACCAAGGCACGGAACAAGACCGCAGCAGTCACAGCTCTTAATCAATCAAAACAACTCAGAACCGACTCGGCGTTGTCTGAGAACGCCAACAAGCGCTGACCCTATCCGTGTTATTCTGTGTCAATCCGTGGCTAAAAAATTCTTCTTTATCCCTCTTAAAACTCCGTGTTCTCAGTGTCTCCGTGGTGCAACCGCATTCGTCGCGTTTGACGAAAAATCCCGGGGCTGATGCCATCGGCTTCGCCCAAAAACGACTTTGCGAGAAGCTACAGCCGGGTGATGACGCTGGAGAATTCGGCGTCGGTGCGGCTGAGGGCTTGTAAGAGTTTGGCTAGCGTCAGGACTGCGTCGCACGTGGGGATCGTTTCTCGGAACCAATACCGCCCGCTGTCGCCCCCGCCGAAGAGGGCGTTGGTCTCTCGCATACCTTGTGATATGCCCCATAATGTTGGGTCGGCCGTCGCGCAGAAGCCATTGCGGCGCTCAATCGGTTGCAACAGTTCTTGGAACGCGGTGCCTTCAATCACAATATGCGCCTGCCGAGTCTCGGCTAGCACCGTTTCCGCGAGAAGTAAGGCCAGCTTGCGGGCAGGAACTTGGTCTCCTCGTTCGTCCCAGGCGACGCAGGTTTGGCCGTCGTCGTCAATCAGCAGGCCGAAGTGAGCCCCCTGTTGCACGACCGTGTGCGCCATCCGCACATTGTCGGGGTCGGCAGGATCAAACAGCGACCGCGAGCGGACCGGCGTCATGACGGGGATCATCTGGCATGCCAGCTTTTGAAACAGCCGGCCGATCAGATCGCGCACTGGCCGGTTGGCGCAGCCCACGCAGACTCGCAGTGGCCGCAATGCGTGAAAGTGTTTCCACAAACCCGCCTCATACACGGCGAGGGCATGAAACGTCCGCTGTCCCGCCGATTGGCGGAGCGGGCGTTGATAGCCTGACCGATAGCGTTCCTCAATGTTTGCCAGCAAATGATCGCGTTCCACCGGCACGACGCCCGAGCCCACGAAATCGAGCCCCGTCCAGGCCGGACTGCAACCTGAACCAGTCACATGAATCCCGGCCGAGGCTTGGAGATGTTCGACGGCAAACCAGAAACACGGTCGGCTGACCAGCCCAACATCAATAACCTGGCAGCCCATCCGGCGTAAGGTTTTCGCCACTCCCGTCACCAGATCGGGGGACGAAGGGCGATCATCATGCCCGATGACCACCTGCGGCCCCAGGCGTTTTTGCAGTCGATTGGCCGGCGGATCATCCGTCTCACGCAGTGTCAGCGGAGTGGCTTCCCACAACAAGCTGGCAAATGCGCCTGCGATTTCTCCCGCTTTCGAGGCGGTCAGTTCATTCAGATAGACGCCGCGAACCCCTTGGTCGGTAAACAGGGTGGGTCTCTCGGCACGCTGTACCGAGGCCTCAATTTTTTCGATCGCTTGCGGCGTCAGCTGCGACGTGTCGTGTCGGTGAACACATTCCCGGCACTTCGGGTAGAACGCCGCCAGGCGCGACAGATGGACGGCCCGCGAGATACTGTAGTCCTCGCCCGGGCAGACGTACTGCGGCTCCTGTAATGTCGGCAATTCCAGCATGGCATCCCTGCACGATCGTCCGTACGTGGCTCGTCAGAATTCGAGGCGTACGCGAATGACTTTACGCCGAGCAGCCGAGATTGGTCAATGTGGAAGGAGGGGGGAATGACGAATGTCGAAATCCGAATGACGAAAGAATGTCGAATGACCAAGCCCCAAGGACGAATGTGGCGGATGGTTGCGGAGATTCTGTGAGTTTTCACAAGCGAAGCGGGTGGCTACTCAACCCTTTCGGATTTTGTCATTCGACATTAGTCATTCTTTCGTCATTCGGATTTCGACATTCGTCATTTCTGTCGCCAGTCATCGCGACTCAGTCGGCTTCGCCTCCACCTTATGCTCGTGATTTCCCAAGTGGATCTCGCAGTATTCGAAGGCCCCGTGGCACTTTGAGCAAAAGCGAAAGTCGAGGTTGCGGTCTTCGCGTTCGGTGATGCCACAGATGGTGCAGCGGTGCAACGGAACATTCCGCTGCCGCAGGCGGGCAAATCCCGTTTCCATCTTGCGTTTCCCGGAACGCATCCGCCAGAAGATGTCGTTACCGAAGAACAGCAAGAAGTTCGCGACCGAGGCCAGGACCGCCAATTTGGCCGACAATGTTCCGGTGGCCAGCGTCCACAGAAACAGGAGCCACGTCAGCAGTGCCAAATACCGAATTTTGACCGGGATGATAAACATGATCATCAACTCAAAATCCGGATACAGCCAAGCGAACGCCAGAAAGACGCTGCCTCCAATGTAAGTGCTGTAGGTCGGAAAGGCGGGGTTGATCCACGCCACCGCCAACGTGGCCAGATAGGCGATCAACAAATACAGGTTATAGCGCACCGTGCCCCATTGGGCTTCCAGGGATTCGCCCATGAAATAGAACAGGTAAATGCCGAATAAGGTGAGGATATCCGTACCGGGAGGCAGGATGACGAAAGACGCCAACCGGTACCATTCTCCCATCAGAACCAAATGCGGCACGAGACTCAGGCGCGCACTCAGTTGCGGCTGCGTGATCAGCATGGCCAAGACCGCGACTTGCCCCAGCGCGATCAGCAAACTGACATGGGGCACGGCATACCGGGCGAGCTTGCGTTCCAGAATTTGCAGCAATGATTTCATCGTGGGGCTCCAGCGGATTTTCCGGCGGGATTATAACCGGCCGCCATTTAAAACGGCACCGCAGAGGGAAATACCGCTCCGCCGGCTGCGCAGCTTCTTCGTAGGCGAGCGTCCGGCGTGAGCCGGATGGTTGTTAGCGACCGTCGGTCATGAAGAAGATTGGGCACCACGGAGACACGGAGCACACAGAGTTTTAAGAGGAATAGAGAAGAGTTTTTAGCCACGGATTGACACAGAATAACACGGATTGGGTCAGCGTTTGTTCGTGTTTTCAGTGGGTAGCCCAGATTCTCGAATCTGGGTGAGCGGAGCGAACAAGAGGCTATGGCTCCTTTGACTTAGCACCCACAACCAGCTCTTGGCGAGCCGGGTGACGTCAGTTCCCGGATTCTTTGTCGATTCGCACGAATGCGGTTGCATCACGATGACATGGAGACACGGATCAAGACGGCCGCATTCACCGCTCTTAATAAATCAAAACCATTGAGGCCCGGCTCGGCGTTGCCTAGAACGCGAACAAATGCTGACCCAATCCGTGTTATTCTGTGTGAATCCGTGGCCAAAAAACTCTTCTGAAAATCCTTTCAAAACTCAGTGCTCTCCGTGTCTCCGTGGTGCAACTGTATTCGTAACGTTTGACGATGAATCTGGGGACCAACGTCGCCTGGCTCTGTGGTGTCAACGAAATCCGAATGCGCCTGCAGGGCGTGGGGCAATTCCCCTGAATCTGTGTGTTGTGGGTTCCCGGCAGAACGATTCTTGAAATTCGCCCCCTTTCTGGGGTAGAGTTTGTTCAGATTTCCCGTTTTAGTCCCCCCGCGATTCGCACGGGAGCTTCGTGTGTTGATTATTGACCGGACCCAACGAACCTGGGCCACGCTTTCGGCAGTGGTGAGCGTCGTCGCGGGCGTGGTCTATGTTTGCTATGCCAACTGGTCCGCCAACGGCCCCAGCGGTGGCAGTGTGCCCGGCCTGATCTTCGGCATCATCGCCGCGGGTATGATGGTGTTTGCCGGGCTGTTGGCCGCCCGCCGTCGATTTCCTGCGGCTCGCATCGGTAGTGCCCAGTTCTGGATGAAGGGGCACCTCTGGATCGGTACTCTGACCGTTCCTTTTGCCCTGTTTCATGCGGGATTTGGATTGGGCGGGCCGGTTGAAATCTTGCTGTGGATTCTGTTTTTGGCTGTCATTTTGAGCGGCTTCTGGGGGTTGTTTCTACAGCAGATGCTGCCCCGGATGATGTTGGAGAATTTGCCGCGCGAGACGTTTATCGAGCAGATTCCGCACCTGTGCCGGCGCTTCACGGTCGAATCGGACAACATGCTGTCGGAAGTCTGTGGGCCGTTGGATGTCTCGCTGACAGCGGTCGAGATCAAACAGTTTGAACCGCATTTGCGACCCTATTTTGAAGAGCATCGCAAGAAGAATCGCAACGATTATCCGAAGACGGCTTCGGACGCGGTGCATTTTCAGAAGTTTTTGACACGCGTTTATACCGGCGTTCCGACCCTTGAGGTGGCGAAACCCTCCGAGACTCCGCAGCCGGCGGTCGCTGCAGTTGCTTCGCCGGTGATGAAATCGGTCGCGCAGATCAAAGCGCCTGTGGCTCCCCCCTCGCCTGCTCCCGTAGCGGCGGCAGCCGGCGAAGTTCCCGCGGCCAAACCCAAGCCCGATCCTAAGGCACTTTTGGCGGCTGCCAAAGCCAAGGCCGCTGCTGGGGCACCGCCCGCTGACGCGGCTGCCGTTGCCGCTCCAGTTCCTGAAGGGAGCAGCACTCCCGCCCCGGCGAAACCTGATCCGCGGGCCATGCTGGCTGCGGCCAAGGCCAAAAAAGCTCAAGAGGTTGCGGGGACCGAACCCGCAGCGTTGCCCAGTCTGGAAGCCCCAGCGGAGCCTGTCGCAACGAGCCCAGCCGCGAAACCCGATCCGAAGGCCATTCTTGCGGCAGCTCGTGCGAAGAAGGCGGCCGAAGTTGCTG
This sequence comes from Planctomycetota bacterium, assembly GCA_040386595.1. Taxonomy (GTDB): domain Bacteria; phylum Planctomycetota; class Planctomycetia; order Planctomycetales; family Planctomycetaceae; genus JAKFVC01. Next base: position 6,711 of record JAZKFE010000196.1, on the reverse strand, counting down.
CGCCAGATACGATCTCGTCCCCTGAACCGTCAGCGACGACGACGCCCGCTGAGGCATCACCCACGTTGGCTCCGACTAAACCCGATGCGAAGGCGATGCTGGCCGCAGCACGGGCGAAGAAAGCTCAGCCGACCGCCGAGGAGACTCCCGCCGCGGTGCCCGTTGAAACGCCTGAGGCCGTCGTTGTGGCCCCTCCGGCGAGTCCGGAACCATCCGCTCCGCTGGCCCAGCCCGATCCCAAGGCCATTTTGGCCGCCGCTCGTGCCAAAAAAGCCGCCGCCGAGGCAGCTGCGGCCTCCCCGGAAGTGGTCGCGGTACCGGAGCAGCCGGTTGTTGCTGCTATTGCAGCAGAAATTCCCCCGGTGCCTGTTGTGGCTTCCGGAAAACCCGATCCGAAAGCGATGCTCGCTGCCGCCAAGGCGCGACGCGAAGCCGCCGCTGAAGTTCCGGTGCCAGCGACACCGGTTGCTGAAACGGCTCCGCCGACTCCCCGGGTTGCCGCACCGGGTGGTAAGCCCGATGCCAACGCGATGCTGGCGGCGATGAAAGCCAAGCGGGAAGCGGCTGCTCAAACGGCCCCGGCGGCGATTGCGGAGGCCCCTCCGGCAGCCAAGCCGAATCCCCTGGCTCAGTTGAAAGCGGTGAAAGACCTTCCCCCCGCACCTGAGCCCACATTGATTTCCGCTGCTCGAGTCGCCCCGCCGACCCCGCAGCAGACGACGGAATTAAAACTGTTCTATCTGGAGCTGATTCGACCTCAGCTGCCGATCCAGCCGGTGACCCGAAGCTGGAATGAAGCCATGCGTCGTTCGGTGATGGCCTGTCGAATTCGATCCGACAATCAGCATCCGGAATTCATCCGGATCTTCGACCATTTGCTGGACTTGTGCGAACAACGTCGGCAGTTTGCGATGACGCAACGTTACCATAGCTGGTTGCATGGATGGCTGTTGGTGCATATCCCTAGCACGGTGGCGTTGTATTTGATTTTGCTCGTCCATGCGGTCGTCGCACTGCGAGTCATTCCCTTTGGAAATTAGTATTAAAATTCAAAATCCGATGAGAAGTCGTGTCGTTCGCCATTCGGTGTGACACCGGCCCTCCACAACAACTGGAACCCAGACCCCATTTCTTTCCGTAAGTGAGTTGATCACCGTGACCCGAGACATTCGCGAGCTGGCCCAACGCGCGGAATTAGAATTCCACCAGCGGCCGCATCGTTTTCGTCGCCGGGCCTGGTTGATCGGGGTGGTGTTGGCGTTGCTGTGTGGCGGTTGGCTGATGTGGTCGGCAGGGACCGGCGATCATCGCGTGTTTGAAGCGGGACCTCTGTCTGACGCACACGCTTTCATTGCGAATGACTGCCGCCAGTGTCACACGACCTGGCAGCCGGTTCGTCGCTTGTTCAGTCTGGGAACGTCTGTCGCCTCCGCGGAGAACTCGTCGATCAGCAACGCGGCGTGTGTGAAATGTCATACGGCTGCCGAGCACAATCATCGACAGATCCCGGCCCATGCGAGCTTGTCATGTGCCGAGTGTCATCGCGAACATCAAGGCAAGACACAACTCGCCAGCGTGACCGATCAGCATTGCATTCGCTGTCATGGAAACTTGAAGACGACCGACGGGCCTACCACGCTATTCGCGCAACAGATCAACGGCTTCAGTGCCGCTGACGGGCACCCGGAGTTCAATCTGACGCGACGCCTGGAATCGGATGCGGCGCCGTCCAATTTGATCACCCTGGCGGAACTCGACGCGTTGTTGAAGAGCGACCCGGCGGAAGGCCAGTACCAGCAGCGATTTCTGGATGTCTTGTCCCTGCGTCCTGCGAACTCTGAACACAAGCCGGGCGAGTCGAAATGGCGTGATCGTGGCGACATCAAGTTCAATCACGCTGCGCACTTGGGGCCGTTGGGCGTGAAGGACCGCCAGGGGAAGACGGTTGTGTTGACCAACAATTGCCAGACCTGCCACGTTCCAGACGCCGCCGGGCGTTACATGCAGCCGATTCAGTATCAGCAGCACTGTGCCAATTGTCACCTGTTGTTCTTCGACAATCAGAACTATGCGGGTGATGTGGTGCCCCATGATCGTCCGGAGATTGTGCGGGGATTTTTAACGCAGAAATACACGCTGACCGTACTGAAGCAACAGCAGCCGTTGGTGGATGGCATGCCCCCGCGGCCACTTCCGGGCCAGGCCGATCGCAGCCCGCTGAGTGTCGATCAATCTCGGCGGTTGGAAGAATTGGTGGCGCAGGCCGAACGGATGGCTCAGGATCATACACGCGTGGTGAAGAGTCGTGGTGGGTGCAAGTTGTGCCATACTGTGGGCGAGACTGGCGGCGATGGTTTGTGGACTGTCCAACCACCGCAGATCCCGAATCGCTGGCTGCCGCACAGCCAGTTTGACCATGCCGCACATCGCATGCTGGGATGCACCGAATGTCATCACGACGTTCCCCAGAAACGGGATACCGCCGACGTGATGCTGCCCACGATTGCCGACTGTCGCGAGTGCCATATCTCGGCCAGTGCGACCGCAAGTCGCGGGATGGTACTTGGCACCGGGACCGCGTCGCAGTCCAAGGCGTCACGGGCACATCAGCTAAAATCGAGCTGCGTGCTGTGTCACACGTATCATCGTCACACGCCGGAACAGCCCTCGGGGCAGCTCAATAAGCAGCTGGGGGTGCATCTAGAACCAAAGCCGGCGGGCGAGATGTCTCCGGCCGGTGCGGGACAGTGATTTCATTCCGGTTTGCGGTAATGACGCATTCGTAGGCGAGCGTCCGGCGCGAGCCGGATGGTTGTTAGCGACCGTTGGTGGTGAAAAAGATTGGGCACCACGGAGACACGGAGCACACGGAGTTTTGAAAGAAAGCTTTGGGCTGATGGTGATTGCAGAAGAGTTTTTAGCCACGGATTGACACAGAATAACACGGATTTGGTCAGGGTTTGTTCGTGTTTTCAGTGGGTAGCCCAGATTCTCGAATCTGGGTGAGCGCAGCGAACAAGAGGCGGGGCTCCTTTGACTCAGCCATCACAATCAGCTCCTGACGAGCCGGATGACGTCAGTCCCGAGATTCTTCGTACGATCCCTACGAATCCGGTTGCATCACCATGACACGAAACAAGACAAACAGCGTTCACAGGTCTTAATAAATCAAAACAATTCAGCACCGGCTTGGCGTGATTTGAGAACGCCAACAAACGCCGACCCAATCCGTGTTATTCTGTGTCAATCCGTGGCTAAAAAACTCTTCTTCTCGTTTGAAACTCAGCGCTCTCCGTGGTGCCCAATCTTCTTTATCATCGAAAGCGTCTAACAACCATCCAGCTCACGCTGGACGCTCGCCTACGAAGAGGATTTTCGCTCGTTGACGTTTGGTTGAAATGCCGACTCGCTACTGCGTTCCGTTTTTGATCGCGGAGCGATCAACGACTATGGCCTACGGTCGCTGCTAGCGTGATGTGTTGGGCCTGAGCGGGGTCGGTTTGAGGGAAGTCGCGGCGGAAATGGACGCCTCGGCTTTCGGTACGGTGGAGGGCCCCGGCGACCATCAGCCGTGAGACCAGCAGCAAGTTTTGTAGCTCCCAGCCGGAGGGTTGCGAGAATTCACACGGCGAGACGTAACGGTCCCAGAACGCGATATTCCGGACCGCTTCTTCCAACCCTTCTTGATCGCGTTCAATCCCCACATTGCGGCCCATCTCACTGGCCAGCGAATTGCTCACGTCGACCAGATTCAGATCGGCTCCCGAGCGGCTGGAAACCTGGCAGTCGCTGAGGACCGAGGGGGCTCGGAAACTATCGGGGGTGTTCAACGCCGCCTGCAAAGCGCCACGTCCACAGTGCTGGCCGTAAACCAAACCTTCCAGCAGGCTGTTCGATGCCAGTCGGTTCGCGCCATGCAGGCCGGTCGACGTGACTTCACCTGCCGCCCACAGACCGGGCATCGACGTTTGCCCCTGCATATCAACCTCGACGCCACCCACCATGTAATGCGCCCCCGGTCGTACAGGAATGCGGTCCTTGGTGATATCGAGGCCGAACTCGGCACACACGGCGCCGATGTGCGGGAAACGCTCGCGAATCATCGTGGAAGGAAGGTGTGACAAGTCCAGGTAGACGCAGGGATGCTTGGTTTTCGCCATCTGCGACGTGATCGCGCGGCTGACGATGTCGCGTGGTGCGAGTTCTTTCGCCGCGTCGTAATCGCCCATAAAGCGATACCCGTGCACGTCACGTAGGTAGCCCCCTTCGCCCCGCACGGCTTCGGAAATCAGATGCCGCGAGCTACCAGCGATGTAGAGCACGGTCGGGTGAAATTGCATGAATTCCATGTCCCGCAAGATGGCCCCCGCGCGGAAGGCCAGTGCGTGACCGTCGCCCGTAGCGATCTTGGGATTCGTTGTTTCCCGGAAGACCTGCCCTGCTCCGCCGGTGGCGAGGATGGTTTGCTTGGCCCAGACGAACGTGCGGCCATGTCGCGGGTTCCACACCAACGCACCCCGGCAGATCCCTTCATGCACCAACAGATCGATGGTGAAAGTCTCTTCCCAGATCTGTGCGGTGGGCGATTGTTGGATCCGTTCAATAAGAGCTCGCATGACTTCTTTGCCGGTGGCGTCACCCAGGGCATGCACAATGCGGCGGTGGCTGTGGCCTCCCTCTTTGGTGAGGGCGATTTGGCCGTTTTCTTCGTCGAAGTGAGTTCCGAACTCGACGAGCTGCTGGATTTGTTCCGCCGCATCACCGACGACCATCTCCACGACCTCGGGGTTGCAGAGCCCCTTGCCGGCAGCCATCGTGTCGGCGAAATGGTTGGCGATGTCGTCCAGCGGATCGAGGACTCCGGCGATGCCACCTTGTGCCCAGGCACTGTTCGACAGTTGCAAGACGTCCTTGGTGATGAGGGTTACTTCCACCTTGGATTCGACTTCCAACGCGGCGCGGATTCCGGCGATTCCTCCGCCAATAATCAGCACGTCGGTGAAGGCATGCGGAATTCGTTTGGGATCAAACCGGACCAGCGAGCGTCGGGAGATGGGGAGCGTCAAATGAGTTGCGTGTTCTTGAGACATGACGTCCCCTCGTTCCTGCAAGTATCAGGGCGAGCGCCGCCGTCAGGGCTGTACGCTGCCAGTTGGTGAATCAATGGTGTTGCGGCATTCGGCAAAAATCATCTTGGGCGGGCGTCGACGAGGTGAACTGCGTCAGCCTCTACGATTCCGCGACAAGGTTTCCTCAGAATGCCTGCATTGTAGTGTAGCAACTACAGCACAACGGGGGATGTGCACAGCCGATGGGGTGAGGACAGACTACGGCTGCATGCGTGCAACAAGATTTTCTAACGCCAGTGACGACTCGGCCCAGCTGACGGGGGTGGAGCTGTGCTGTTGCAGGAAGGCGTAGATTTCGGAGCGGCAACGGAGAAACACGTCGACCAGCGGATTGCTTCCCGAGACGTAGGCTCCCAGGTTGATCAAGTCCTCCGATTGCGCGAAGGCGGACAGAACTTGTCGCAGGCGTTGTGCCGCCGCCTGTTGTCCAGGGGATGTCAAATCGGGGAACAGCCGGCTTAAGCTGGCCAGGACGTCGATTGCGGGCCAATGCCCCTGCTCGGCCAGTTTTCGGGACAGAACGACGTGCCCGTCGAGGATTCCGCGGACGGCATCGGTGATCGGTTCGTGGGGATCGTCACCCTCAACGAGTACCGAGTAAAACGCGGTGATACTGCCGGTTTCCGTGCGGCCACTTCGCTCCAGGAGTCGTGGCAACAGCGAAAACACGCTGGGCGGATAGCCGCGCGTGGCGGGGGGCTCACCGGCAGCCAGCCCGATTTCGCGTTGCGCCAACGCACAGCGCGTCACGCTATCCATCATCAACAGGACGTTCTTGCCCGTGTCTCGAAAATGTTCGGCAATCGCGGTGCCCAAGAAGGCGGCTCGCAATCGTAAGATGGCCGCTTCGTCGCTCGTGGCGACAACCACCACGCTTTTGGCGAGGCCTTCTGGCCCGAGGTCCTTTTCGATGAACTCGCGGACTTCGCGGCCACGTTCTCCCACCAGCACCACGACGTTCACGTCAGCAGTACTGGACCGAGCAACTTGCCCCAGCAACGTACTTTTGCCGACGCCACTACCCGCAAAAATGCCCAACCGTTGGCCTTCTCCGCAGGTCAACAACGTATCGAGTACCTTCACTCCGGTTGCCAGTGGCTGCGTGATCCGGGGCCGTTTGAGTGGTGATGTCGGGTCGCGATGCAGGCGAACTCGATGCGGCAGGATGGGGGCCGGCCGGTCATCCAGCAGGCGCCCGCGGCCGTCAATCACCCGGCCCAGCAGGCCGTTGCCCACGCGAGCTCGTTGTTCTGAGGCCAGCAGTTCGACTCGATTTCCACGGCGGACACCTGACCAATCCCCGTAAGCAGCGACAAGGGTTTCGGTCCCTTCAAAGCTGATCACTTCGCCCGTTAACGGGGGAGCATGTTCGCGACAGATGCGGCAGACGGAACCCAGCGGAACGGGAAATCCCTCGACCGCAGCCGTTGTGCCGACGAGGCGGCTGATGCGTCCGGAGATCCCCAGCGGCACGATCGAGCGAACTTGTTCGGCGAGCTCTAACATGAATTTGACGTCCGTTCGTTCTGGGAGGGTGAGGCCACTGCTTTGAAGATGATTAGTCTGGTGAATTACTGACGTA
>JAZKFE010000195.1:2764-7303 GCA_040386595.1 Planctomycetota bacterium | reverse complement strand
GCCGAAGGTGTGGGTTCGCGGTCGCGTGGTAACCGATGAGGGAAAGCCTGTCCCCAAGACAGACTTAAGTGGTGAAATCGAAAACTTGCTGGGAGACGGCTCGCCTGTGCCTGAGGGTTGGGTTCGCTGGGCTCCCACTGAATGGGCGCAGACCAACGAACAGGGAGAATATCAAATCCGCTTGGCTCCGGGAAAATGTCGCATCAACTACAGCGGCGAAGGGCTACCGTCAGTCGACCAACTGTCGGTGATGGTGGACGGAACCACGGAGCAGCGCGTCCCCGATATTGTCGTCCGTGCCTTGCCCAAAATCCGCGGTATGGTGGTGGGACTCGACGGCCGGCCCGTTCACCGAGCCATTGTGCGGCCCCACAGCAACACCAGTCTCCGCTATAAGGTCAAACCCCAGTTGACGGATGAGAAAGGGGAGTTTGAATTCTCACTGCCCCATCTGCCAGCGAACCTGGAAACAGGAGAACGGGTTTATGAGCATCAAGTCTTCGCCTATCTGCCGCATGAGTCGGTAGGGGGCGTGACGACTGTGGATCTGAGGGATGCTAAAGCGGCTGGCACGCTCACGATTCGAATGCTCAAGCAGCCAGCCAAATGGCCTCTCTCGGCGATGCGGAACGCGTTCAATCCGTGGGAACAAGGAGATGCCAGTTCTCGCCCCGACCGCAAACTAACGGCCAAGAATGCCGCCGGCATCGTGGCACCGGAACTCGACGGCAACCTGTGGCTCAACACGGAAAAACGCAGCCTGGCCGACTTTCGCGGAAAGTATGTCTTCCTCGATTTTTACACCACTTGGTGCGGCCCCTGCGCGGGTGACTTTTCCTCGGTCAAGATGGTCCATGACCTGTTTCACGATCAGGGCGTCACGGTCATCGGTGTCCACGACAATTCTTCCGCCCACGATGTGATTCGTGATCACGCGATCGCCAACGGGATGGACATTCCCATCGTCGTCGACCACCCCGACGGACGCATCCTCAAGTCCTACCAGGAACCCGGTCTGGTGCCAGGTTATCCGGGATATTTGTTGCTGGATCGAGACGGCCGACTGATCACCGCCGACTTCACGACTCCCGGGCCCCTGTTACGAGTCTACAAGGTGGAACTCGTGCGGCAACTGTTGCTGCAGGACACGACGCGGTGAATAACGGTCGACCGCGTCGCGGCCCCTCAGCCTGCTGAAGAGACTTACGGCTCCGAGACCGCACCTGGCGGCGGGGCCAGTGTGACACCTGCTTGTGTCAGGATGCTATTGAACGTGGATGATGGTGCACCGCTGACACTCTTGACGACCCATTTATCACCTTGGATTATCCGATACTGTCCACATTCAAAACAAATGACGTAATCTATTCTTTTGCCTGCAACAATGGTTGAGATTGCATGGCGAGGGAAGAAACAACTTGCAAACGGTCCATCTCCTCCCGGCGCCCCCTCGCGAAATGCGGCCACCACAGCTTCGCGAGTCTTCATGTCTTTAATATCTATCTTCCCCAACACCTCATAGCCATGAAGCTTTTCAAGAGCTTCCAAGTGTTGCGGTGCATTTCCAGGTGATTTGATAGAGTAAAAGACAAAACTGTCGGCGTCGACGTCAGGTACTGGCGCACTATTACAACCGACGAACGCCGTTGCAACCAACGCGAGCACTAAGCGATGCAATCGACGAGACATGGATCTACACCGCCTAACGATCAGGTTAACCCGCGTTGTGCCGCGTGAGTGATTTTGATTACACACCAAACCGGCCCGCGGCACAATGTCGGGTTGAAGGCGTGGTGGGACGACCTGTGTTGAGATTGCTGTCCCCATGCTTCCGTTTGAGAACAGTCATCCTTTGAGCCGAACTAGAAGAACAAGACAACGTAAAATATTGCACACATAACTGCCGCAGCGACACGAAGCTCAACTGACAATGCCGGCTTTACTGCTGGTTGCTGCTGCGGTCGACAGAGCAGAATGAGGAACCCGATGCCCAAGGCGGCAAGCCCTAGGGGCAGCACATTAGGCGAAATCGGATCAGTAGCAGGAAGCAGAAGCAATGATGCCACGCCGATTGCCAGAAATGGAGTTGCCGCAGAGTAGGCATACATAGTAATCCGCCTAACGCCCAGGTTTACCTGCGTGTGTCGCACAAGCCAGTAGACAACAATCCCAATCCCAAACCAACCCCAGACGCAGCACACGTCGCCTTTCCTCGGTGTCGCTGATCGACGCAACCACTAAAAATGGGCATCGAAGAAATGGAGACCTCTGGATCGTTGTTTGGTTTTGAGGATATTTAAGCAAAAAAACTTCTGGGTGAATTCGATAAACAAACTTGGGTACTATCGGTCCGGCACACCGAAGTAGCTTCGGTCGATCCGACCGATGTAACGAAGAACCATCGGCGAATAGCGTCAAACGGATGTCGTTGCGGCGGACCGACGTGGTATGCATACTAAGGATTGCGCGACCTCAGGCGAGCAGATCTCAACGACCTTCAACAACCCAGATGTTGCGGTATAGCACGCGACGTCCGAAGGCTTCAAACCAAATGGGGCCATCGGGAGTCTCCGGTCCTTGGAAGCCGTGCGGCGTCGGGCCATTGACTTCCTGCTTGTCGACCGTCTGATGCCCATTCAACTTCGCCGAGATCACCGCCTTCGATGTCTTCTTGCCTTCGCTGTCGAATCGAGGTGCCGTGAAGTCGATGTCGAGTGTCTGCCAAACCAGCGGCGGCAGGCACGAATTCGGGACGTTGCTCGGGTAGGTAAACACACTTCCACAGACGCGCGGCGCGTTGTTGCTCGTCGCCACCGGAAACTTCGACGACGTGCTCTTCTCATCGAGTAACTTGCCGCGATGCGAACTCGTCGCCCCAGACAGATCAAAGTCGAAGCCAAAGCTATCGCCGATCGCGACTTCGTATCGTGAGAGCATATAGATGCCCGCATCGGCTCGGCGCCACGGAATGTTCTGCGGCTCCCACCCAGTCATGAACTCCACGTGCAACTGGTAGTCTCGGAACCGCCGTTTCGTGACGGCCCCGGCGAGCATGTGTCCTTCAAACATCGTCGGCGCGGTCAATCCTTCGATGTCCTTGCGCTCCTCGAATGCGTCCATGTTGGGAGTCGCACCACCGAACAGCACGATCGCTGCCGCAGGAGGCTGCTGACCGAGCGTTGGGCTCTTGCGTTCCACTCGCTTCAACAGAGTCTGTCGCTCACCGCGCTTCAGCATCAGGCCGTTCTCATCCAGAACCGAGCTGACTCCCTCGTCCGTCAGCGAACGAAACTCCGCTCGCCCTTGCGACAACGGTGCGCTCTCCAATAGTCCATAACGCCCCCCATCCCAACCAGCACCCGGCAATCCGCCTTCGAGGACCAGAGCATGAAACGACTTCTCGCCGCGCGTCACGACCTGCGCACCGACCGACTTCTCGCCCTCCTTGCCAACGTATTCCCCCTGCAACTTCAGCTCGACTCCGATCGCCTGAACATCGAACAGCTTCCGCGTCGCCGCCTCAGTCGCGGAGTCCAACGCCTGCGCCGGAGCCACTGCGGGCCACGCGATGACCAAGCACAGCGCCAAACTTGTGACTAACTTTCTCATCGTGTTTCTTTTCCTTTTAGCAGCTTTGAAGTGCCGGTTTTTCACTTTTTATTCGCCGACGAATTTGTCACCGAGTGACATGAACGGACTGCCGCGCGACATGAGACCGCGTTCATCCCAAGATCTCCCGCACCACCGAGCCGTGAATGTCGGTCAGGCGGAAGTCGCGGCCGACTTGGTTGAACGTGAGCGGTGTGTGGTCGATGCCGAGCAAGTGCAGCATCGTCGCCTGCGGGGCGTGGATGTGGACCTGACCTTCGAGTACTCGGCAAGCCACGCTACGTCCGGCTGTGGATCGAGGTCTTGGACGTATCCACATGGGCATTCGAGTTGAGCCATCATCTCCACCACGCTAACGGCAGCCGTAACCGGGCGGCTCCCGCAGACTCTGATTTCAAAAACCGCGTTGTCGGCCGCTCCGGTTCACAGTACGCCCAACATGGGCGTGAGCTTGTGGGGGAAAGTCCCCTGTACGAAAACGGGAACTCTTGGGAAGGCAGCATACCAACTGTCGCACCATGCTGGAAAGTACGAGGCGAAGGCAACTGCGGTTCGGGTGACTGGCCGTAGGGAGGAAACCTGCGAATGTCCCGCCAAACTGACAAATCCTGCGATCGAAGCTCACGCGACCACTTCGGTCCAGACCTTCGGCAGACCGCAACGTCAAACAATGCGTTCGTAGGTTTCTCCGCCGCCGGAAATCAATCAGTCGGAATCGCCTTCGGTCCGGCACATCGACGTGAGTTCCAGTTCTGGCGAAACGGCATTTTGCAGCAAGTCACTTAGGACAAAAGAGTTCAATGTGTTCTGTGCAACCGGGACGACATGATGGCTCTTGAACTTTTATCGCTGCAATCAAGGGTTTGCAGATTAAGTTGAAGAGAATCGTCGTCCAGCAACGAGGTTAAGGCTCAGGCGTTTAATTCAACT
>JAZKFE010000195.1:0-2692 GCA_040386595.1 Planctomycetota bacterium | reverse complement strand
ATAAAATGGACTCACCGAGTTCCGAATTTGACCAAAAGGATTGCCCTACTTGATCGCAGTGTCGCACAGTTGCAATCAATTTTTTGAGCGATCCTTCTTCATCAGCCGTAAGCCACCAATCGGCTTGGTCTTCACTGGCCCAGATCAGGATGCGTTGGCCTTGCGATGAAAAGCGATGCTGCGTGTGACCCGGCCAACCATACGTCTCAAGACCGACATCGAAATTCCCTTTCAGGAATTCAAGGGCAGCTTCTGAAAGAGGCTTATTCTGCGCCTGGATAATGGGCTCTCTGGTTAACACCAGCGAGTAATCCCACATCCAGGCGTAGAGGTGCTCCGAGAACGAGTCCGCGCATTTCTTCCACGTCTTGAACTGTGTGTCGAAGTCCACATAAACAGGTGGATCGACGGAGCCGTCGAGTACGAATGCCCAGACGCAAACCGCTTGATTCTCGTAGCGGAACACTACAAGATCACGAGCTAAGAGATCATGTGGGCCGCCGCCGAGAGTGTCGTTTCGGGCTAGTCCGAATTCACGCACGTCGACTGGCCGGTCATCATTGCTGTACTGGCGGAGAAGCGAGCGCGCACCGTCGAGCGAATACCATTCTCGGACTGAAGCAGGGAGCTTACGACCTATGCGGCGTTCCGCGTCGTCGAGTTCTGCAGCGGAGCTTTGCGAAACTGCTGGGGCTACACCCAATAGCTTCAAGGTGTCGAGGTGGAAACTCACAGCCTGGAACCTCCGCAATCTGATTTCAAATCACATTCACCAGAATCTGAAATGGACAATGTGCGGCATAGCTCGAGTTGGCCCCACAGTCGATGTGATCGCACACCGTCTGTGGAATGTAGTGACAAGATTTGAACTGCCGTCAGTGACCCACCGAGCGTGGCCTTTTATTCAGCCTGCTGAAGATGTTTCAAAATATTTCAGTTGTCTTCGTCTTCGTCGTCATCTTCCAAATCGTCCAGATCCTCGTCGTCGTCATCTTCGAAATCGGGGTGCAACGGGTCGTTGGGATCGAAGAAGAAGTCGCCTAGGCCCATGGGGATGGCGCTGCCACCCAAGGTTTGATTGCGGCGTCGCGCGAGGTTGTCCAGATCGAGGGCTTCTTCTCCTAAGCACCGGAACAAGGCCTCTTGCCAGACGGCGTCCTTGGACATGGGATGCTCGGCATCCTGCATCATCCGTTTGACGGCATACCGCAACAGATTGATGCCGTCGCGCGTGGAGAAATCCAGCTTCAAACCGTGGGCTCGCTGGAGAAACTCGACCGTCAAATTGATCAAGTCGGCTTCGACGAACGGCAGGTGGTACTTCAGGATCGCAAACTCTTCTTGCTTGCTGGGGAACCCCAATTGCAAGGTCGGCTGCAGGCGGCTGAGAATGTAGTCGGGGATCTCAAAGGTGGACTCGTCGATGTTCATCGTCACGGCACAGCGGAAGTCGCGATGCGCCGGAATCGTGATACCGGCGACGATCGATTCCACATAGCGGCGATGGTCGAGCAGGGGGGCGAGACTGGCCCAGGACTTCTCGTTCATCCGGTTGCCTTCGTCCAGCAGACAGATGCCGCCGCGCAACATCGCCGTGACCAGCGACGAAGCGTGATAAACAATCTTGCCACTTTCCGCCAGTACCGGCGTCACCAGCAGATCCTCGGGGCGAGTATCTGCCGTGCATTGGAAGATATAGAGCTCTTGATTGCGCTGTTTGGCACCGGCCATCGCCAGGGTCGTCTTGCCGATACCCGGGGGGCCGACCAACCGCGGAGCCAAGGGCAAGTCGCGATCGTCGACCACCAGCCAACAAGCCAGCAGTTGTTTGAGGACCTCGCGCTGTCCGATCCATTCTCCATCCGACTTGTCGGGATGCCCCAGGAACAACCGCACGCCGCCAATTTCAACCGATGTGGACATGGAACCTCGACAGACAAGGAAGTCACTCAACAGACCAAACAGAAACCAAGATGAAACCTCAGGGCAGTTCCACCAAAGCCGAATTGTATCGACTTCCGCGTCCGGCTTCACCCGGATCGGGGGAGGCTGGGATTCGACGGCAGACCAAAACGTCGATATCTTCGCCGTTCGATTTGCCGGTCGTACTGCCAGTTTGTTACCATGCAGTCTATTGCAGAGATTGATTCGACACGATTTCTGCTTGTGAACCAGTCTGTTCCTCAACGCAATTCCTCAGATTTTCCAAACAGACCACCAGCGTCCAGTTTTCCAGAAGGATCGCCCTCATGTTGGGTACGGAATTAAATCCACGCGAGTATCTTCAGCGCTGTGCCGCCGAGTTTGAACGTTTGGATTTGACGCAGATTGAAGGCCTCGCTGACGACATTTTTGCCGCTTACGAGCAAGGGAAATTCGTCTTCATCTGCGGGAACGGCGGCAGCGGGTCGAATTCCTCGCACTTCTGCGAAGATCTGGGCAAAAGCACGCTGCGTCGCGAAGACTTCACCAAGGAAGGGGTCAAACGGCTCAAGGTCATGAGTTTGACCGACAATACCCCGTACATCCTTGCCTGGGGCAACGACGAAGGCTTTGACCGCATCTTCGTCGAGCAGCTGAAGAATTTTGCTTCCGAAGGCGACGTCCTGATTGCCATCAGCGGCAGCGGCAACAGCCCCAACATTCTGAATGCCGTGGAATGGGGGAACACTCACGGTCTGAAGACCTGGGG
>JAZKFE010000194.1:9800-10149 GCA_040386595.1 Planctomycetota bacterium | reverse complement strand
TTGAGTGTTACAGCGGATGACGATGCGCCGCCGGGCGTTCTCTCGGTTGATTGCATTGGGACCGGCTCCTTCTCCGATGTCAGCCAGTTCGCGGAGTTCGATCTGGCCGCGGTTGTTCGGCAAATCGATTCTCAACCGGCCGAGGTTCGCGTAGTCGGTCCGATAGTTCTCTTCCAGCCGTACCAATAAGTCAAAACGACGCTGACCTTCCAGTACCTGCGATACGACCTCACCCTGCAACGCCGTTTGCAGAATTCGAGCGACGTAACCCCGCGTGAGTCCGTGGAACGCGAGATCATCTGGCCGCAGGCGAATGTGCAATTCTTCGGTCTGACGAATCGATTCAACC
>JAZKFE010000194.1:0-9790 GCA_040386595.1 Planctomycetota bacterium | reverse complement strand
ACCACAGGCGGAGTCACGCCGGGCACGTTTTTAATCGTCGCTTTGACCCTTTCCGAAAGCTGTTGTAACGTATCCAGATCGTCGCCGTTGATTTTAATGGCAATTTGTGCATACACGCCGGAGACCATGTGGCTGATCAAGTGAGCCAATGGTTGTTCGACCTCGATATCGATCCCCGGGGCTTCGTCTCGCAGTTCTGCTAGAAGTTGCTTGATGATGTCCTCGCGATGACGCCCGCTATCGGGATTCATGCTGAGGATGTATTCGCCCGCATTGACCGGCGCCGCGTGTTCGTCCATCTCTGCACGGCCGGTGCGACGGACGAAATGGAGGATCTCGCCGTGCGGATTTTTCGCGGATTTTTGCAGTGATCGGAACTTGGCGTCGATGATCCCCGAGATTTGATTGGACGCTTGCAAGGACGAACCGGCGGGCAGCGTGACGTTCACCAGGATGCTCCCCTCGTCAAACTGCGGCAGGAAGTTTCTTCCGAGATGGGCCATCTCCCAGGCGGCAAATCCGACTAAGGACCAGGTCATTAAGAGCAGCCAATAAGGTCGCGCCAGACTGAAGTGAATCAGATAGCTGGCCATCCATTTTAAGACTCGCAGCAGCCGTCCGTCATGTTCCGCGTGAGTCGCTTTGGATTGCGGTAGCAGGTAGTAGGACAGGACCGGCGTGACCGTCAGCGACACGACGAGCGACGCTAGAATAGAGACGATATACGCCACGCCCAGCGGTGCAAATAACCGGCCCTCGACCCCCGTGAGAGCAAACAAGGGCAGAAAGACCAGGATCACCACGACCGTGCCGAAGACGATCGCACTGCGGATCTCTTTGCTGGCATCGTAGACCACCTGCAATGCAGGTTTCGGTTTCTCTCGAGAATTGTTTTCTTTTAAGCGGCGAAAGATGTTCTCCACATCCACAATCGCATCGTCCACCAGTTCTCCCATCGCCACCGCGATGCCCCCCAATGTCATGACGTTGATTGAGAGGTGCGTTCCGGTGATGTACCCCAATAGGCGGAACACGAGCGTTGTTATCACCAGCGACAGCGGGATCGCGGTCAGCGTAATAAACGTCGTGCGGAAGTTGAGCAAGAACAGAAACAAGATGATCAGGACCAGCACCGCCCCGATGACCAGAGCCTCACCGACGTTGAAGATGCCACGATCGATGAAATTCTTCAGCCGGAAGAGTTCAGAGTTGATCACGAGGTCGGCGGGCAGCGAGGCTTCCGACTCTTGTAATGCCGCAGTCAGCCGGTCGGTCAGCGATCGAGTATCCACATGAGGTTGTTTCACGATTGTGAAGACTACTCCGGGCCGTCCGTTGACACTGCCGTCCCCGCGTTTGAACTGCGGGCCTTCGACGACGCGGGCCACTTGACTCAACAGGACTGTGCGATCTTCATTCACTTTGATGGGAACTTTGCGCAGATCGTCGAGAACCACGCGTGGGTCAGGTCCTAATCGTCCCAGAACCCGGATTGGCCGCTCCGTCTCCCCTGTCGCAGCAAAGCCGCCGCTGGTATTAATGTTGCTTTCTTTAAGGGCCTGCTCGACCTCTTGTAGCGTCACACCATATTCTAAGAGTGCCGTGGGATCGATGAGCACCTGATATTGCTTGCGATCTCCCCCTTGCAGGAAGACTTCGGCCACCCCGGTCACCTTGAGCAAGCGCGGCCGGATCACCCAGTCGCCGATGGTTCTCAGGGCCATTTGCTGGGACTCGGCCGTGGCGAACGTCACCTCGTGTGATTGGCCGGAGATCGTCAGCACCGCCCGTCGTTCCTGTGGCAAACCTGTTGATTGCAGGTCCTCCGATGTTAGCCATTCGATCTTTTCCAAAGGAATCGCCTGCCACGACTCAGGTTGATGCCGGTTAATCGGTTTCCATACAGAGACCTGGCGTTTCTCCGTCGATTGCACGAGTTCAGCCAGGAAGCCCGTCTTGCCGATCGGAAAGAGTGCTCCCCCTTGCGGTCCCGGCTGGCGGTAGACGCCGGCGATAACGATCTGCCCCATAATCGACGCGGGGGGCGTCATCTGTGGGCGGATTCCTTCGGGCAAGACCCCGGCGAGGGTTTGCAGCCGTTCTTGTACCGTTTGACGCGCTGCCCGGATTTCAGTGGCCCAGTCGAATTCGATATAGATCACATTTAATCCGGCCGTCGTCTGGCTCCGTACGGCTTGCACTCCGTTCGCTCCTAGTAGAGCGATCTCGATGGGTTGCGTGATCAGCGTCTCGACCTCTTCGGTCGCCAGCCCGGGGCATTCGGTGATGATAATCACGCGAGGCCGATCCAAATCTGGAAACACGTCGATCGGCATGGTTGTGGCGAGGTAGGAGCCGTAGACCATCAAGGCTAGACTCATTACGACCACTAACAATCGATAGCGTAGCGCTAAGCGTATCACAGCGTTGAGCATCGTAGTTTTCTATATCAAAAACGCGTAAGAACAGAGACCTGAGTCAACCAATCTGACCAACGATCTCGCGGTTTCCCGCTCAGATTTTTCCGCGTTGTACTAATGAGCGGCGTGAGTGGTGCCATCTGCATGAACGTGAACATCAGCCCGCATCCCACTGGCGGCTTGGGCCTTGAGCACCCGATTCAATGAGGCCGCGGCACTCTGTGCCAGGTACAGCCCCGGCAGGACGCTGCCATCGTTCGCAAGGACGACATTCAGACGATCTTCGTGCAGAATCTGGACCGGCAAACGATTAAACAAATCTCCGTTTTGCCGGAAGACATAGGCTTCCGGACCTTCACGCACCACCGCTGCCGATGGCAGCACCAGAACATCCTGTAGCTCCTCAATGGGGACATGCAGGCGTACTCGTTGTCCTGGCCGGAAACGCCAGACCACGAACGTCTGCCCGTCCTGCCGATAGCTCCGCGACTGATTCGTCAGGGGGATGAAGAAATCGAACGTCCGGCTCGTCGTATTAATCGAATTGGCGAGATGTCGGATCTGAAATTTCTCATTCAGAGCAGGCCAACTCTCGTGATCGTCCTCGGCAAATTCGACCTGAATGAACCAGCCTTTCTGGGCTGCACGTTCTAAGAACGGAGCATCCTGTTTGAAGGCATGACCGGTGATATAGAGGGAGTGGTGATTGGCCAACACGCTCAGCGCCTGTCCGGCTTGGACTTGCTGCCCCAGTTCGGCTTTTAATTCTTGAACTTCATAGGCCAACGATTGTGACGCATCATCAATCAGTTTTTCCTGCCCCGGATCAGTGGCATCGGACGCCGCCGGCAGCAAAGGGGGGGCGAGGACATCGATTGACGCCACGAACTTTCCGTTCGCCACACCATCAATCTGTGCGGGATTGAGACCTCTGGTCAGCAGATCCTGGCGATAGCCTTGGATGGCCGTTTGCTGCCGACGCAACTGCTGATTGAGTTCAATCATTCTCGACCCGGGAATGGTGCCCGTCTTGGCCAGGGCCTCGATGCGGGTCTTTTCTTCGCCAATCAGTTGAGTTTCGCTGGTGGCCTTGAACAGTTCGGCCTGCGTATTTTGTAGATACTCACTGAAGAGTCGCAGCGCGAACAGACGCTCGCCTGGCCGCACGGTATCGCCGGGAAACGCATAGATTGCAGAGACCACTCCCACAGCAGGAGACGTGACACCACGATCAGAACGGCCGGGACGGTCCGCAATTTCTCCTGGGATTTGGATGGTTCGCCAGTAGGTTTGCGGTCTCGCGGCCTTGGAGACCAACCCCAGATTCTTCCGGGCCTGTTCGCTAAGTTTCAGAACCTTAGCCTCTTGGATCGGCGGCTTCGCGGCCTCCTCAACCTGAGCTGGGGTGCGGGAACGCCAGAGCGCTGTCCAACGGTCACGATTCAGGGTAGCGATCCCCATTAGACCTAATGAAACCGAAATGAATGTCAACCAACGGACGAAACGACCGCTTGGACGGGACATATAGTACCTGCATCGGTGAGAAAAACGCCGCAACTGATCCGTCACCGGGGTGCGGACAGAATGACGGGCACACTCAAGGGAAAACTCACTCTGCCATGTCGCGCATCGGGCTCAAAGCAGATGTGAACCGAGTGATCGCTGCTGGCTTAGACGCGCAGCAGGTGCGGCAGAAGATCTAAAGACGCGTCGCTGCGTAAACCGGGCGGACCGGAGGCACGGCAAATCCCAAGACGCGGCAGAATTTCAGATTCTGGCGATATGAAGTCCGCCACCAAGCCCATCACATCCGTCGGATTGAATGTCTCAATTCGCTCCGACGGCAGGCCCAGCGTTTCACCATCGACGTAGACCGCGTCCTGATCATGTTCCGACGAGTCAGACAGCGGAGTCGCGAGATCCAGAGCTACGGGTAAGTCCGAATCGTCGTGTTGCTGGTGGCGAGGGTGTGAGTGACTGTGGTCTGCATGGTCGTGGCCAGAGTCGTGCGAATGAGCATGCCCCATGAGGTGCAGATGCGGGCGATTCGCGTGATCAGCAGGTTCTGGCAGGCCATCGAGCGCGTGACAATGCGGAACTGCCAAGCCCTGGATGAGCAGCTGCACCACGATCAGCATTGTCACTGTGAATCGCATTGCCAAACTCTTTCAAATAGCGATTCTACGGCAGAGTCACGCGGAAGACAATATGCGTCTATTCTGATCTAATCCAATGGCACGCGGTCCCCTACCCTCGCAGGTCATCCACTTGTAATTCGCAATGATCTCTATTTAACAAGATCGCTTTCCTGAGCGAGTCGGGCATAGAGCGCATCATAGACCAAACGTCCGCGGTCAATTGCAGATTGGTCGTTCGGACTGATGAGCCTCAGCCCTTCACAGATAAGGTCGAGCCCCGCGGCAGTTGGTTCGACATTCACAGCCTGTATTGTGTCCGCTTCATCGATGATTCGTGCGATACGACGCAGAATGGGATCAGTCAGCTTGTAGTGCCCGATCAATGCGTGAAACGAGCAGTGCCCGCCATGATGCGAGAACCGCACGGCGGGAACATCGAATGGTTCGGCGTCCGCAGGCAGGGCCGTGCCGCGTGCGATGAAAATGAACTGCGCGTGAGGGTCGATCTCACGCAAGATCAACCAGGCGCAACCGATCCGGTCAACTCCGACATTCTCCCACGTCACCCACTTCATGATGTTGATCCTCCACCAGCCGCCAGCAGCTTTTCTCGCGTTTGCCGACCGAGTTCTGATGCGAAATAGTCTCGGGCCAGGGCTTCTTGGAATCGCCTGGAGAGTGCGGCCAAATCACGCCCCTTTTTCTTGAGAGCCGCCAGGATTTCGCGGTACTCGGTTTCGATCGGCTCCATAAACTGTCGTCGTAACGTTTCGGGATCTGTGGCATAGAGCTGTTCGGCTTCCCACAACATCGCTTCGCCTTGAAGCTCTGTGATCTCCGCCGCGAGCCACTGAAACTGCTCCTGCGTCCGCGGAGTTTGCGGAAGCACCCAGACCGCATCCTGCAACGCAATCGCTCCTAGTTGTTTGAGCTTGCGCCACACGAAGACCCGCCCCGCCGTCGGCTGGCGGGGGATTCGATAGACCAGGAGTAACCACGATTTCACCGTACCATCTCCCGCGTCAGGCACGAACAAACGGACAAATCATGAGTCCGATGATAGCAGCCCCCAGCACAATCACCGGTTCGGGCAGTTTCTTATACTTCAGCAATAAGCCAATCGTGACGAGCAACACCACGATCTTGGGAATCTCAGGTGTCCAGCCACTCTCAAAGATGGTCCGCCGTCCCAACACAATACAGGCTCCAGCGATGGCTCCCACGGCGGCAGCGGTCACCCCATCGACGAACGCCACAATTCCGGGGCGTTTCCCGTGCTTCTTAAAATAGGGGGCGGGAATGACCGTAAATAGGTAGCAGGGGACAAACGTCGCCAGAGCGGCGACAGAAGCTCCGGCAAAGCCCGCCCAGAAATCAGCACCGCGTCCAGTCACAATGTAGCCGATGAACCCAACCGTAATGACCACCGGTCCCGGAGTAATCATCGCCACGGCGACAGCGTCCAGAAACTCATGGTCATTCAGCCAGCCGTATTCCTTGACGACGCCACCGTATAAGAAGGGGACAATGGCCAGCCCACTGCCGAACACGAACGCACCCGCCTTCGTGAAGAACATGGCAATCTGCGCCAGGAGTTCGCTTAGCGGGACTTTCACCGCGGGCAACATGGCCAGTGGCGGTAGAAAGACACCTGCCACCCTCGTAGGGGCTCTCCGCCACGGCGAAGTCTGGACGGCCCAGACGATTAACCCTGCCCCCAAGAAAAGCAAGATACTTTCCGACTCGGTAACGATGGTCGTCGCGGCACTCGCCAGATAGATCCCCCACATCAACCCATTCGTACCAATGGTTTTCTGGGTCAGCTTGTAGGCACTGATGGTGATGATGCCGATGACGCTGGCACCAACGCCATAGAATACGGCCTGCATCCAACTGATCCCGCCGAATTCGATGTAGGCCCAGCCTAGCACCAGCACCATTAAGAACGACGGCAACACAAATGCCACCCCCACCAGTGTCGCTCCAAGCACCCCGTAATGGACGTATCCCAAATAAATCGCGAGCTGTGCCGCAAGCGGCCCGGGCATGAGCTGTGCGAGCGTCAGACCTTCTTTGTACTCCGCCTCAGAGATCCATTTCCGGCGTTCGACAAGATCCCGGTGCATGTAACCGACCAAAGCCACCGGTCCGCCGAAGCCGATCGTCCCGAGTTGCAGCACATAACGGACCAGTTGCCCCAGCGTGTAGTTCGGGACAGTCTCCGCGGCAGATGGCTTAAGTTCTGTGTCGATTTCCAAAGTAGGCTGATCCTCTTGTTGAAATGTAACCATGGTTACTGAGGCTGCATGATATCAGCTCGTCGAGGTACTGCAACACCTGGCACGTTGGGGGCCGTCACAATCCGCGCCGGAATGTTTGGCGGATATCGCGACGAGAAAACGTATTACCTGGAAGCACACCCGTGTATCCCGATGCTCGACGCGGGCCCACTCTTGATATCCAATGTGACGCCAATGCCTGGTGTTTTGTCACAGGTAAGAAATGGGATGCCACGGGCTTTGCCAGTGCTTTGGGCGAGTTGAATGACTACCGGCATTGGCAGAGCCAGTGACACACAATCCCAAGATGATGTTGTGGCGGAGCGCGAGTCGGTTTGTAACAGTTAGACCGACTAGATGCATTAGTCTTTATGCGTGCCGGAGCCACGCCGCGACGACTGAGTCAACTTCGTCGCAGAGTGGTTCCGCAATCGATTGGCTCGTGCCCCTACTGCGGGAGACTGGCGCTCATGGAACCACTGCTTAACGACTGAGTGCCGTCGCGAAGCAGTGCCACGACCTCTGTTTTTGCGGCGTTCAAACCAGGGGCACCCCGCCAATCGTTCAGCAATTTTGTCGAAAAAGAAATCGTTGACAAGGATTCTATTGTCTACGGTAACAGTAGTGATGTAGAGTGCAGCGCCTGCAATCTGCTGGACAGTTGGTCCCAGTTTGCGGATCGAGTCATCCGGAATATGACTCGAGGATCCCGTGTTGTTTTTCCATTTTGGTTGTCAATCTGATGAACTCCGCTGCGGCGACGCAAGCTTTGGGCCAGAGCTTACCGACGCCAGACGCCGTGTTTTGGTTGCGCCGTGTTCCGAGTCCTCAACAGATTCTGTTGTGTCTCACCGACAGGTTTAGCCTCAGAATTGATCGTGTCTTCCCTCAAAAGGCCTGTTCATGCACTTTAATTGGCTCCGCAGCCTGTTCGCCGATAACCGCTCTACCAAACGTACTTCTCGCAAGCGACGCCCGTGGGTCTCGGCGGTGGAAACGTTGGAAGCGCGCGCTGTGCCGGCGATCTATCACGTCACGGGGCTGACCGACGGCGCGGGGGTGATTTCGGCCTCCGGATTGGACTTCAACGCCACCACGTTGCGGGCGGCGATTACTGATGCCAACTTGCAGCCTGGGGATGATACGATCGTGTTGCCTTCTGGCACTTATACGATCAACACCAGCGGCGAAGGGGAATTGCTGATCACCAGCAATATCTCGATCGATGGTGCCGGTGCGTCAGAGACGATCATCGACAACGGCTATCGTTCCGGCCGTGTGTTTCACATCACTGGTGATACCACCCAGCTAGTGACTTTTGAAGGCGTCACGATCACGGGAGGATTGGTCACCGATCAAGGGGGCGGCATCCTGCTTGAGGGCGGGACACTGAATCTCACTCAAAGTACCGTGACTTACAACGCTGTCGATTCCGCAACAGGGGATGTCTTTGGCGGTGGGATTTCGGTCAATAGCGCGACCTTAGATGTCGCGACCTTAAATGTGACGGACAGCACGATTTCCTATAACTCGGCTTATGGTGGCGATGGAGCGTTAACGGGGCATCAAAATGGTTACGACGCCTACGGCGGTGGTATTGCCACACGCATCGGAAAAGTGAACATCCTGCGCAGCACGATTGATCATAATAATGTATATGGTGGTAACGGGGTTGCTGAGACCGGCTATTATATCGGGGGCGGTGGCCGTGGCGGCGGAATCTTCATTACATTGAACTCCAGTGTGAAGATTGAAAACACCACCATTGCTAACAATTCAGCCAATGGCGGAAACGCCCTCAATAGTGATTTCGGAACTGGCGGACAAGCCTATGGTGGTGCGATCTTTAATACTACGTCTGTTTCCATTAGGAGTTCCACGATTGCCTACAACAACTCCGTAGGAGGAATGAAGAAGGATTTCACTCTCACCGGAAGTGTTGCCGGCGGGGTTGCCGCATTTGGCGTCGTGAATATCGGTAGCACGATCATTGCCCAGAACACATCACGATTCGCCCCAGATGTTTTCAATACGGTCACCAGCGTCGGATATAATCTCATTGGCATTTCCAATAGCTCCGACGGCTGGAATTCGACCCTGGATAAGTTGGGAAGTGCGAGTTCGCCCATCGATCCGTTGTTTACGGGAAATATCGTTTCCGACTACGGTGGGCCAACACTGACTCTCGGACTACAAGCGACCAGCCCTGCGCTCAATGCGGGATTTAACTTTGGAACTTTAACAACCGATCAACGCGGCGGTTCCTATCTCCGTACCTTTGGTGCGGCACCAGAGATTGGGGCCTTTGAGCTGCAAGGCCCGGGTGTCATCACCACCGCCGGGAGCACGGTATACACGGCGAATACCCCCGCCACTGTGGTTGACGCAGGCGTGCTGGTATTCGGCACCCAAAATCTGACCGGTGCGACCGTGACCATCTCGGGTGGCCTGGCTGCGGGTGATGTTCTCGATTACCCCGCGGTCATCGGGAATATTACTGCCAGTTATTTGAATGGCGTCCTGACGTTAACCGGCGACGATTCCCCAGGCAACTATCTGCTGGCCTTAAGGTCGATCACCTATCGGAATACAAACTTCATTCCCGATACGGGCGATCGTACGATCTCGTTTGCCGCCACCGATAGCATTGGCACCTCGGGTTCTGCCACGCGACTCGTGACCATCACGATCCCCAATACCGCCCCCACCGTAGCCAATTTGATCTCCCCACAATCGGCCACCGAGGATGCGGTTTTCAGCTTCACCTTTGCAGTTGATACGTTTGACGATGTCGATCAAGGTGATGTCCTGACCTACACGGCAGCGGGATTGCCCACATGGTTGACGTTTGATGGATCCACCCGAACCTTCACCGGCACGCCCGCTAACGGCGATGTCACCATTATTCCGTTGACGATTACTGTCACCGCTACGGATAGTTTTCTCGCGACTG
>JAZKFE010000193.1:0-13896 GCA_040386595.1 Planctomycetota bacterium | reverse complement strand
CTCACCCAGATTCAAGAATCTGGGCTACCCGATACATTTCGAACTTTAGCATTGAGTGAAATCGCCTAAAAAGAGGCGATTGTTACCCGGTTCACAAACTTGTCGGGAACATGAATTCCTGCGGGTGCTACTGGCAGAACCAATGCCACCCGCAGGAAGTTGTCAGGTTCTATTTCAAGCTCTACTTACTCGGCCTTCAATGCCTGGGCGGGAATCTCTCGCAACCAGATATTGCGGTAGCGAATGGGATTGCCGTGGTACTGCAATTGAATCGGCAGCTTGTCGGCATGGGCATGATAAGCCGGAGCTTTATCATAGAAGGTGCCGCCGAGCAGCTCGGTGTGATTCTGCACCAGCACGCCATTTTGCAGCACTGTGAAAGTCGCCGGCTTGGTGACCTTGCCCTGGTCATCGAACTTCGGTGCCGTGAAGACGATGTCGTACGTCTGCCACTCACCCGGCTTGCGACAAGCATTCACCAGCGGCGGGAATTGCTTGTAGATCGACGCACATTGGCCATCGAAGTAGGTCTTGTTGTCGAATGAGTCGAGGATCTGCACTTCATAGGTTCCCATGAAATACACACCGCTGTTACCGCGACCTTGACCATTGCCTTTGACTTCCGCCGGTGTGGCAAATTCCAAGTGCAGCTGGCAGTCGCCGAAACCTTGCTTGGTGGAGATTCCGCCACCTTCGGCGATGGCGTAGCCCTCTTCAATCTTCCACTTGTCGCCACCTTCCCATTGCGACAGGTCCTTGCCATCGAACAGGACAACCGCATCGGACGGAGCACTGCCGGCAGTGCCGGGTTCAACGACCTTCGGCTCGGCCCACATGATGCCGCTGACGTATTCCGTCACGAACGCCCCTTCAACGGTATAAGCCGAGCACAGTCCTAGAAGGAGGCACAGCACCCCGGCCCGACCACTTTTTCCCAAGCTGGTACGCATCGCACAATCTCCAAAATTGTTATCCGATAGACGCAGGGGTTCACCGCTTCCTGCGTGAGACGCAAATATAACAGGCGGTTGTCGCCTGAGCCACACAGCCACAACGCGAGTCAGATCGATCCGACTTCGGCGATCACCTCGGGCGACTCGTGTTGCGTGGCCAAATTGCCTAGAATCTGCAGCGACGCTCTGACCTTGTTCCGTTCCTCGGCGATCCACGAACTCACGTCATGACCTTTTTTCGTTTGCTGCTGCGTACCGTTCAATATCATCGCCAGTCCAGCATCGCGGTGCTGCTGGGAGTGGTGATTGCAACGGCTGTCATCTGTGGTGCTTTAATCGTCGGGGACTCAGTGCGTGAGAGTCTCCGGCTGATGACTCTGGCCCGCCTGGGACAGATTGATCATGCTCTGCAGAGCCCCCGTTTCTTTCGCGAGGACCTCGCGACCGATCTCAGCAAGCTACCGCAGTTTCAACAGGACTACACCGAAGCTGCCCCGGCGATTTCGTTGGTTTGCGGACTGCAGCACGCGGCCGGTGCCAAGGGGGGCGTGACTCCGGGGACGGGGGCTGACATTACACGGGCCGGCAAAGTGAATCTGTTTGGAGTCGATGAGCGTTTCTGGAAGCTGACGGAGCACGGCGAGTACACCCCGCCAGCAGAGTCGGACATCGTGCTGTCCTCCCGAGTTGCCGAGCAGTTGTCGGTGCAAGTTGGTGATGATGTTTCGCTCTGGTTGGAGATTCCCAGCACCGTGCCACGCGAGTCCTTGCTGGGAAAACGCGAGGCGGGAACGTTGCAACTGACCTTGAAGGTCCAGGCGATCTTGCCGGAAGCGCTGGGGTTGGGGCGGCTGGGACTACGACCCAATCAGCAACTACCGCTGAATGCGTTCGTCTCGCTGAAGAGATTGCAGGAGGCTCTCAAGCTGAATGAAGTCCGTCCCTCATTCCGCGACCGTACGGGTGCTCTGGCTCGTGTGAACACCATCTTCGCGGCGGGACGGACTGCGCAGGGGCGATCGATCTCGGGGGCCGAACACCTGACGTCCTTGCTGTCGTCGACACTGCAGCTGCGCGATCTGGATTTGCGGATTGTCGATCATGAATCACGTGGCTACTTCGCGTTGGAAAGCTCGCGCATGATCCTGGAAGATCAGGTGGCGGATCTGGCGCTAGAGATGGCCGCCGAGAAAAGGATTCCGGCTTCGCCAGCGTACGTGTACCTGGCCAATGAATTGAGTACGGCGAAAACTGATAAGACTTTTTCCATGTACTCGGTGATCGCAGGTTTGGATTTCCAGAATAAGCCTCCCTTCGGTCCGTATGAATTCATCGGGGCCGCGCCGAAAAAGCCGCTGACTGGAAATGAGATCGTCATCAATGAATGGCTGGCGGAAGATCTGCAGGCGGCGATTGGCGATACCGTGAAGGTGAAGTATCACCTGGTTGGTTCGCGGGGGGAAATTCCCGAAGCCAGTGAGGATTTCAAAGTCGTCGGAATTCTGAAGTTCGACGAGCAATCGCTGGCCAGAGACCGCGGCGTGACTCCCGAGGTGAAAGGAATCACCGACGCCAAGACGCTCGACAAATGGGACGAGCCGTTCCCGATGGACTATAAAAAAATCACCGATCGGGATCATGCCTATTGGAACCAGTATCGGGCGACTCCCAAAGCGTTCGTCAGTTTGGCCACTGCACAGAAATTGTGGCGCAGTCGCTATGGAAAGCTGACGTCCGTACGTATTGCCAGGTTGCCGGGTGAGAAGGGTCTGCTGGTGGAACGCCTTGCGGGCAATATGCTGCTACAAAGCTTGCCGCTGGACCGATTGGGAATGGCCTTTGTCCCCGTTAAGGCTCTTGGACTGCAGGCCGCGGGTGGGACGACCGATTTTGGCGGGTTGTTTATTGGCTTCAGCTTTTTCCTGATCGTTTCGGCCGCCATTCTGGTGCGGTTGTTATTCAAACTGGGCATCGAGCGACGGGCCGCGGAAGTCGGCTTATTGCAGGCGGTGGGATTTGCTCCGCAACGTGTCGCGCGGCTGTTGTTCTTAGAGGGCTTACTGATCGTTGTCATCGGCTCGCTGCTCGGGCTGGTCGCGGGAATTGGCTATGCCTCGTTGATGATTTACGGTTTGAAAACGTGGTGGGTGAAGGCCATCGGCACGAAGTTCCTGGTGGTCTCGGTACAGCCGCTGAGTCTGGTGTTGGGCTTCCTCATCTCGTGCCTGGTCGCGGGTTTTTCCGTCTGGCGAGCCTTCGGTCAGTTGCAGACACTGTCGGTGCGAGCTCTCTTAGGCGGGCAAGCTCAGCCCGATGTGACTTTGAAAAATGCCGATCAGATCCGGCACCGGGTTGCTCGACGTGCATTGATCAGCGGTGGTCTCGCGTTGCTCTTAATCGTGGGCAGCATATTGGGACTGATTCCGGATACCCAAGGCTTAGGCCCGTTGTCCTGGCGCACGGTGGCCTTCTTCCTCGGCGGCATGAGCAGTCTCGTGGCGGGGTTGTCAGCGTTGGCGTGGTGGTTGGATCGAGATCACGGGCAGGCTGTTCGTGGACGAGGTTTTTTAGGATTGGCCCGACTGAGCTTGCGTAATGCCAGCCGCAATCGTTCGCGCAGTGTGTTGACGGTGTGGTTGATTGCCTCGGCCACATTCTTGATCGTGGCGGTCGCGGCAGGCCAGCGGAACCCCGCGAAAGAGACCCCGGAGAAATTCTCCGGCAACGGCGGCTTCATGCTGGTGGCGGAGAGCTCGCAGCCGATTCTGTTTGATCTCAACACGGCGGCCGGCCGCGAAAAGCTGAATCTTTCCGATCCTGCGGCCGCGGCAATCTGGAAGGAAGCTCAGCCTAAGATCTATCCCTTCCGCGTGAAGCCGGGTGACGAGGCCAGCTGCCTCAACATCTATCAATCACAGTTGCCCACGGTCTTGGGGGCTCCGCAAGAATTGATTGAACGCGGCGGCTTCCGGTTTGTTGGGATGAGTCAACCCAATCCCTGGACGGCGCTCAATGAGACGCTGAAAACGGGAGCCGTACCGGTGCTGGGCGACATGAATACGCTCATGTATAGCCTGCATAAGGGCGTCGGCGTCCAATTGGGAGTCCCCAATGATCAAGAGCCGCAGCATCATCTACAGATTGCCGGGATGTTCGACGGAGCCGTGTTTCAGGGAGTCCTGGTCGCGTCCGAAGAACGCTTTTTAGAACTCTTCCCCGAGCAAACCGGCTTCCAGTATTTCCTGATTGAAGTCGCTCCGGAACACGCGGCGAAGCTCTCCACGTTGCTAGAGACTCGCCTGGAATCGTTTGGCTTCGACGCCGAGCGCGTGGCGGATCGTCTGGCTGATTTTCTGGCGGTGCAGAATACGTACTTGTCGACCTTCCAGACATTAGGCGGACTGGGACTTCTGCTGGGCACGTTAGGCCTGGGGGCGGTGATGTTACGTAATGTTCTCGAACGACGGTCCGAGATCGCCTTACTCAAATCGATCGGCTTCACCAGCAAGCAGACCGCCATTCTTGTGCTCAGCGAGAACACAGTCCTGTTGATGTGGGGGTTAGCCGTGGGGACAATCTCGGCATTGTTGGCCATGCTGCCGCACTTGCTCAGCGTGGGCGGAGATTTCCCGTGGGACGATGCGGCAACCATGTTGGTCGCGGTGGCGATCGCCGGGACATTAGCCGCGTTGGTGGCAGTGCGCTCCGCCGTTAAGTTGCCGACATTAGAAACCCTACGCCGAGAAGTTTAATGCCTTACTAGCAACGATACCTTGCAACGTAGGTCAGGCTGTGCCTGACGAAGGCAACGTTAGCGTTCGAGATGAGCGGATTAACTAAAGGTCTTCGTCGAGAGATAATGCCGTCGTGGTGTTGCGGTAATTCAGTCCCGATAGGGACGACAGAACCTAGCCGTGGGCGTCAGCCCACGGGACGTTTTTCGTGAAAAAAGAGCCCTGAATGGGCGACACAAGCAGTATTTGCAGAGTGTCGCCCATTCAGGGCTTTAGATCGTTTTTATACAAGTCCGTGGGCTCACGCCCACGGCTAAGTTCTGTCGTCCCTATCGGGACTATCGAAGAGCTGCAGATGATCGCTCATCATATTCGCGATCACCTCAATTTCATCTCTGGTTGAGCCTGACCTACCGGAAAATCACCGTGGGCGGTCGATTTGATACTCGTTCCAGCGCAACGAGACCAGGTCGTGGATCGATTGCGTCATCAGCGTCGGGGCGGGCCAGGTGCGGGAAAAACCTTCGCTGGGCAGCTTGCGAGTCGCATCGAGTCCCAGCTTTGAGCCGATACCGGAGACGGGCGTGGCGTGGTCGGCGGGCGAGCTGGGACCTTCGCCCAAAATGACGTCTCGTGTCGGGTGCAGGTTGCCGGCCACGTTGAACCAGACGTCGTTCCAGTTGTCGAGTGCGATGTCTGCGTCGACGACGACAATCAGCTTGCTGAACATCGTCAGCTGATGTCCCCATAACGCATGCAGCACTTTTCGCACTTGTTGGGCGTAAGTCTTATGCACGCTCACCAAGCAGATCTGATCATTGGCGGTTTCCTGCAATAACCGGATATCCACGAGTTCCGGAATCGTTAGTCGCAGCAACGGCAGCGCCAGTTTGGAATACATCTGCAGCAGCGCGGTGTCTTCCATGGGAGGCCGACCAGGCACGTTCTGCACCAGGACCGGATTGCCGCGATGGGTTAGCGTCGTGATATGAAACACGGGCACGTCGACCGGAGCACTATAGCTTCCCGTATGCTGGCCGTACGAGCCGCCCCGCGTCAGTGGCTCTTGGGCATCGATGTAACCTTCGAGAACGATCTCAGCTCCGGCGGGGATTTCCAAATCCACCTGTCGGCCACGCACGACCTCAAGTGCCTTACCTCGAACACAGCCGCCAAACGCCAACGGGTCGGTCTGCGGTGGCAGCGGTGCCTTGGTCAAGAACTGCCAAGTGGGATCACCACCGAAAGCGACCGCCAATGGCAGATGTGATCCTAGCCGATGGTGCTCATGCAGCAGTTGAAAGGCCGCGTGATGCGGATGCCAATGGACTCCCAAGCTGCTGCGATCGAGGATCTGAAACGGGATCGACTCGACATACCGTTCGCCGGTTTGCGGATGCTTGCTGAGGACCACGCCGCCGTGCAGAAAGCGACCGGCATCATCGGGCCAGGCCTGCAATGCGGGCAGCTCGCGAAGATCGATATCGCGCCCCACTTTGACGACTTGCTGACACAGCCCCGTCTTCACCGTGACTGGCTTCCACGGTGAATTGACTGCGGAATTACCAACGTTTTTGAGCTTTTGAAACCACGACTCGGGTGTCTCTGGTCGTACTGAACCCGCCAACCGCTCGTGTAGTTCATCCCAGGACTTCACCCCCAACGCACGATGAATGCGGCGCTGATGGCCCAGAAGGTTGACGACCAGCGGCAACGGGCAGCCGCGAACGCGTTCAAACATGAGCGCAGGACCGCCACCGGGTTGCTTACAAACTCGGTCCACGATCTCGGTGACTTCGAGATGCGGATCAACCTCCAGGGAGATCCGACGCAGCTCACCATCATCTTGCAGATGGGCAATAAAATCCGGCAAATTGTCGTACGGCATGATGCAAGCTCCGGGCAGCTGTTGAGGACCCATCTTCTCGATCCATCAAGGGCAGAGAAGTCTCACCAGTTACCGATGCGCATAGTATCGATACCTCTTATCCTTCAACAAGCGAAGCCGACGAAGGGATTGCCGATTGTCGAAGTCTCAACGTCATCGGCTCATGGCGAGTGCTGTGGTATGACCTCACTCAGTGGCTCATTCGTAAAGAGGATCGGGGCATCCAATTCGTCATTCGGGTTTCGACATTGGCCATTCCTTTCCTCCTTCTTGCTTGTTCATTCTACGGCTCGGGAAAAGCTGTCTGAACGATCTTCAAATTCTCCCTGATTCCCGCTTGCACATCCCCTATGATCGGCGCACAATGGGCAACCGTTCGCGACTGCACCTCGGGCCATTCGAGCACACTGTCATACCGTGAGTTGAACTATCACTTGGCGATTCGCATTGAACATGCTGATCGTAAAATCGGATGCGTGGTGCCAGCCCGGTGGGCACGGGATTCACTGCTCTCTTCAGGGGATTGATTGATGCGAATCTACACGCGTGGTGAGAAGCAAAGTCTGCTGATAGATCATGAGATCACAGTCACAGTCTTAGCGATCTATCCCGATCATGTTCGGATCCGGATTCATGCACCGCGCAATGTCCCCTCGACCTGGGAGTCGGATCTGTTCCTCCCCGACGATGTCTCGCTGGAATCGATCGAGCTGGAGCTGACGACGAACTAATCGTCGAGCATAAATTCTGCTCGCATCTGGCAAGATCTCGATACGGCGACCGCGTTTTATGCGATGTATGAGCATCCCGTGCTGATCGCTGACTGTGGTGAATCGGCCATAGTCGTTGTTCACTCCGTGAACATAACGCGATCGCAGTAGACGGCTGGTGCAAGAAGGTGAGTTGTAGGCTCATTGAAACCGGAAACTGCGAATGCGTTATGTTCACGGAGTGAACAACGACTATCGCAAGCGTCACTTCACCGGGTTGGTCTGAACCCGAGCACGATGTACTCGAAGATCGTGCGGCCGCTGCGGTCGGATCGCATTCGTTCGGCACATTTCACGAGACCTTCTTTGGCTGCGTACTTGGTGCCGAATGTCGCATCGCCCCACGTC
Source organism: Planctomycetota bacterium (assembly GCA_040386595.1). Lineage (GTDB taxonomy): Bacteria > Planctomycetota > Planctomycetia > Planctomycetales > Planctomycetaceae > JAKFVC01. Next base: position 6,203 of record JAZKFE010000193.1, on the reverse strand, counting down.
AGTTGGATGATCACGACGCTCTTCGAGGGGGGCAATGTCTTGTACCAGTCGAACAGACGGCGATCAAATTCGCTGGGACTTTCCGCTCGAAATGACGTCGAAGCCGGCGGGAAGCTGCAGCGGATCACGCTGTTGTCGTCGATGTGAATCTGCCAGACATCGCATGTCCGGCGGAGTTCCGCCAGCGTGGCCAATTGGTGCACAACATCGGCAGCACGTGGCGAGGGTAACGTGGCCAAGGCCTTTTTGAGACGCTCGATCTCTTCGGCGGATTTCCCCTGCAATGCTTTCCGGATTGTTTCTTCCGGGACCTTCAGCATCTCTGCGGCCAGCGTCGCGATCTGGTCCTGGTCGCCGATGGCAGTCTTGAGGGTCGCATCTAGCGACAGTCGCTCGCGTTCGATTTCACCCTTCAGGCGAGCGAGCTCAATGCGGTCCGCAGCGACTTGCATCGCCGTATCGGCCGCCAGCCGTTCGGCTTCTTCGGTGCGGACCACTTGCTTCTTAGATGCTTCCTGAATCTGCATGAATTGAGCGAACAGCACGACCAGGAGTAGGTCGAGCAGTGGAATCAGCTGCAGCGTAATCCGGCGGCGTGCGCGACTCATGCACCTTCGCCCCCTGGAGTCGCGAGGACTCGCTTGACGCGGAACATGGTCTCGCGGACCAGCCGGCGATCTTCGGACAGGCGATCGAAGGACGTTTCCATCAAACTGTTGATGCCCATCAGGACGACTGCGGCGCTCAGCCCGGTGAATGTCGACCAGATCGATTCGCCAAACCGCGTTACGAGTAACTGGACGGCATCGTCGCCAGGCTTACCGCGGAGCACGACGCCGATGGCGATGACCGTCCCCAGGATGCCCGCGATGGGATAGGCTTCGATCATCGTCCGGCAGAAGTTGTAAGCCGTTTCAAAACCCATCGACTGCAGATAGGTTCGCTTCTCATCCAGGATGTGGATGCGTTGCGAGAGTCCAACCCGGTCGGCCTTGCGATCGGGCTTATCGATGACTTCATTAATGTCCGCAAGAAAGGCTTCGATCTGATCGCAGAGATGGCTGTTGCGATCGAGCACGCTGCGAAATTTGACGTCGCGGGTGAAAGAATCGAGAGCCGACGCGATGTTGCGGACGTCGCGGCGATACCAGGCCCACAGGACGAAGAAATAGACCAGGTGCACGACGAACAAGACGACAATGGCCGGTGCTGCCAGCCGCGAAATCATCGACAGCACGAGCGTAATTTGATCGGCTGGAATCGCCGGTAGCTGAGCGATCAACGGGGACGGCGAGAACATCGGCATTCCTCATCTCGTGCAAATCGCGACGATCGTCAGTCATATTAAGTCTGGGGTCGGGCGTTCAAATTTCAGAATTGGCCTGCATTCAGACGGGCTTGGTCTAAGCGACAAATTGGCCAATTGTGAAATTTGAAGGCTCGACCCCGGCAGATTGAGCCAGACAAATAGGTTGCCCCGACTGCATCTGGCAGCCGGGGCAACGTCGTGTCAATTTCCTACAGACTACTTACGCAACAGGGCCTGAATTTCGTTGACCACTTGGTCAATTTTAATCCGGCGCTGCTCGAGCGTATCACGGTCACGAATGGTGACCGTTTGGGTTTCCAGCGTTTCGCCGTCGACCGTGATGCAATAGGGAGTTCCGATTTCATCCTGCCGACGATACCGCCGACCGATGGCGGCCTGCTGATCGTAAGCTGTGGCGATACCAGCGGCCTTCAGCTCGCGATAAATGTCGGCAGCGATCTCGGGCATGCCCTGCTTCTTGATCAGCGGGAACACGGCCACCTTGATCGGAGCCAATCGCGGATGCAACCGCAACACAATGCGAGTCTGCATCTCGCCCTTCTCATCGGGCTGCTGGTCCTCGTAGTAGGCTTCGCAGAGGAAGGCCAACGTCGTACGGTCGGCACCGGCAGCGGGCTCGATGACGTGCGGCACGAAACGTTCGCGGGTCTGATCGTTGAAGTAGCTCAGATCCTTGCCGCTGCCACGGTACTTGGGAGCACCGTTGGCATCCAGCTCCACTTCCAAGCCGTTCTCGCCCCGCCGCAACTTGCCTTCCATATGAGATCGCAAGTCGAAATCGCCGCGATGGGCAACCCCTTCCAGCTCACCATAGGAGCCCGGTTCACAGAACGGGAACGCATATTCAATGTCAGCCGTGCCGACTGAATAATGCGCCATCTCGTCCTGAGTATGGTCACGCAGGATCAACTTGTCCGACTTGATTCCCAGGTTGAGATACCAGTTGTACCGCCGTTGACGCCAGTATTGATACCACTGCATCGATTCATCTGGATGACAGAAGAACTCCATCTCCATCTGTTCGAATTCACGCGACCGGAAGGTGAAGTTACGGGGCGTAATTTCGTTCCGGAAGCTTTTGCCGACCTGAGCGATACCAAACGGGAACTTGACGCGGCTGCTGTCGAGGACGTTCTTAAAATTGACGAACATTCCCTGAGCCGTCTCCGGTCGCAAGAATGCAGTCCCTTCCTCACCGGCCAAGGCGCCGATGGTGGTCTTGAACATCAGGTTGAATTCGCGCGGCTCGGTCAGCGTACCCGGCTCTTTCGCGTCAGGAGCCAAAACACTGGCCAGCGCGTCGGCGTCCGTAATGGGACGCAGACCTTCGAGCGGTGTCTCCGGGGTATAGACGGCGGTTGCCGTCATGCCGGCGAGCGCGTACGGCAACCCACCGTGCGGACCGGTTCCCCAGACGATCTGGTCGGCTTGACTCTTACGCAGATTAAAGTAGTCGAGTCCGCGCTGTAGGACATGCGCGAAACCGTCGTCCCCCGATTGATCCGAGGTGATGAAGACGCGTTTGTCGCGGAACGTGGCCCAGCGACCCTTGAGGTGGTCAAAGCGGTAACGCTTCTTCGTCTCACGGCAGTCGGCCATATAGTCATGGAACAGGTCGTAGTGGCCCGAGCACTTCCAGACTTGGGGGTGCATCACGAGTGACGTGTCGATACCGACCATGGAGAACGTCTGCGGCGCACCGGCGGGAACGGCCAGTTCGTCGTGCATGGTGATCATGTCACGCCACCAGGCCTCTTTCACGTTTCGCTTCAGCTCCACGCCCAATGGCCCATAGTCCCAGAATCCGTTCAAACCTCCATAGATTTCGGATGACTGGAACATGAACCCTCGCCGTTTACACAGCGAGACAATCTTCTCCATCGTATTTTCCATGAAACTCCGCGCTGCCTCACGAGCTGTGGCCGGCAGTGGTGTGTGCCAGCCTGATCTGAGAAAAATCGTGCAACCTGTCGCTGAAATGCTCTACGCAGGTACAACTTACCACATATTGGATGCAGTTGAGACGGGGATGTTCGAGTTCCCCGGGAGAATTGTCAAGACCGATACCGGAACGCCTTGTCGGATATGAAGTTCTGGCGAACCTATAGAAAGCCTAACAGCCCGGTGCACTGAAGCACCGGGCTGTTAAGATAGAATCGGCTGACTTATTGTGACGGTCTGGAATCCTTTTCAAGACTTCAGACACATCACCTAGAGGAGCAGAAGACTGCCTCCTCACACACAAAAGCTCGCGTTGCTTAGGGCTGCTTGGTTTCCCACCTGACCCGGTTCACAAGGGCCCCTTGTGCTCGGAGGCAGACTTTCGATCCTCTGAAAGTCCGCCAGAAGCAGTATTATGGGCGCTTTCCCGAGTTGGTCAAGGAACAAAATCAAGAAAGTGCGACAGAGCCTGATTTTAGGGCAGAATCGCGTGCTGTATCACAACGGAATTTAGGGTCGACTCCCCAATGTATTGTCGTGCCACTGTTTCACAACTGTACTCAGTTGTTAAGCAGTGCAATCCAAGCCGTCCGGGCACTGCTTAACGACCGAGTACGGTCGCGAAACAGTTGCACGCAATCCGAATTCTTCGCGATGACACAGAATCTAGCCAAATTTGTGCAGATGTGATTTCGTGATCCAGGTGATACGGAATCGCGTTATCGATAAGGATGCACCTCAAGTTGATCCCGACGAAAGGAACCCCACATGTTGGATTTGAATGAACCGCGTCTTGACCCCGGGCATCGTGAAATTCGCGGCGTGGCCCGGGTATTTGGACCGCTCTTGGTCATCATCGGCGTAATATTCATCGCGGTTGGAATGGTGAGTTTCTTCTCGGCGATGGGCTCACTTTCTGGCGGGCCACCTCAGTACTTCTGGTGCTGTTTTGTGGGGGCGCCGCTATTTGCCTTAGGAATGGCCTTGTCTCAGTTTGGCTATCTGGGCTGGTTCACGAGGTATGTCGCCGGCGAAACCGCGCCGGTCCAGAAAGATGCTTTCAATTATCTGGCACGCGGAGTTCAGCCGGGAGTCACCGATTTAGTGCGGGCGGTTCGGGACGGGTTTAAGGACGAATCTCCGGAGAATCCTGCTGCGGAAAAGAAATATTGCCCCAATTGCGGACAAGTCGCCGCCCTGCCCGCCAATTTTTGTAGCGGCTGCGGACAGAAATTCAACGCCTGACTCGGGCGACTCTACCGATCGATCTGACTGAAAACCCTCATGTCCAGCCGCCGCAGACTCCTTCGCGGCTGGCTGTTTTGGTGAGATCGATTTATAATCCCACGATTGAAATTGGGAGATCCCCTGTGGCCATCAGTCCGGCTCATGGCGTCCGGTGGATTTCGTCGTTGATTGAAATCGTGGATTTTAGGGAGTAGCGAACCGAGGATGGCTAAGGATTTCTTAAAAGACGCGAAAGATTTTTACGACGTCGTCGTAATCGGTAGTGGTTTGGCCGGATTGACGTCGGCAAACATTCTGGCCCGCAACGGCCACTCGGTACTGCTGCTCGAGCATCACTATCAGCTGGGCGGCATGGCCACCTGGTTTAAACGCCAGAATGGTCACATTTTCGATATCTCGCTGCACGGCTTCCCCATCGGGATGATCAAAAGCTGCCGCAAGTATTGGACGAAAGAAATCGCCGACTCCATCGTGCAGCTGCGGGGGATTCGGTTTGAAAATCCTCAGTTCTCGCTGCGAACCTCGTTCAATCGCGAAGATTTTACGCGCCTGTTGATCGAAAAATTTGGCATCACCGAAGAAACGGTGACGGCCTTTTTTGATGCCGCTCGCAGCATGAACTTCTTCGATGACCAGTCGAAGACGACTCGCCAATTGTTCGAGGAATTCTTCCCCGGCCGCGATGACGTCGTGCGGCTATTGATGGAGCCGATTACCTACGCCAACGGCTCGACGCTGGATGATCCGGCGATTACCTACGGCATTGTGTTCTCCAACTTCATGAGCAAGGGCGTCTTCACGTTTGAAGGGGGAACAGATCACCTCGTCAAGCTGATGAAGGCCGAGATGGAGAAGAATGGCGTCGACATCCGGATTCGGTCGCTGGTGGAGAAGGTCGAAGTTGGGCCTGACCGCAAGGTGACGGGGGTTGTCGTGAACGGCCGGCGGATCGGTTGTCGGACTGTGATTTCCAACGCCAATCTGAAGACGACCATCTCTCAATTGGTTGGCGAAGAGCACTTCGACCAAAAATTCATCGAAGAATCACAGGCTGTCCGCCTGAATAACAGCAGCTGCCAGGTCTACATGGCCCTGAAGCCGGGGCTGGAGTTCGACGATCTAGGAGACTTGCTGTTCCACTCGGAACATCGCGGTTTCGATGCCGAAGCGCTGTGCAGCCGCCACATCAGCAGCCGGACGTTCTCGTTCTATTACCCGCGGACACGTCCCGGCAGCGATCGCTATATGATCGTTTCTTCGACCAATGCACATTACAAGGACTGGGGACCGCTCTCCGAACCTGAGTACGAAGCCTCCAAGGCCGACTTGATTGAGTCCACGCTGCAGTGTCTGGAAAAACATTACATTCCTGACATCCGGGCCAAGTTGGACCATGTTGAGGCATCGACGCCGCGGACGTTCGAGTACTACACGCGCCACCAGCAAGGGGCATCGTTCGGGACCAAGTTTGAAGGTTTAGGGGTGAGCCGGGCGCTGCCTGAGCAGATCAAGGGATTGTTCCACGCTGGGTCAGTGGGCATCATCATGTCTGGCTGGCTGGGGGCCGTGAACTATGGCGTGATCGTGGCGAACGATGCGGATAAATTGCTGACGCCACCCGCAATGGTGACGCCACCGCCCGCGTTGTCTCCCGCATAAGGCAATCATTGGGAGGGTGAGGCTC
>JAZKFE010000192.1:0-5278 GCA_040386595.1 Planctomycetota bacterium | reverse complement strand
GGCATTGGGCTGGCGATTGTCTGGGTGGAATTCGAATGGGGCACCGACATCTATCGTGACCGTCAAATTGTCTCTGAGAAACTTCAGATTGCCCGCGAACGACTCCCGGAAGGGGTGAATCCCGTCTTGGCTCCGATCTCGTCCATTATGGGCGAAATCTTGCTCCTGGGGCTGCGGTCCACCAAAACCCCCAGCAACGCCGACGAAGCCGCGCAGATTGCAATGGAGCTGCGGACGCTGGGCGAATTTGATGTTCGCAACCGGTTGCTGGCGGTCGAAGGTGTCTCGCAGGTGACGGTGATGGGGGGCATCTTTAAGCAATATCAAGTCGTCACCTCCCCGGCTCGATTGGCCGCACAGAATGTCACACTGAAACAGCTGGAAGAAGCCCTACAAAAGGCGAACGTATTGGCCGGTGGCGGCATTGTGGTGCGTCCGCCGCAGGAAGCATTGATCCGCATTAGTGGTCAAAGTATCTCGCTAGAAGATCTCGCCAACACTCCCGTCGTCTGGCGTGAGCCACGGCCCGTACTGGTCCGGGATGTCGCAGAAGTCCGCTTTGCCGGCCCGGTCAAGCGTGGCGATGCCAGCGTGCAGGTGAAAGAAGGTCACCGTGTCGTCGGCGGGCCAGCGGTGATGATGACGGTTCAAAAGCAGCCCGGTGCCGATACTCTGCAACTGGAAGCCGCCATTAGTCAAGTTCTGGATCAGCTCGACGAAGACCTGCCGGAAGGGGTGGTCATCGAACGCCGCATCTTCAAGCAATCGGATTTTATTCGAGCCGCGGTCGACAACGTAGTCGAAGCCATCCGCGACGGTGCTCTATGGGTGGTCGTCGTGCTCTTCCTCTTTATGTGGAATTTCCGGACGAGTCTCAGCTCCCTGACGGCAATGCCGCTGTCTATCTTATTAACAGTCCTGTGCTTCAAATGGTTCGGAATCACGATCAACACCATGACGCTGGGCGGCATCGCGGTGGCGATTGGGGATCTGGTCGATGATAGCATTGTGGATATCGAAAACATTTATCGCCGGTTAAAAGAAAACCGCCATAAGCCTCTACCCGAGCCGGCGCTCAAGGTCATTTATGACGCATCCTGCGAGGTCCGGAATTCGATTGTCTATGCGACATTGATCGTCATTCTGGTGGTGTTTCCCTTGTTTTCGATGGCCGGGTTAGAAGGCCGCATGTTCGCCCCGTTGGGCTATGCTTACATCATCTCGCTCCTCGCGTCATTAGCCGTTTCGCTAACAATCACCCCCGTCCTCGGATCATATTTGTTGCCGGGAGCTCGATTCCTGGATGAAGCGGCAGATCCCTTCCTACTACGCTGGCTGAAACGCGTCACCGAACGCATTCTGCGGCTGACGTTGCGGCACGCGAACTTGGTGCTCGTAGTCATGACTTGCGGGGTGGTCCTTTCGGTCGCCTCCATTTTCTGGATGGGTGGCGAATTCTTGCCTCCCTTCAATGAAGGAACGTTGACGATCAGCCTGCAGACGGAACCGGGCACCAGTCTGGATGAAAGCCAGCGTGTGGCGGGGCGTGCCGAACAATTGATCTTAGATGTTCCCGAAGTGTTGGCCGTCTCGCGCCGCACGGGGCGCGCCGAACTCGATGAACACGCCGAAGGTGTGAATTCATCCGAGATCGACGTGCGTCTGAGCGAGCATCATCGTGCCAAGCCGGGCTGGGGGCCCGCCCTGTTACGGTTGATCCCCATTGCTCATCTTTGGGGATTTGAAACGGAAGGCCGCCCCCGCGAATTGGTCCTCGGTGACATTCGTGACCGGATCACCGCAATCCCCGGGGTGAAGGTCAATATTGGCCAACCGATCTCGCACCGGTTAGATCACATCATGTCCGGCGTTCGGGCCCAGATCGCCGTCAAGATCTTCGGTCCTGACTTACAAGAACTCCGGATTGGCGCGCAGGACGCGTTCACCGAGATGAGCAAAGTGCCTGGTGTGGTCGACCTGCAAATGGAGCCACAAGTGGAAATTCCGCAGCTTCGTTTGCAAGTCAAACGCGAAGCCGCAGCACGTCACGGACTGGCCCCCGGCGATGTCGCCGAGTTGCTCGAAACGGCTTACAAGGGCCGCGTGGTTTCGCAGATTCTGGACGATGACCGCTACTTCCAGTTGATGGTCTGGTTTGACGAAGCCTCACGCAGCGATCCCGACGTCATCGGCCAAACGATTTTGGAAACGCCTTCGGGACGCAAAGTCGCGTTGAGTGAAGTTGCCGAGGTGCTGGAAACCACGGGCCCCAACACGATCAACCGTGAACATGTTCGTCGCCGGATCGCCGTCTTTTGCAATGTTCACGGACGAGATCTTACTAGCGTCGTGCGTGATATCCGCGAGCAAATCAAGCCCTTAGAACAGCGGCTCCGCAAGTTACCGGGCAGCTACTACGTCGAGCTCGGTGGCCAGTTCCAGGCCCAAAATGACGCGAATTTTCGACTGTTAGTACTGGGCAGTGCCTCAATCGTGGGAGTGTTTTTACTCCTCTGTAAATGCCTGGAATCGTGGCGTGCCGCACTCCAGGTCTTAGCCAACATTCCCCTCGCTGCGATGGGCTCGGTACTCGCCCTGTTAATCGTCAACCATCCCTCGACCGAAGCCCTGGCGGCGGCTCCGTGGTGGGACTGGCCGCGCGTCTGGATTAGCGCAACCAGTCTGTCAGTCGCTCACTGGGTGGGGTTTATCACACTGATTGGCATCGTCAGCCGCAACGGCATCATGATGATCTCGCACTATATTCATCTCATGCAACATGAAGGGGAAGCATTTGGAGAAGAGATGATTGTCCGCGGCAGCCTTGAACGACTTTCCCCCGTCATGATGACGGCCTGCACGAGTTTTATCGGACTGCTGCCATTGCTGTTCGGTGCGGGGCAGACGGGGAAAGAAATCCTGCACCCGCTGGCTCTGGTCGTGTTCGGGGGAATGTTGACCTCCACGCTGCTGGACCAACTCGTGACACCGGCACTCTTTTTTAAGTTCGGCCGCAAGATCTACCAACGGCCCCCATCACCAACCGCAATTCAGTCGTGACAGGCATTGCGAACCATAGTCGTTGTTCGCTCCGCGAACACAACGCATTCGCAGTAGCCGGTCGAAATTAGCATTCAATCTGAAGACTAATCCCACCTCGCTACTGCGAGCGCGTTCAGTTCGCGGAGCGAACAACGACTATGGTTCGCAAGCCTCACTCGCTGTCGGTGGCGTTGTTCCACGTTCGGTTGGTACAATCTTCTGAATGTCAGAACCATTCTCTCCAACCCCGATCTCATCCCACCTATGAAACGCATTATCGCGGCGATCATTCTGCTGCTGGCAGCACACACTGCACGAGCTGATATTGGAATCATTTCGCCCACTGCTGCCAAGCAGCTGATAGACGCCTCTGAAGAGAGTAAAAAGCCCGTGGTTCTTGATACCCGAGGTGGCTATAAAGACTATTTTCGAGGCCACCTGCCGCGGGCTCATCACTTAAATTTCGACACATTGCGCGGTACGGATCACGGGGTGCCGGTGCAGTATCTTCCCGACGATCTGACCACGGCATTGCTGGTTCGTGCCGGAGTCGATCGTCACCGCACACACCTGATCTATGCCACGGGCGAAAAGCTGCCGAATGATGAGATTTTGAGTGCCAGCATGGTGGCTTATGTGTTGGAAAAATTTGGCGTGGAAGACATCCGACTTGTGGATGGTGGCCTTCCCGCGTGGAATAATGCAAAACTGCCAGTGACACAAGAATACTTCGGAAATCCGCCTGGCACGCTACCCGAGAAAGCCAACCGGAAAATCGCCATCGACATTGATGAGCTGTTGGCCCGTAAAGGCCAGCCGGGCGTGATTCTTGTTGATGCCAGACCGCATAACGAATACCTCGGCGATGACGATATCTGGTGGCGCAAGGGGCACATTCCCGGTGCGATCAGTTTCCACTGGGCCCGGTTGATGGATCAGGACAATACACACCAGTTTTACCCGTTCCAACAGGTCAAAGCGGAACTGGAAAAAGCCGGCCTGACAGCCGACAAAGAGATCATCGTCTACTGCGGCACATCCCGCGAAGGGAGCCTGTTGCGGTTCTATTTGAAACATGTCGCCAAGTATCCCAACGTGCGTCTGTATGAAGGCTCGTGGAAAGAATACGTGTCGCTGAAGCAGCACCCGGCCGAGACCAAAGAAAACAAAGTGAAGTAAGGCCGAAGACGTGCTGACGACAATCCTCTTTCTCGCGGTCTGTTGCGTTGCCTTCACCAATGGGGCTAATGCCAATTTCAAAGGCGTAGCCTCGTTGTATGGCAGCGGAACGACAACGTTGCGCCAAGCCCTGCTGTGGGGCACCGCGACGACATTTGCAGGCTCCCTTGCGGCGATGTTTCTCGCCGAAGGTTTGCTTAAAACCTTCAGTGGTCGAGGTATCGTTCCCGACTCGCTGGTCCAATCGCCGGCGTTCGTGAGTGCGGTCGCGATTGGTGCGGCGCTGACCAGTTTCCTCGCCACCAGACTCGGCTTTCCGGTGTCCACAACGCATGCGTTGGTGGGCGCCTTGGTCGGTGCCGGGCTGGCCGGTAGCGGCACCGACGTCCGCTTCGCCGCGTTAGGAAAGAACTTCATCTACCCGTTGCTAGTCAGCCCGGCAATCGCTGTGGTGCTGGGGTCTGTGACGTATCTGTTCTTGAAGTCCGTGGGATTGGCGCCCGACCATCGCACTCGGACTCTCGACGTGCTGCACTATGTGAGTGCCGGTGCGGCCAGCTTCGCTCGGGGTCTCAACGACACCCCCAAGATGGCCGCACTGCTGCTCGTCGCTCCAGGCCTCGATATGCGTTGGGGCTACCTTGCGGTCGCGGTCACCATCGCACTGGGCGGATTGCTCGACGCCGACCGAGTCGCGGAGACGCTCGGTAAGAAAGTCACCGCGATGAATCCTGGCCAGGGATTTGCCGCCAGTCTCGTAACCGCCGGATTAGTCACCACCGCCAGCTTCCACAGTCTTCCCGTCAGCACGACGCACGTCAGTGTCGGATCGCTACTGGGAATGGGGGCCACAACTCGTCAGGCAAAGTGGCGCAAGGTGGGCGAGATCATGCTGGCGTGGGTCAGCACGGTTCCCTGTGGAGCGATCCTGGCGGCAATTGCCTATGGCGTGATTTCCCGGTTTTAATCTTTTTAAATTAATTAAGAAGAGTTTTTAGCCACGGATTGACACGGAAGAACACGGATTGGGTCAGCGTTTGTACGCGTGCAGCCCAAT
>JAZKFE010000191.1:0-10822 GCA_040386595.1 Planctomycetota bacterium | reverse complement strand
GCGAGTACTCGGCGACCCTGGGCTATGTTGTGTATCCCCTTCGGGGAACAGACATCTGCGAATCCCGCAAACGGAAGATCCAAAAACGATTTTTGCCTTCTCTGCATCTGGGGTCGGGTGTTCAAATTTCAAAATTGGCCCGCAATCAACCGGTTTATGAACGAGCGAGTGACCGGCCAATTTTGAAATTTGAACGCCCGACCTCTCTTGCGCCAGCCCCGGTTGAGAATTCGCGATCGACAATTTCTCATCGCGTCGTCGAGCCGATGCTCGTTCCGCCCCAAATCGGGGCGTGCTCTGATAGGCAACACCGTGAAGGATTCAAGATCCCTTGAGGATTTGTGGGAATCGGCCGACGTCGCGAGGCATCCTAAGATTCTGCGGGAGGCACGAGGAGACACGGCGTTAATACCCAGTCAGGCTGTGTCCCGGTCACCTTGTAAATGCGGACGTCGTTCTTGCCCTCGTGAAAGGCCAACTCGGGAACCATCGCCGACCATTGGCGACTCGGCGCGCCGGCGATTCGATAGGTTCGCGTCACGGCTTGGATCGTTCCATTCACCGAAACCGCAATCACCATCGGAGCAGCAGAAGTTCGTTTTGAGGGTAACTGCCCCTCGTACAAGCAGGGAACCGTTTTGGTCCCCGTTGTTGTTACGGTGTCACCAAACCGCAGAATTTCCATTTCGAGGGGGGCTGTTGTGGCGAGTGTTAGACTGTCGCTGCGACGGCCGATCAGTTCGGGAATTTGATGAGTCTCATACAACGACTGGGGATCTGTGCTGTCGCCAAATCGCTCGCGAATGATCAAGGGAATGATCGATTTACTGATCACCGCAGGGTCCACGGTCTGCAATTCTTGATAGTCCCCAAATGTCTTCTTCGTTCGCTGCGGTCGCACACGATCAAACACCGACCAGCCATCGGTCGGTCGCTCCAGTGACAACCCGACAACATCTGCCACCGTGGGGAACAGATCAACCGATTCCACCGTCTGGTCGTTGCTGCCGCCAGTCTTCTGCCCGGGCAGTTTGATAAACATCGGAACGGACAGAATCTCGTCAGCGTTTTCGGTGACAGTGCCTCGACGCGGTAGATTCGATCTGAAGGAAATTCCGTGATCGGCAGTGACAATCAGCAGCGACCGGTCGTATAAGCCAGTCTCCTTCAACCGCGCAATGAACTTCCCTAACAACTTGTCTACGTACATCAACTGCAAGAGATAACGCTGCTGATTATTCACCATCTCCAGTTCGTCCTGGCCCCAGGTTCCCGGCAGTGTTTCCTCACTTCCCACACTCAATAGCTGCCAGTCTTCGCCATCAATGGCATAGCGGCTGCCACTGGGTAGATAACACCACGGGAGATGTGGCAGCAGGAAGTGCATAAAGTACAGAGTTGGTTTGTCGGCACCGTCTAAACAATTCAGAAAATGCTGAAACTGAAAGTCGCGCGTCCCCGTCCAATTGTAACGGAAAACTCCACGCCTCCGTGTCGCGTCGATATTCATGGAATCGTGCATCCCGAACCACAACTTAGGGATCTCTGGCAGATACTTTTGGTACTCGGAAGGAGTGACATGAAATAAATAGACGCGCCAGAGATAGTTACTGACGAAGGCCGCTTGCGACCAGACTCCCTGTGGTGGATTGGGATTGGTCTCGACACCCGGAGGAGCCAGTCCCGAAACCGGCTCGAACGCGACGAGGTCGTAGCCAGCCATAGTGACCAATTCACTGAACAAATTCTGGGGCAAATTGGCAGTCACCGGGTAGTGTGATGTCGCTGGGTAGCACCCCGACAGGATCGCGGGCAAGGCCTGGCTCGTGCTTTGATTCACACTCGTGGCATTCCGAAACCAAGTTGTGTCCCGAGCGAGAGCCGCAAAATTGGGGAACCGCTGAGCATCAATTTCGCGTTCGGGCGTCATCAACGATGAACCGCAGAACTCGTCAAACACCAAGAAGACAACCGGGACTGGCGACCAGCGATCCGTACGATGGGACGACGGCGAGATCCGTGTAAAGTTGGACGAAAACTGCACCAGAAAAATCAGCGGAAAGATCACGATCCCCAGTGCCGCCCACGTCACCATCGTGCGGATCGTTCGATATTTCAGATACAACCGCGTGCCTATCACGGCCGCAACAATCGCACCGACAACCACCGCGGTGGGGAACAGAAAAATGAACTGTTTGCAGATCGGCACAGCCACGAGCAACAGAAAGACGCAGATCACAACACGATGCAGAGCTTCGTAGCAGCGCGGGCTGCCGTATCGCACCAGCCCCTCAATCAGCACAATCAGCGTGGGTAATCCGACCGAGATCAACGCGACCAGCAGATAGGCAACGGGCATGCCCATGGACTGATCGACGAACAAGGCCGCCCGTCCGCTCAAGCGATCGTAGATGGGCTGAGCCACCGCAAAACTGGCCAGCACAAAAACATGCAAAGCGTCGATGAACGGCGAGCGGATGATCGCAGCGGCTGCCGGCGGAGAATTCTCTGAACCGCGCTGCCAGAACCAGAAACTCATAGTGCTCATCGCGCCTTTGCGAAATAGAGAGTGCGCGATCCGGAGCTCAATCGCTCGGTCTGCACTACGTCAAACATCTCTGACAGCAAGCGTTCAAAAACTTCGGGCTCATAGTCGGCATAGTTATCGCGCCGCCCGCGCAATAAACGCTGCACCATGGGGTCCGCTTTCGAGACGAACTCGATAATGAGATTGGTCCGCAACCCGGCCAGCCACGTCAAGAGTTCATGTAAGGGGACTCCATGACCAATCACCAGATGATGGACTAGCGCCAGACAGAGGGTGAGGTCGGGCCGACCGCGATCGACGAGAGCTTTGCGTTCCACACCACGCCAGCCAAGTCCCATCGACGGATCAACCAGGTTGTTGACCAGCGGAAGAATCGTCGCGGTCCCCGGTTGAGGGGTCGCTTTGAGAGATTGGTAGAAGCGTTCGATCGCCAGATAGTCGGCGTCCATCGCCACCACACGATCTGCATTCTCGGCCGCAATTCGCGAATAAACCCCGGTATTACAGCCAATATCCCACACCAGCGACCAGCGTTGCGTCTGCACGGCCCGGCGAACAAAGCTCTCCTTCGCCTGCCGATCTGCAGGCGTGTAGCCATTGGCATCCGCATAGCCCGACCAGACCGATGCCGAGGCTTTCCAGCGCAGACCGCGAATCAACCGCTGCAGTCCCGTGACATTCGCCCGGATCAACTCTTTGCTGAAACCCGATGCCGATAAGGCGCGGGTATTGTCGACTTCTTCCACTACACGACTGGCCTGGAGCTGCGAATGCAGCCAGACGTGGGACAACACGCCACGCCGAAAAAAATCTCGGCACGACATCAGGTTCCGGCATTGCTGCGGCGTGATCCCCTCCAGGCAACCACGCAACCAGGGCTGAAAGGGAATGTTCTTATAGGCGTTGAGCAGCAGCGGGTAGAGAAACGTCTGGCAGAACTGTCGATATCCAGCCCACGGCTGCCCGGGAATATGCCGCTCGAACGAAGGCACATCAATAAACACGGGCCGCGAGCCGTACCACTGCACGTTGTAGGCGGTCCCATCCTTCAGGGTGATATCTTCACCGAGTGCTTGTTCTAGCAACTCCAGATGCAGGAGGGCGGCGTCCTGTAACATCCCAAACGACCACTCGAACGGATACGACACAAAGGGGACCACCGCGTGCCGTAACACACCGGCCCAGTGGTCGGTGGGCTCTTCGTCAGAAATCAGGCTGGTATCGAGCAGAGTCTCGGTGGAGACGACACGTTGCGTCGCGGTCGCAGCGGCAAAAAAACGAGTCTGCCGCACCACATTCCATTCGGCCAGTGCTCGCGCGGAGAGAGCGCGACAGATGCCTCCCTCGGAATCCACAAACACGCGACCGTCGCGGTCCCGGTACGAACCAGACTCATAATTCAGCACAACCGACATACCAGTGTCTTACCTGAGTTTCAACAAGGATACGGCGTGATCAGGAAACCTGGTGCGACGAGAATTGGTCCATCTCGGAGGGCTTGGGAGCACCACGAAAGAACCTGGGAGCAGCCGTGGTCCAGAGGTACTTGGCGAAGACCATTAGACCAGCCGCGCCCCCGACAACAGCTTGCAATACCAGACTGCCTGATCCTGGATCGAAGTAGGCCAGCAGCGGAGTCATCAAGACGACATTTTCCATGTTTCGAACTTCCTAAATAGCACGAAAAGACAAGCCTTCCGTCGCATTTTCCAGCACATTTCCACACGATTACGAACGGCCGCGCAGGGAATCAGACAGTTGCATAAGACAGGTCTTCCCCGCGCCACACGATTGCAGCAGAACGCTCGTTCGGTACGACACCAATCCGAACCGCGACTTCAAACCATCCCGGACGGCCCCATCCGAGACTCACGAAGAATCAGAAGCCTCTTCGCCTACGTTCCTTCAACCGCTTTCAGGCACCCGGCCTGAGGGAGTAATTCAGGCCGAAAATCAGGCACCGGAAAGGGCTCAACTTCTCACGTTGCAGCAAACTCGTATGTCACGCCGCAAATCTCTGGATTCCCACCCCACCGACTACTCATAGAACACCAACCAACAGGGCAGGGTTTCGAAAAAAATCTCTGCAACTCCAATTTGCTGCGATGACATTCACTTGCTTGCGCAACTTATTTAATGCAAGCGACTTACAACGCTCACCGAGAACATTGATAAGGGCTCGCGCGGCGGCAAAACCAGCACGCGACGACCTCATTCAGCGATCTGCAAAACAGACCTCACATCTTCAATCTTACCAGTGCTTAAGTACCAGATTTGGTTACATGAAATCGGGCGGATATGTACACATATTCCGTACGAAATTCCACTGTTGTTTCCCACGACGATCTCAGCGTGATCCTCATCGGGTCACATCCCATTGAGGAGCTGCTAGGAATAGGGCCTTATTGGAACAACGAAAAGCAACTGGCCTCAAGGACACAAATCTGCGGGAATTCTGCACACCTTGCGAAAAAGCGATTTAAGACGGTCCGTGCGGACTGTTTGCGTTCCGTGGCATCGGAAGTAGTGAATCACGAATCACATCACGGAGACGCAGAGAACGCCCAGAGGAGAGACTCAACCGGTCCGTGGTGAAGAGGTTGTGGGGGCGCCGCTGAGATTCGACCTTCCCGGAACTGCGTTTCTGTCTGTCCTAGCTAATGATTGGCATGCGAACGACCGCGATGGGCGCTCGTCGGTCATTTCTGGCGTCAAATTGATGAATTCTGCAGGAAATTGCGGGCGGCACGCCGTTTGCCTGATTAGTTTCCCAGCGATGGTTTATGGAGTTTTCAGGAGATTTGAAATGTCAGGCACCAGCGACGAAATCAAAGGTCGGATCAAAGAAGCAGCCGGAGCAATTACGGACGATGACAAACTTCGCCGTGAAGGCAAGTTGGATCAAGCCGCCGGCAAGGTCAAACAAACAGTCGAGAAAGTCGTCGACAAAATTAAGAATGCAGCCCAAGGGAAAAGCAACGATTAAGAGCGGGCCAGCGGAGGCAGTTTTTATCGAGTCCGAAGGAGGATCAGTCATGAGTCGCAAACTTTTAATCATCACGAGTGTCCTCGCAGCCATGTTCTGCGTCACTCTCGGTAGCTCCACCGCGGAAGCGGGACGTTTTTATGGGGGATATCGAGGCGGATGGCGTGGGGGCTACTACGGCGGATATCGCGCCTACCGTCCGCGGTTCAACTATGGCTACGGTTACGGCGGCGGTTACTACCGTCCGCGGGCTGGGGTCTATTATTACTACTAGGCCTCTCTGCAAGTACTGTGACTTGCGGTTGGTGGTGAGATTTTCACGCGTCGAGGCATCGGCATCACCCACGTCCCAACCGCAACAATACACGTCGGGCACCCAAGCGGCTTTGTTCCGCCCAAGAGGGATGGAGCCGTTCCTCTCAAGGAGTGGGTGCACGACGCCTTTTCTTTTCCCTTCAAATTCTGAGCTTGCACATCGCAAGCCGTTGGACTTCTTAAGGAGATAGCATGCGAAAGTTCGCATTTTTAAGCGCCACATTATTGTCGGTGACGGGCGTATGCCTCGGCCTCGCCGCTGATGACGCGGCTCCACCCAAGCCTGCGGGCACTCAAGTCCAATCCAAAGACGCAACCAAACCGGCTCCGAAACCCGAAGAAAAGCCGGCGAAAGCCGCCAAGACAACAGAGGCGGCGGATAAAGTCCCCGCCAATCAAGAACCGGACGTCCCCTCAAAATACACAGCGGATGAGACCGCGATTCGTGCCGCCAATGAGAGCCTGATCAAGGCCTATTGTGCCGACGACGCAAAAGCCGTTGCCGAACACTTTACACCCGATGGTGAGTATGTAAATGACCGAGGGTCGGTCTTTCATGGCCGCGAAGCCATTCAAGATTCGCTCACGGAATTCCTCGGTGATCATCCCGGTTGCCAACTCGAGTCGGATCTGAATGAGATTCGCTTTGTGAGCCCCACGGTCGCCATTGTGGAAGGCACGACAACCGTCACCCATAAGGAAGACGATTCGGTCACCCGCTGCAACTTCACAGCGGTCTACAACAAAAACGACGACAAATGGCAGATCGCCAGTGTGCGTGATCAGTTAGATGTCGTGCATCCCAAACACGAGGATCAACTGGAACAACTGAGCTGGCTGATTGGTGATTGGATTGATGAAGACGACGATTCGGTCGTGAGTTTCTCATGCCATCCCGTCAACAACGGCAAGTTTTTGGTCCGTGACTTCAGCCTGAAGGTTCAAGGCCAGGAAGTTCTCAGCGGAACGCAACGGATCGGCTGGGACCCTTTGAGCGGCAAACTGCGAGCCTGGATTTTTGATTCGGAAGGTGGCTTCTCGGAAGGCACCTGGCAACGTGAAGGCGACACCTGGACGTTGAAATCAGCGGGAGTGACCGCGGAAGGCGAAGTCGCCTCCGGGACCAGCGTCTACAAGCTGGTAAATGACCACTCGATGACCTGGCAAGCAACGGACTATCAGATTGATGGTGTGGCCGTGCCCGACAGCCCGGAATTTACTCTCGTTCACACCTCACCTCATCCCATTGATCACGATGAGAAAGCGGCCAAGTAAGCGACATCTATCGACCCTCGTCGAGCACCATTAGACCCACGTCTATTCCTGCCGGCGCTCCTCATCCAAAATATTGGGAAAGCCCATCATGAAATCGTTTGATTATCGAGCCTGGAGAATCGCCTTAGTCGGCGGTCTGGCACTCACATTTGGTCTCGGAGACGCAATCTCCACACTCGTTGGCGGAAGAGAACAATCTGCCAGTGCCTTCCAAAAAGGTGGCGGAGGGGGTGGGCGAGGTGGTGGCGGCGGTGGTGGCGGCGGGGGTGGCGGCGGTGGTGGAGGGGGCGGCCGCGGAGGCGGAGGTGGTGGGGGAGGCGGTGGAAATCGCGGAGGGGGCGGTGGTGGAGGTGGCAATCGTGGCCCCGCAGGTGGTGGAGGCGGTGGAGGGGGAGCCCGTGTGGGTGGGGGCGGCGGCGGTAATTTCCGCGGTGGCGCTGCTCATCCCGGTGGCGGTGGTGCCCCGGCCGCAGTGAATCGCACGCCTTCGTTCAGTCGCCCGAACTTTACCCCGCGAAATAACGCGGGAGCAGGTGCCGGTGCGGGAGCGAGAATCGGTGCTGGTGGCGCCGGGCGAGTCGTTACACCTGGAAAGGGTGCGGGAGCCGCAGGTGCGAACGCCAATATTAATAATCGCATCCGCCCGAATGTTGTTGCTCCGGGTGGAGTCCGAAACAACGCGGGCATCCGCGCCGGTGGAAACGTCAACGTGAATCCGCGTATCAACGCGAATATCAACCGGAACAACATTAATAATCGCACGAATATCAATCGCAATGTGAACCGCAACTTGGGCGGCAACTATGTGAATTTTGGTAATCGCCGGCTGGGGCTTGGGCCGAACGGCTATCGTCCCGCCTATGCCCGTCACGGTGGCCTGTATCACGGCTATTGGAATGGGAACTATGGTTGGGGCGGGCGATATGGCAATGGTGGACGCTACGGATATGGCGGATACGGTCGCTATGGTCGATACGGTTACGGCCGTGGATTCGGTCTCGGCCTGGGACTCGGATATGGGTTAGGTGGATTTGGTTACGGACTCGGTTACGGCTACCGGCCTTTGGGTTGGGGTTGGGGCAACTGGGGACTGGGTTCAATGGCCTATAACAGTGGTTACCTCGGATATTCGAATCCGTACTACGGCGGTGGCGGTGGTGGATTTGGCGGCTACAACTATGCTCAACCCATTCCGGTCAGCTATGCCGCGACCGATGGAGGCGATCCGAATGCCGCTGGCGATCAGGCCAGCAGTCCCCAAGCTCAAGTTTTGGACAGCGCCGTCGCTGCCTTCAAACAAAATGATTACGACGCAGCACTCGATATCGTGAACAAGGGCATTACACAATATCCCGACGACTCGGTGATGCATGAGTTCCGTGCCTTAGTGCTGTTCGCTAAGCAAGATTATCAGCAAGCGGCCGCGACAATTCACTCGGTGCTGGCTGTGGGACCAGGTTGGGATTGGACAACGCTCAGCAGCCTTTACACAGACGTGGCCGTTTACACGCAACAGTTGCGGGCTCTGGAAGCCTTTACCCGGCAACATTCTGAAGACGGGGGCTCGCGATTCCTGCTGGCCTATCACTATATGTCAACCGGACACCCCGAAGCCGCTGTGACTCAGCTGCAACAAGTGGTGAAGCTCGTGCCGACTGACCGGGTCGCGAGTGATGTCTTGAAGATGATCTCGGCACCGACCGGCGACCAAGTGGCCGCAGCAGAGACTCCGACGACGACAGCTCAACCGGGACAAGAACCGACCCCAGCGTTGGCGGAAACGCCGAACGCGACGACTCCTGTTCCGACGGAAGACGCTGGCCCGCCACCGAAGGCTATTGATGAACCGGCCTTGGTGGGAGCTTGGAAAGCCACTCGAGAAGATGGTTCGCAATTCGAACTGACGATTGCCGCAGACAAAAAATTCAACTGGAAGTTTACACCGAAGGGCCAAAAGCCAACCGAGTTCGGCGGAACCTACACCATTGAAGGCAATGTCCTGGCACTCGAAAGCAAAGAAGGGGGATCATTGATCGCCGGTGTTGTTCAGGACAATGGCAAGTTTAACTTCAAGTTAATGGGTGCACCGGAAGAAGACCCCGGCTTGAACTTCACCAAATAGTGATACCAACCGGAAAAGATTTGTGAGATCGTTGCACTAACTCACGGTCGTGGGGACCGTGGGTTGGTCTTCGAATCCTCTTAAACTAAACCCGCAAAAATAAGCTCGCAAAATGGTTGACTACAGCAAGTGCCGCAATGGCATCGCCGCAACGTAAGGGGGGCAGCCCCGGCGGCAGTAACAGGAACTGAGTGAACAGGAGTAGCACGCCATGTTGCGTTTGTCATTAGTCTCGCTAGTTTGTTCGCTGAGTTCAGGTGTATTTGGCTTCGGCACAGGTGCCGCCCCCAGTTGGCTGTGGGCGAAGGGTTTGTTCTTTCTGTTCCTGGTCGTTTGGCTAGCGTGCCTGATTAGCGGCATGGTTAGCAGACCGACACTCTGCCGACAGTATGCGTCGCGGTAACTAGCTGTGGAATTCTCCCCTTGAGGCAACATAGCAGTATTGGAGCAAGTCGTGGCAACGTCCGCATCGAATGAGTCGGAATTTAAAAAAGTGACACGTGACGAGTTGGTCAAATTATTAAATGAAGACCTCTGTCGTGAGTATCAAGCTGTCATTTCTTATGTCGTTTACTCGCAAGTCCTCAAAGGTGCGCAATATATGAATATTGCTGCGGAGCTAGAAATTCATGCTCAAGAGGAACTGGCTCATGCTGTGACTATCGCCAAGCAGGTGGACTACCTGGGAGGCATGCCGGCAACTGTGCCCGTGGAAGTGCGAACTTCGACCAAGGCCGAGGACATGTTGCGGTTCGATCTCGAAGCCGAAAATGAGACCATTCGCAACTACCGTCTCCGAGTCCGCCAATGTGATGCCTTAGGTGAGTTTGCCCTGGCCGAACAGATCCGTGAGATTCTGATCCAGGAGCAAGATCATCAGATCGCACTGGCAACGGCTTTAGGAATTGAAGTTCCTGACGTCACTAAGCAGAAATAATCACAGAAGAGAATGTGAGCATCCGGCACAGGCCGGAAACATGGAATGCCATTCGGCGGTCCTCGACTATATAAGAAATCGAGGACCGCACTCCGGCCTTGAAATTCCTATCGGAAAATATCAACGACGTGTCGCACGCTCGTTGCATGCCAGGCATCTCGCCTGACTAGTTTCTTTATCCTTGTTGACAGAACGGATTCGACCTCAATGCTCCGGTATTTTCCGGAGCAGGGGACTGCGCGTCTATCAGTCAGAAACCGAATCTGGATTGTCGAGTCCACGACACATTCTGAATCGCTTCTTTCCTGACATAAACAATTCGACCACCACGTAGATGTCGCACGATGTCGCCCCCCAAAGGCCATCTACGACAGAAAGGACCAACCTGCCATGTCCATGATTCTTCTGCTAATTCTGATTATTTTATTACTCGGTGCCGCCCCCGCCTGGCCACATAGTCGCAACTGGGGTTACGGTCCCAGCGGAGGCTTAGGCCTGATCGTCGTGATCTTGCTGGTTCTCATTTTGCTAAGGCAAATATAGTGATTGCGGTCTAACTTAATGCTTGCGTCTCCATCGACGCAGTCGATGGGTAGCCCAGATTCTCGAATCTGGGTGAGCATAGCGAACAAGAGGTTG
>JAZKFE010000190.1:7662-7924 GCA_040386595.1 Planctomycetota bacterium | reverse complement strand
ACTTCCGCGACTATGCGACGAATAATGGTTGGAGTGGTCTTTGGCCGTGGATCTATGGTGACGCCATGGATGTGGAAGGAGCCGAACACCGCGACCTGGCGTTGAGTAGCCGGCAATTGGCGCAACTCAAGAAATGGGCCGACGGCGATTTTCTTGCAGACTACGACCCCAAGCGGAAAATCAAGCACGATCTCACAGAGTATGATCTCGGCGATCAACCCCACATCCTGACCGAGGCGGCCCTTTCCTTTTGCGTCGCCGA
>JAZKFE010000190.1:6262-7620 GCA_040386595.1 Planctomycetota bacterium | reverse complement strand
CACCTGGACCATCAGGAACACTTATTCGTATCGACGGCTGCTCAATAACTCGAAAGCCGCCCAGCAGTTGCCACGGTCGCGCTTCAAGCTGCGGCCCAGCTCATTACCCGAGCCCGACTATGGTGATATCTTATCGCCGTTGACAGCACTATCGAGTAGCGGCCCCTTGAATGCGCTGGGCGCCGGAGATTTGTCGAAGTGGTTAGCCGTTCCGTGGCAGACCGACACCGCGAGCTGCCGCGCGGGCTATGAACAGTTTACTCCTTCTACGCCGACCTTCTGGCCAGCTCGAGTTCCCAATCACGTACTCACTGAGGAAGATTATCAGACGGTCATGACTTCCAAGGATCCCGTGGAGCGTTGGGCCGCGTTCCATCGTCGCGTAAACTGGTTGCGAAACCTTGGAGGTGGTTTCGAAAGCATTCTGCGGATGGTCACTGAATTCGGGAACTTGGGGGTGGTTGAGCGCCGTCCTGGTCCAGGTGATGGTGAATTCCCCGACACAATATTTGTCGAGTCCCTGCCGTCTACAGCAACGGCTCCTCGTCCCGCAACCGCTGCCCCGATTGCTGTGATGGCAGCTCATGCCGCCGTTCCGGCGGCGCCCGAAGCAATTCCCATTGTCGCAACAGCGAGCTCATTCGTCGCACCGGAAGCCAATGCCGCAGCCGACGAAGAATTTATGCCGAAGATTGCCAGGTTGCAGATAAACAATCAGTTTAAGGTTGACCACCGAACGTCATGACGCCCCGATCACCGACCGAGTTTGATGTTGTCATTGTCGGCGCGGGGCCTGCCGGTACGGCTGCCGCGATCACTCTGAGACAACGAAATCTATCGGTGCTGATCTTGGAGACGGCCCCTGGTCCCCGATGGAGGATCGGCGAAACACTAGCACCTGCAGCACGGCCGCTGCTGCAAAACCTAGGAGTTCTCGCCGACTTTGAAGCGGACGGTCATTTGCCTTCCTATGGCAACTTGTCGGCTTGGGGGGCGTCGCGCTTGTCGGCAACTGATTTCATCTTCAATCCCTATGGTCACGGCTGGCAACTCGACCGCGAGTGTTTCGATCGATGCTTATGCCAGGCAGCCGAAAAACTAGGAGCTCACCTTTGGTACGATAGCCGGTTGCTCGAAGGACCAAACCCCACCGATTCCGGGTGGGAAATTCAATTAAGGCCAGGTTCACCTATGATATTGTGTGCCCCATTGTTTTCGAGCTATAGGTAGTGCACTCAGTGCATTCGTGCACTTGGCATTAACTGAAAAAAAAAAGGTTATATTATTGGTAATCATTTCCATCTTACGGAGTTCACTTATTTCAAAATACTATGACATACATAAAAATTTGTGAGATC
>JAZKFE010000190.1:0-6252 GCA_040386595.1 Planctomycetota bacterium | reverse complement strand
ACGGCAAAACGTCGTTGCTCGCCACTTGGGTGCCTGTCGTACCGCGATCGATTCTCTGATGTGCGTCTATATGATCGCAATTCCGAACTCGGACAGCGAACTGATCGACCGTGATACTAGAACTTTGGTCGAAACCACAGCGGAGGGATGGTGGTATACGGCCCTCATGCCCAATGGGAGACGCACTGTTGCTTGGCTCACAGATTCCAGTCTGCTTCGGCTCCAGGCCTGGCAATCACGCGATTGGTTTTGCTCAAGAGTAAATGCGACTTCGCATCTGCGCGAGCTCCTCGTACGCCACGGCTACACTTTTCACGACACCCCCAGTTGCACCTCGGCCACCAGCAGCCGCATTGAACCATGGCATGGTTGTCGATGGTTGGCGGTAGGCGATGCCGCAATTGCTTTTGATCCACTCTCGTCTCATGGACTCGTCAATGCTCTAGTCACAGGATCTGAAGCGGGCGAGGCGATTTTCGAAAACCTTCACGGTGACAGCACATCGATACAGCGGTACTCAGACGGATTAGATCGCTCATGGACACAGTACGTGGCGATGCGGCTTAACTACTACCGCATGGAGCAACGCTGGAACACCAGCCACTTCTGGAGCCTACGACGTTAATGGCGTTGCCCGAGAGTGCCCACTGAACTGTTCTCCAACGCCAATTTTCTAGGCGTCTCGAGCTCTTCGAGATTCGCAGTGCCGAATGAGTGAAAGTTCTTACGGCTACTCCGCCATTCTGCTCCGCCAGGATATCTCCGGCAAATTCGGCGAGACGTCCGCCCCGCAGATCAATCTACACCCCAAATCGAGCACTCGCGACATCACATCGACTCGGAATTCACTCAGAATCGCGACACATTAAATCTCACGCGACACTGCGCACCAAAAACAAAAAAACACAAAACACTACACAAAAACACCTTACACCAACAACACACATATCAGAAAAACGTTGGCACGGCACGTGCGATTACAAGTTCTTCCGTGAGGGACGAATCAAATTCGAGTGAATTGAAATCCTTCACCACGACGAGGCGTGTGCCATCGATCGCGAAATGAACACGACGACGTTTTCTAATACGGGGAGGTTGCCATGAAGAAGTTACTCATGTTGGCCGTGGTTGCTGGTGCTTTGTGTTTCGTGGGTTCGGCTTCCACTGCTGAAGCAGGCGGGATTGTTGTCGGATATGGCGGGGGATACGGCGGACATAACCATGATGGTTATGGTGGAGGCTACGGTGGCGGGTATGGTGGACACAACCACGGTGGCTACGGCAGCGGTTACGGTTGGGGTGGCGGCTATCGCGGTGGTTGGGGCGGATCCGGTGGGTATGGTGGATATGGCAGCTGGAACAATGGCTGGGGGGGTTATGGCTGCTATCGTCCCCCGATTCATCGCTGGTAGTGGGGACTACTGCTCCGCTTAGACAGAGAAATGCCTGAACGGAGCCACAAACCACCGCGCAGACGAGCGGCCTGAGCAGGTTGTCATCGGAGGACATCCCGCTCAGGCCGTCTTCGTTTTTGCAAAGAGCCCATTACGCAGAAATCATGATACCCACTCGCCCAGCGGCTGCCCCCCTGGAGAATTCTTTGAGCGGAGTAGTGCCGCCCAATTCGGCAGCGCAGTTGATCTTGAACAGCGACCTAGCTTTTGCCCTTCATGGCAAGTGTCAATGTATTTGTTCCTTCCTTAATCTCAGCTGAAAGCGAGGTGGCTTGTGGAGTCCGATACTCAACAGGAATCGGGTTCGGGACGTTGTATTTTTCCCGGTTCTGCATCAGCTCCTGCGGGGTGGGCTGATGAGCAAGAGGTGCGGGGCCCACCGTGATCTTGTATTTACCAGTAGGAACCTGTGTTCCCAATCTGTATTTAACAACGAATTTACCGTCAGCACCGATAGTCCCCATCGCAGTATCGCCATCGGCTTCGTCGGTTAAGCAAACCACCCCACCCTTCAACGGCTGGTCGTTCAACGTAATCGTCCCCGTCACCTCCCCGGTCTTCCGCCCAGGCTTGAGGGGACTCCCCCCGCAACCGCTGATTGCGACTGCCAACAGCCCGACAAGCAGGTAGTTTGAGAATATCCAAATTGCTCGCTGAGACATGATGTGAACTCCGTATGGTAAGCTTGGTACTCGATTATCGCGGTCGCTGAAAATTCGATGCAACGCTAGCAGAGACCGAATCAACAAGACAAACGACAAACGGCTGCGACAGGGTTGATACATCCTGACACAGCCGCGTCGTATTGGAAATTGACAAAGGCATCAGCCCGCCAAAACGGACTCCGTCACCCTCGAATGCCCGCTGATTTGACTCTCACAGATTTAGAATTCGCCAATGACTTTTCCGTCCGCCCGCGAGGCCAAGTATAGAAAATTGTTGAGATTAATATTGGCACTCACAAACCGAACTCCACCGTCTCCGAGCAAGATGTGGGCGCCCCCCACATGGGCAGACTGAATGGGATTGTTGGATCCCATATTGCCGCAAACGCCGGTGTTCGGACAGTTAGCCCCGGCGTTTTCAGAAATCTTGTAACCAGGTGTAAATCTCACGGTCGTAGTATTAAACGGACGCTCACTTGCACTCGCAGTCCCCATCCACATCCCGTGAGGACCTGAGGAGATATTGACCACTTTCGTACCGGTCGGATCAATCAAAAAATCGGATTGTTCACCAACAAACATCGTGTTGGAAGTCCCATCGGTGATATCACGGAAAGAGATCTTACTGTTAAAGAATAAAACCCCCCCGGTAGTATGCATACCATCCTGATAGTCCGTTACTATTGCGGCGGCACCGCTAGGATCGGGATATGCCCCGGCGATACCGGTATAGTGCGCCACTCCGGGCGCGGCACTACCGCCGTTGGCTCCCGGGGAGATGGTTTGTGGCATCGGACTCGATGGACACAGTGCAACTGGGATCTTCTTCCCGTCAACCAACGGCAGCTGGTCAGTGTATCCTGCGTTAACAGCCGAATGATTCCAAAGATTATACAGTGGAGCTTGATCGATGTAGGGCAAGACAGCAACCCACCACGACTGGCCATAGCCTGGACTTGGTGCAGGTGGCGGCAGTCCGGCACGACAACCAATTGGCAGAGTGTTAAACGTGTCGTGATAGTTGTGCAGAGCCAAGCCAACCTGTTTCAGGTTGTTTTTACATTGACTGCGACGAGCGGCTTCGCGTGCTTGTTGCACGGCTGGCAGCAGCAACGCTATCAACACTGCAATGATCGCGATCACGACCAACAGCTCGATCAACGTAAACCCTCGCCGCAAACGTTGAGACGCCATACGGTACTCCTTAAAAGACAAAAGTGGGTCAGTAACAACAAAAAAAGAAGCGAATGCTGCAGTGCAAATACGCGAACAGAATGCCCCAATGATATCTGAGTAAGATTATTTGTATATTCCAAGACAGAAGCAACCCGCGTAACCGTGCTTCTGCGGGTTTGTATACAACTATTTGCTCCGAATGTATCGAAACACACTGCCGAAAATATCACATAACACATTACAACAAAACGACTTAACAGCTCATTCGCAGCAAGGCCGGGCCCATTGAGCGTCGCCCGCTACTCTGTCATCGACTTTGCCGGCTCGATTTCGGCAGCCGAATTGCAACCGGACACCCGGTCTTGACCAGGGGGCAATAATCTGACGGGGGCCCGCGGTTGAGATTACAGTCAAACCAAGACAACTTGCCATACTCTTGGTCGAACGGTACGCACAGCATCCACCGAATTGACAAGCTTGGGTCGGGCTGCGACAGTCGAGGCAGACGTCTGGAACGTGTCAGACACCACCGCAGAAATTCTTTTGTAGCGGGAAATGATGGATCAGGGCGAAATCTTCAATCAGTCGCGCATGGAACGTTGCGCGGCCATTCACCAGGCCATCCTGGAGAACTGGCAGAAGACGTCCACGGCTCCCTACACCGTGCGGGCCACTGAATCCATTTCAGGCCTTCCGCTGGCAGAAATTCGCCTGCACTACTTTGCCGTGGGGGCGGGCGACAACCTCACCGAGATCCCCTTTCACGACATGCTCGTGGTATTTGTGATGATCGAACGCACCACGGCAGCCATGCGCAAGCTTGACAAGCAGGCCAATGCCGGCACGATCGAGTTCAAAATCTGGACAGTGTTCCCTGACGACGAAGTGCGCCGTCTGTTGTCGAAGATTCGGATTGAGACCCCGTTTGATTCCGAGCCCTATTTGCGACTTCCACCAGCTACGACCTGAGGCTCATGCGCGTCTGCCACAACGTCCCAGGTCGGTTCCTGGTGCTGTGTCGCTACACGACGACCGGGCGCGAAGGGATCCAACATTCTGCAGAATGGGCACTCCTGCCCGTCGGTTTTGGCATTTCTCACGAAGAGACGGGCACAAGAATACCCATTCTAAGGATCTTTGATCGCTCAAGCTTTCCGATCCGAGAGATGGCGTGCCTCGGCAAAACGCGATCACCAGCCCTGCCCCCCAAAGGGGTGACAGAGATTTTCCAACATGTGTGAGTAAAGCGAATTCGAAACCGTTGGGTTAAAAGAGACTATACTTTCGGCAAAGCCCAATCCAGTTAATCAACGCAAAGTAGACACGCAAAACAAACTGCGCAGGCGAGCCCGGTGGCGTAAACCCCGGGATTCCTCATAGTCCGCACGTCTTCCTGCCGGAAAAAAATTCGGGGGCTTAAACCACCCGACTCGCCTGCATAACGATTTCTGAATGCCTACTCAAGCAAAAATGTGATCACGATCGCGTCCCAACTTTATCTTTAGGGTGAACCGCGAATAAAGTTAATGTCATGGTGCGTTCACACTCATAAAAGCTGCCACATTAAAATCGGGATAATCACTACACAAATTATTTGCCTCTTGCGTGTAGCTAGCGGCGGCTTTCATGTGAATGTTGGAGCCTTTAATTACAACTTCACTGAAATTCCAAGTTCCTCCGCTGGCGGGACTAGACACTGTATATTGTCCGCCCGGTACGCTCATGTCTTTAATTACACCTGTGCAACCAGTCGGCGTGCAAGTAATCGTGCTTCCCCCAACCTGAGCAGACGTCGAAAACGTGGTTGTAAATGTGTCTGAAGAAGCCGCAATTGTGATCGTCCCGGTCAACACCAATGTGGCAGTGGGGTTAATGGGGTTGCCGACGGTAAAATCAGCGTCCGACGTACCGTCACCTGAACTGCGAGCCGATACGCGTGTTGGAGTTCCTGTTATAATCATGGGCCCGCCGGTAACCACGTTGACACTCGGGGCGAAGTTTGTAACGGTCGGTGCAGTATTACACACCGCATCTGTGTAATCGGTTGCCTCTCCAATGTCAGCGCCGTAGGCCGTCATGGCGCCACTGGTAGAGCTGGCAGAATAGTCATCCATTTGGTCATCATTTGGCCCAAAATCCGGTAGCATATTGGGTGGTCCGTTAATCAACACATTTGCGAAGCTTCGGCTCTTGGCAATTTGTTGGTCTCCATTGTTAACTCGAGTGAGTGCAATTGTCTCCGCTGAAGCAACTTCGGTTAGCAGCAATGACACAGTTAACAGACACGACGCGAAACGAATCATCTTCGATCTCCATGAAAGCAAACCCGATGAGCACATCGCACGACACATATCGCACGGTGTTTGTGTACATAGTGATCAACGACCAGACTATGTCTCCGCGACCACGCGGTCAAGACCGATTGTCGCAATTCGCTATTTATGCCCCAAGTGCAGTGTTTCCCTTCATATCGTGTTAAGCCAAGTAGGTCGGACTGTGCCCGACGCTTTCAACTTATAAAATCACACCGATAAAATCACACCGATCTCAGTTCTCACATTCTTTCAGTTCTGACACGACTAGTCGTACTAAAACGTAAATAGAATTGAGATATGTGAGATTCTCGAAAAGATCTGAAATTAAGCAAAATGTGTCTACTTATCGAAGAATGTGAACCGCGTTACATAACGAGAGGGTGACATCGGTGAATCTCACCGATGTCTGTGCCATTGAGACCGCTATTGAGATTCTTTATACGGCTTAAAGTGAGCCCACTCTTCGAAATTACCCGGCCCTTCGCGAAGGCACAGGCGCTGCCGGCGGTGATGGTGTTGTCATTCCACCAGTCGATCACGCGAATGATGCGGGTGCGCGAGGCGAGATATTTTGCATCTGGGGTCGAGCGTTCAAATTTGCTGACCCTAACGGATTGCAGGTGCATGAAAAAAGCCGGATTG
>JAZKFE010000189.1:0-13033 GCA_040386595.1 Planctomycetota bacterium | reverse complement strand
AACGACTATCCAACACTTCCACAAATAACACCCTGCGAGGATTTCGAGTGCCGTCTCCCGTCCATGTCCATTTGCTGCCGAAGTTGTTTGAGCCCGAAACTTTGCGAGGAGGCATCGCTGTCGTTATCGACATCCTGCGAGCCACCACCACCATCGTTCACGCGTTAGACGCTCAAGCCCCCTGTGTGATTCCTTGCAGCGAAGTGGAGATTGCAAGAGCGGTGGCCGCAGAACTTCCTCCTGGTACCGCTCTACTGGGTGGCGAACGGCACGGTGAGCAGATCGCCGGATTCGATCTGGGAAACTCGCCGCTGAAGTATGTTCCGGAAGTCATGGCCGGTAAGACACTGGTCTTCACCACCACGAATGGCACGCGAGCTCTGGACCGCTGCCGGCTGGCAGACCGAGTCGTCATCGGCGCCTTTGTGAACCGGCAGGCGATCATCAACACATTGGTCGCTGACGGTCGCCCCGTGCATCTAGTCTGTGCGGGCACCGATGGCTACATCACGGCGGAAGATGTCCTGTTTGCCGGATCGATAGCCCAAGCGGTTCGCGAACAACGTGCGGATCAATCGATCCCGGACGACGAAACTCAATTGGCGTTGGCGCTATGGCAGAGTGCTCGCCACGACCAGACTCAGATCCGCCAGATTCTGCGAGACAGCCGCGGAGGCCTCAATCTGCTGGAGCTCGGGTTCGACCACGACATCGATCGCGCCGCCACCTGCGACATGTTCGACCTGGTCCCCGAATACGATCTCTCCACAAACGCAATTACCGCGAAGGCGTAGCCATAGTCGTTGTTCGCTCCGCGAACATAACGCGCTCGCAGTAGCCGGGTGGAATTAGAGTGAAGGCTCGGTCCACGCGACAGCGAGTGCATCTCATCGCGATATTGAAAAGGTGCACTCGCTGGCGCGTTGTGCTGGTATGACAGCCGCAAGCTGCAGATTCAGTTGGTTTTGTTTCAACCCGCGACTGCGACTGCGTTATGTTCGCGGAGCGAACAACGACTATTTTGACTATTTGGGCTCCGGACGCTCGACGGGTTGTGCGTTTTGCTTGGAAGCGTTCTGTTTGGCGAAGTAGTTCGCCAGCCAGAGGGGATCTCGCTCGACCCGTTGCAGTTGGCTGTTTTCGACTCGAAAGACTCCGCGACCGGTGACCTGCAACCGTGATGCACTAAGCTTCATCAGTTGCTGCGTACCGCGACGAGAGTTCTGCTTGATGTTTTCGGCATCGGCCAGCGGCACGGGCTCGGGGCCCAGAAGATCGACCTGATCTCCTGCGGGCACACTCAGCAGCAGTTCCCCCACCTGCAAACGGATTTCCGTGGGCTTCAACAACAGGACTTCTGATGCCGGCCCCAAGACCAAATCGGCGTCATTCGCCAGCCGCATCCAAACGACATTCGATGAGTCCTCTTCGGTTTTCAACACTCCCCCAGGACGCAATTCGATCTGTGCCGCCACCTGTCGACGGACCAATCCGTATTCGCCACCACGACCGTTGTTTCCGTGTTGGTTGAAATTCGCAACGTTGGGATTGAACCGCATCGATTGCAGACGAGAGTTCGAGACCGCAGCCTCGCTGGCGGCCCCACCACCCAATGCTCCTACTCCCATTTCTTGCAGCTGAAAATTGCCGTTCTGATTGCCCATCCTGCCAACCGGCAACTGTTGCTCGAGAGCTTCCGCGTTAGGCTGGCCGAACTCGGCGGCGTCAGGATTGATTGCCTTTACGGCACCTGCCATCGACTTCGTCTTGATGTCACCGGCTCGGCCTCGCCCCTTCAAATTCTGCGATTCGGCCGCAGCAGGTGAGCCCCCTGCGATCCCCAAGACCGCCATTTTTTTCATACTCGGAGCAGCCGGCATCGGCGCCGCCAGCGGGACCGGCATCCCATCTTTGGCGTTCGCGCTGAACTCACTGGGTTCGCCCGACTGTTTTTTCTCCGACGCCTGAGCGGCATCTGCCATCTCGAGGCGGGGGGGACTGGCAACCGGCGCCGGACTCTTCAGCATGCGTGCGCGGGGAGCTGCCGCCATCCGATCAGATTTGAGATTGCCAGCAGTCGCACGATCCGCAGCGGCGCTCGACGCTCCGGGACCTTCCTTGTTTTGAATGGCGTCAGAATTCTCGGACGGTGCATTCATCGGAGCTTGTGCTAGCGTTTTCGCCGAGGCCTTTTCTCCCGCTCCCGGCTTTTGCAGACCTGCCTTACTCTCTGCTTTGTTGAGTCCACTCCCTTCAAAATTCGGAGCAACTACCGTGGTGGCCGCCATGGATCCATTTTCCATCGTCACGGCTTCACGCTCAGCCTGACCAGGAGCAAATTGGCCCCCCATCCCATTCATGGCCTGCATGTCAAAGGCTTGGTTCGCGGCACCATCGTAGCCCTGGGCTCCCGCTGGAAGTGGGGTCAAGTCGTCGACGATGGCTTGTCCCTGAACGTCCTCGACCATGGCGATCTGTTCGCTCGATGCAGCTTCTGGATCGACTTGAAAGCGATCATTGGGAATCGCCTGATTCAACGATTTCACATCGGCATTGACCTTGAATTTCGAACGCCCGGCGGCATCCCGAATTTCAGAATTCATCGCGACCAAGGTGTTGGTGTCGGCGTTCACGATCGCTTTGACGGTCAGCGTTTCCCCCACATTGTGCTGATCGACCACCTGAAAATTGTATCCATACAAACGCTGGCCATTCTGGTCGACTTTGAACTCCGGGCGCTGGTGCCCCAACGAAGACTTCATCGTCTGATCAACATTCAAGCTGGCCAGCAGTTTGTCTTCGACGAAGGTGGATGTGGCAGATTCTCCTTCCACCGGCGACGGATGGACGGAATTGCGACCGCCATTCAAGAAATAGGTCGCCGAGCCATCGGAAACTTCGGCATTGCCACTCGCATAATCCACGCGCCAGCGGAGCGCCGCATCGTCACTGCGGGCGAACAGCATGGTGTTCAAGCCCGCATTATTCAGAACTTCAATTTCCGCCGAAGAGGCCAGCCCCAAGTTATCCAGGGCCACCTGCAATTCGATACCGCGAGAGGGAAACAGGGACGTCGGCAACATGCCCAGAATCAACAAGACGGCAACCGACGAGAAAAGAGCGACTCGCAATGAGCGC
Organism: Planctomycetota bacterium; assembly: GCA_040386595.1. Lineage (GTDB taxonomy): Bacteria > Planctomycetota > Planctomycetia > Planctomycetales > Planctomycetaceae > JAKFVC01. The sequence continues at coordinate 9,895 of JAZKFE010000189.1, read as the reverse complement.
AGCCGCTGACGTCCAACTGCAGGATTGGGAGGGGGAGCAGTCACAGTGCGCTGAGCACGGGGCCGCACGGGCTGCGCGGCGATGAACGCTGCCGTCGAGGTTTCTTTCAACCGCCGCAGGAACTCGGCATCGGGCGCAGCCGGGCCCCGATCCAGCGACCGCAGCAGCCGCTTGAAACGCAATTCTTCAGACGTCAGATCGTTACGTTGCATGGTGTTCCCTGGCCGGGGCACTTTCGGCAATGCAGCCCCTGCTTAAGAAGACCTCCTTGAGGGCTCGCCGAGCCCGGGCCAATTTCGAGCGAATCGCCACTTCCGTGGTGTCCTCCGTCCGTGCCAATTCTTCCACAGAGATCTCGTCGAGATACCGTGCAGTCAGCAATGTTTCGTAGTCAGTGGGTAGTTCGGTGAGAGCCGCTCGAACCAACGTTGCCATTTCGGCGGTTTCGAGTTCGTCCTCGGGGGGCTGTTCCGTCTTATCGGCTTGATCCTGCAACCAGCCCGGATCAATCTTCCAATCGGTTTCGACGAGTGCCGTCATCGCTCGTCGCAACCGAGAATGTCGTCCTTCACGGCGATAGTGCAGGGCGACCTGCCGCCGGGCAATTCCGAGCAGCCAATACGCCAGCGTTCCGCGATCTGCCTGATAGGTATGCACCGAGTGCGCAGCCGCGAGAAACGTTTCCTGCACGACGTCCGGGATCTCTGACGAGTACGGGCCCATGGCTCGCGCGACGACCCGCCAGACTATTTCCGCAAAGGCGTCATGGCACGCGCGCCAAGCGTCCGCTTGCCCGTCCAGCAGGCCGCGCACGATCTCACGCTCGCGTTCCTCATCCATTCCGGAGACTTTCGTTCGGAAGATCGACGTCTTCCGCTAACCACTGGAAAAGACTGTGCTTAGGATCATACCCCAAGCGGCACTCTAAACCAAATCGGTCAGCACCTAACGTCGCTCGTTGCCGGCGAAACACCGGAATGGTGAGCACACCATTCCGCCATCAACAGTTGCCTTCTTCAAGAAACACCAATCTCTAGCCCCTCGCGGCGTGAAGACACTCAGTCCAGGTTTCCCTGGAGCACTTCCCGCCAGTCCATTTGAGATCGGAATCTACTTGTATTTGCGCGAGGTCCCCTCCCTGTATCGCCCGGAAACACGTTTTTGTTTCGGGCGAGGAGAGGATTTGTGTGCGAGGAACGAAAAGCGAATGTTGTGAAACAAACTCTCGTCGTTAACTGCGCAGGCAAGCCTGGATCGTGATTTTTACGCTCACGGTCCCCGCATAATCAAGAATCCCCCCCTCGTCCAAAGCTCCGACAAATGGGGCCGTAGCGTTTTTGCAACATCTCCTACGACTGTAAATTCAGCACAATCGACACATCTATCGCGACCAACCATTGACCCCCATTTCACCTGTTTTATTTACTCGAAACAGTCCAGTTCAATTTGCCTAGACACCGATAGAGTTCCTGCGTTCGCTAATACTTCCTCTGAGTCTCCTGATACCAAACGGCAACTTGTACAGCGTTTTTTCCTGCAGCCCAGCCCATTTGCCAGACTGCCCGTTGTTCTAAGCAGCCATTCAGTTTCAATAGAAGATTCAGAGCTGAGTGATACACACGGAGGAAGCCATCGCTCCACGATTCAGTTCGTGGTTGCTGCACTTGAGAGGCCTGTTGTCCCGTTGTCTCTGAGCGAGAGATCACTGTGAATAGTGAGCCGAAGAGCATCGTAACCGGGTTGGGTTCGAGTCCAGCAGCAGTTTTGAAGAGTGCGAAGCCTGATGATTGCTCGAGTTTTTTTCCGAGCAAATTCTTCCGTGTTACATAAATTCCAGAAGACGTTAGGTCCCTATGAATAAGCCCCACCGTCGCCCGTCAGCGTCAGCCCAGAATCCGCTGGAAACGTACCTGCGGGAAATCAATGAAACGGCGCTTCTGACTGCGAATCAGGAGAAGGAGCTCTCGTACCGTATTGCCGATGCCGACAAGGAAGCCCGCGACCAAATGGTCCGTGCCAACCTGCGGCTTGTCGTCAACATTGCCCGGGCCTACTCCGGTAAAGGCCTGCCGCTGCAGGACCTGATTGAAGAAGGTAACCTCGGTTTGTTACGAGCGGTCGAAGGTTTTGATCCCGGGATGAACACTCGGTTCAGCACCTATGCCAGCTACTGGATCAAGCAGTCGATTAAACGAGCGCTCGTCAATTCGGCCAAGACGATCCGCATCCCCGCTTACATGGTTGAATTGCTGACCAAATGGCGTCGGGCCACTGCCGTTCTGCAAGATCGCCTGAAGCGAGCTCCCACGACCGACGAAGTCGCGTTGGAACTCGGGCTGCCGCAAAAAAAGCTGAGCATCGTCAAGAAGGCGATCCAGCTTTACAACTCGACACCCCAAACCGAGCAGCCCGATTCGGGATGGTCGCTGGGTGACCTGGTCGCCGATGAGCGGACCAAGGACCCCGAGACCGAGATGATCGAAGGGGACAATCTCAAGCACGTCTATCAGATGCTGGAAAAGATGGACGAGCGCGAAGCAACGATCCTGCGGATGCGATTCGGCCTGGACGATTCCGAACCCAAGACGCTGAAAGAAATCGGCGAAACACTGGGGCTGACCCGGGAACGCGTCCGACAGATCGAAGCCGAAGCCTTGAGCCGCCTGAACCAGGGCCTCACCGGCGGCCGCTAGTCGTTTCTTCCGAGGCCCGACACCACCGCGGTGTTCGGGTTTCGTCGCCAGAATTTGCCAATGATTGGGCAGAGCTTGAAGCGAGAAAAGAGAAGTTTTAAACCACGAATGGCACAAATCACACGAATGAAGAACAGCCAGATGGCGTTTCGGGAAATCGATTACGAATCTGAATTGGCATCGACTGCAGATTGGCTCACGAGTAGATCTGCCCGTGATTGATTCGTGTTATTTGTGTCATTCGTGGTAAAACTGTCTGAATCAATTCGCCGGTGACTGAACGACGAAGCTCAGGTGAGTTGAACCGAACCGGCCACATCACACCTTAAACCTTCGTCCGGCCGGTGTGTGATGCTTGCTGCGTTTCTCCGCCGATGTCAATCACCGGACAGTTGGCGATCTGGGGCATTTCGAACTGCTTGCCCGACAATTTTTCGGGGTTCACTTCGATGGCCCCCATCCGGATATTGAGCCCCAGTTTCTCCTGCGGCCAGCTCAGTTCCACATGATGGGCCAGGACCACGCCGGACTTGCCATCGCGTTGATGTTCGCCCATCCGCGTGACCGCAATGGCCTTGCCGGATCTGTCAGTCAGACTGTGTTCGACAATGACGCCAAAGCAAGTATCCACCGTGGAAACGAGCTGCACCGTGGATCCATCGGGAGCGTTTCGCTGGCGACGGAAGAGCACCCGTTTGGGATCGGTCGGATGCTTTTCGAACTCAATCTCGTTCTCGTCGAGGGGAATGACGCCGAGCGCTTCAATCAACCAATCGGGTTCGAAGGGCAGGGGCAACTGCTGTTGCGCGGTGGTCAGGCAATCGTGCCGCGCGGTGAGAATCGCCGGTTCGCTATCGTTCCGCATCCAGAACCAGAACCGCTCGTCGTTGGAGCCGAGGTCCACCAAATTGCCGGTGGGAATGGAGGCCTGCAGTCGAAAATTTCGCGGCCGTTCCACCATCATATTGGCGGAGAGAGTCGGGGCCAGGGCCAGCAACATCCCCCCGTGTGGCTTGATGGTCGTCTTGTAGCAGGTCCAGGAGTTGATCAGATCAATATTGTGATTGAGATGCGCCACCATGTCGGGGTAGGGCATGTCCTTGGCCATCTCGCGTTTGTGCATGCCGAATCGCGAGGAGCATCCCAGGAGAGATGACGTCGCGGCGGCGCCCAACGTCCGTAGAAAGGCGCGGCGCGAGGTGCCCCTCTGCGACGGCATTTCCGGCGTGGCGGTCTGCGAGGACTTGGAAGCAGCGGACGCGCCGCGGCCCCAATTCCAGAACCCTTCTCCATGCATCGTTTGTTCCCCCCTCCTTGGTCAACCCGCCAGCAGCATGTGGTGTAGAACGCGACAGATCTGAGAAGTCGATCCGCCACCTGAAATCCACATGATTGGCCCCGACGACACCCTGACATCGCCTTATCAGTGCTCATCAGTTCGACCTGACATTTCGGACGGTACCTTCCAATTTGTCAGATCTGAATTCTCTGCTCAGCAGCGTCTTACCCTACGCCGCTTCCTGTTCAAAATTTCCCGCTTCGACTGCCAGGTGAGCGTTCAATGAATCCTGCAACTCCGCGACTTCCTCATCGGACAGATGGAAGTTCCGAACTTCATATGCCCCTTCCCCCTGAGTCGCCGTGTATTGCAAAAACTCATCTTCGCCGCCCCCTTTGCGCATGCCATCTTCGCGCAAACGTTTCTTGTGCATCAACAGAATCGCCAGGATATAGCGGAGTTTTTCCTGGAGCGGATTGGCTTCTTCCGTGAGTTGATCGAAGTAATTCATCAACGCATCGGGGTTGAGCAATCGCTTCTTCACGTCGATCGGCATGGGGACAGAACATTGCCATTGGGCCAGAGTCCCTGCTGGTTGTCCCTTCCAGCCTTCTTTGGAAAAATCGAGCCGTTTGAGCTCGTTCCCATCATCGACGACCACGGAAATACACTGCGATCCCGGGGCCAGCAGCTTGCCGGTCCCCGCGCAGGTTTTGCCCAGTGGTCTGAGGTGATATTCCATCCGTGGATCCTGTTGAATTGGCGTGCTGCCAGCGCAGCATACGCCGTAGGCGAACCGCAAGCTCCGCTGCAGTTCGATTCGGGATGGTATCGGAAGGCCGCAACCGGCTCAAGAGAGGTTCCGGAGCGATGCATCCTTCGCCATAAACCCTAATGGGAAAATGCGTTGGGAGGGTGAGGCTTCTGCCGAACCGCTTAGTCTTTTCTAGCCCAATAGACTGAGCGGTTCGGCGGGAGCCTCACCCTCCCAAAATTCGTCACGACGTCCCCCAGATTGGGGCTCGATGCATTTCCCTAATTCACACGGCAAATTTCGCCAGCGCCAATGACTTCAAGTTCTTCAGATCCAGCTTGCCGCTCCCCAGGAAGGGAATCTCTTCCACTTCGATGAAGCTATCGGTCGCCGGAATCCACAAGTTCGGCAGCCCGGCACTCGACAGGGCATTGCAGATTTCCTGCGGTGTCCGCGAGACCTTTTTATGGACTACGACTAACCGCTCGCCCTTGCGTTCATCCGGAACCGCCGTGACAACGGCTCGCAGTTCGGGGCCTTCATCGTTGGGTTCAGCCAGGATCTGCGTCAGCGTTTCTTCGATCTTGATGTGCGGCACCATCTCACCGCCAATCTTGGAGAAGCGGCTTTGGCGACCGGTGATCGTGATGAAGCCGTCATTGTCGATCTGGGCAAAGTCGCCCGTTTCATACCAGCCATCTTGAATCACCTGCGCGGTCTTCTCCGGCATGTTCAAGTAGCCCTGCATGACGTTGGGCCCCTTGATCAGCAACAACCCTGGTTGATCAGCTCCCAGCGGCTGCCGAGTCTCTGGATCGACGATCCTCGCAGTGACGCCTGGAATCGCACGTCCTACCGTCCCCTTTTTGCATCCGACCTGGGTGAAGGTTTCTTCGCGATGATCGGGAACATTGACCGCCGCCAGCGGGGTCAGTTCCGTTGTGCCGTAGCCTTCGTTGATCTGCACGCCGAACTTTTCGAAGAAGGCCTGTGCCAGATCTGCAGGCAATTTCTCGGCCCCGGTGATCACCATATCCAAGGTCGCGAATTGCTGCTTCTCGATCCGCTTCAGATAGGTGCGCAAGAACGTCGGTGTGGCCATCAAGATGGTGGCCTTGTGATCTTCACACAACTGACCGATCGTCCGAGCATCCAACGGATTGAAGTGATAGACGCCCTTGGCATTCAGCCCCAGCACGCACCACATGGTGATGGTGTAGCCAAACGAGTGGAAGAACGGCAGGGCCCCCATCAGGACGTCGTTCGACTCCAGGTGCAGCAGTTGATCAACCGCCTCGACATTCGAGACGATATTGAACTGCGACAGCATCACCCCCTTGGGTTCGCCGGTTGATCCCGAGGTGAAAATGATCGTGACGATGTCATTCGCCCTGGCCCGGGTTAGCCCCAGCCAGCGATCCAGAATAAAGGCGGGCACGCAATAGGTCTGGAAGGCGGCCAAGGCCTTGTCCTTCGCGGTCACGGACGCCGCACAGTCATCCAGATAAATGAACTGCGTATCGAGCGGCAGGTTCATCTTTTCCTGGAACTTGCGGCTGGTCACGACATGCGTCACCCCGGCCAGCTTCAGATGCGAATTCATATCCGCCACGGAAACGGTGTAGTTCAGATTGACCGTCGTACGGCCCAGCATCGCCAGAGCACCGTTGGCCAGCACGCCACCCACTGACGGCGGCAGCAACACGCCGACCGTTTTCTCGGTCCGTGCAAGTTGACGTTTCAAGAACCCACGGACGATCAATGTCCGGATCAGCAACTCGTAGCCGGACGACTTTTGACCTGTCGAGTCCGCGACTTTATTCCCGGTCTTCGCACGACGACAGGCGCGGATCATGCGGCGTGGCAGCGAGAAGAATCGCTCCTGACGCTTCATGACCGCTTCCGCACCGAGTTGTTCGACGGCTTGCCGAACTTCAAACGTGCTTTGCGGATTGTGCAGCGGTTGGCCAAACATGACCGTGACAGGGTAGGGCCAGGTTCGCGGCCATTTCTTGAAAAAACGGCCCCCTTCAAAGCTGAAAATGCTGCCCCACAAACCGTCCAGATAGACGGGGATAATCGGGGCACCAGTCCCTTCGACGATCTTCATCAAACCACGTTGGAAGGCCAGCAACTGTCCGGTCCGAGTGATCCCGCCTTCCGCAAAAATGCAGACGACGTCTCCGTCTCGTAGCGCCTGATTCGCCGCCTGCAACGACTGGACCAACGCCTTGGGACCGCCTGTCGAATTGATCGGAATGGCCCGCATCGTTTTCGACATCCACGAAATCAACGGTGATTTCAGGTTGCCGTCGTACGCGATCATCCGCACATGGCGGGGCGAATGGATGCCCACCAGAATGCCGTCGGCAAACGACACGTGATTGCAGACCAGCAGTGCTCCGCCGGTCTCGGGAACGTTGGTCCGACCAAATACGCGGGCTCGGTAAAGCAGATTGCTGAACGCCCAGATCACAAAGCGAACCGTGTAATCCGGAACCATCCGGAACATGTAGATCGCGATCGGCAACGTCACGATGGCCGCAAACAGGAAGACGCCCCGCGGGGGAATCTGCAACGGCTTCGTGAGGTAGAACATCCCCGAAACAATCAACATGCCCAGGAACGTGATGAAATTGTTACCGGCGAAAATCTGGCCGCGAACGTCCGGGGCGCTGTTCTTTTGCAGATAGGCCATCAGCGGCACATCGTACAAGCCGCCGGTGAATCCCAAACCAAACAGCCAAAAGGCGGCCCACAGATACGACGGCGTAATGTAAGCGTAGAAGTTATCCGGGTTCGTCATCACCGGACTGTCCGGGACCAGGAACAGGAATCCCGCAACCATCGAAATTCCCGCGGCCGAGATCGGCACCATCCCCAGTTCGACCTGGCCTCGAGACCAAATACCGGCCAGCACACTGCCCAAACAAACCCCCACCGCCATCGACATCATCAGGCAGGCGATCAGCACTGCCCCTTTTTCTTCGTCGATATGCAGATGTTTCGCCGCGTAGACATTCACCGTTAGCTGCGCCAGACACCCCAGCGACCAGAAGTAGGCTGCCGCGAAGGCCACCCGTCGCATGGCCGGTTTCTCGCACATCACCCGGACGTCATGCCAGGTTTCGGCAAACGGATTGGAGGGGAACTTACGAGTCGGATCGGCGGCAGGAATCGCGTGAATCAGCAAACTGGTCAGATATCCCAGGCCAGCCAGCCCCAGCAGAATGCTGCCGACCAGCCAGATTCCAGGAATCGACAAACTCCCGATGGTAACCGGAGCCAGATCGCCCGCCACCAATGAGGTCATCTCCTTGGAGGGAACTGTTAGCTGAAACAGCCCGAATCCGGTAACCGTTCCCGCGAGGATGGCCAGCATCGTCGCCAAGCCGGCTAATCCATTGGCTGAGGACAATTTTTCGGTCTTCAGCAACTCGGGCAGAATTCCCAGTTTCGCCGGACCAAACAGGCAAGCTTGGGTTCCGAGCAGAAAAATACAGGACAGAATCAGCCAGGGAAGTTTGAAATAGATACCGACGATCCCCAGCGCCATGATCACCACCTCCATGAATTTGGTGGCGACAATGACGCGGGGTTTTCCAAAGCGGTCTGCCAAAAATCCCGACGGAGCGGCAAACAAGACGTACGGCAGCACGAACAAGGCAGATCCCACAGAGAGGATCAACTCCTTGTATTGCTTACCGAGCATCTCGATGCCCACGTACGTGGCGAACCATTTAAACAGGTTGTCGTTGAATACACCCAGAAACTGGGTGATCAATAAGCCCATGAAGCTGGCTGACAGAATCCCGACCTTGTCGTCTTCCGGGATATGGCTCGGCGAGTCATTGCCGGCAGCGTGCATCTTCACAATCCTTCTGAGCGCCGACGGGACAGATTCCAAGCTCCTGCAAATGTGCAGTCTCGGAAAAAATCGTCCCTTTCGCGACTGAAATCGAGTCTGAATGGGTGCTTTTGGTTAAAGCACCACCAATATTAAGGAGGCAACAGTCCAACGAAGCATACGCCGGGCAACCAGAGTACACCTCGAAATCTGTCTTAACTTATTGTGTGTTATCGAGCTATGTCAATCACAACCGCATTGCAGGCAGGGGGGTGTGGCCCCCTATCTTAGCAGGCGAAATCTGGACGGAAAGATAACGCACTACTTCTTCTTTTTCTTCTTTTTTCTGTTCGGCAGGCTAATTCAAATTGCGCGTTCGATAACGTGTCGACATTCTTTCGACCAGTGATCGATGCGAACTTCGTTAACCCGCAACAAAAACCCGCGATCTTCCCAATACCGGCGTGAGAAGGGGCAAGAAATCGTTGCTCGGCTCGCTGATCACCACAATATTCAATGCAGGCGAGGAAAAAGAAGTCAAATCGGCGGCGGAACCGTCTTCGCCGCAGCCTTTACGACATTCACCTTGGATTTGTCAGCCGCTCGCCATAAGTACAGGGCAGCGGTCGACCGATGCGGTTGCCAGCACTCCCCATGTTCCGCAAGTTGTTTTTTCGTCGGGTGATCCGTCAATCCATAAGCCACTTGAAATCCGTTCCGCACGCCAAAATCATCCACCGGCAGAACATCTGGTCGCCCCAACTGAAAGATCAACAGCATTTCGACCGTCCAGCGCCCCACTCCGCGGACTTCAGTTAGCCGGCTAATGATCTCCTCATCTGACAGTTTGACGATCTGCCGCGACGAAGGAATCACACCATCCAAGCTCTTAGCCGCAATGTCTTGAATCGCCAGCACCTTCGCGCGTGAAAAACCGCAGCCGCGTAATACGTCATCCGGGATCTCGGCGATCTGCTCGGGCTTGGGAAATTTTTCACCCGGAAACAGGCAGACGAACCGCTTCAAAATGGTCTGTGCCGCCTTGCCATGCAGCTGCTGGTGGGCCACCGCTTCGACCAGAGATTCAAACGGCGATCGTTTGGTACGGGCTTCAAAATCGAGCGGCCCGATCTCTTTGATCAACCGCTTCATCACAGGGTCAGACTTCTGCAACGCTTTCAGAGCTTCCGGAGACATGGTTCCCTCATGAGGACGAGCAACCTTCGAGCAGGGGGGGCTTTTTCACACGGTATCAAAACCACAGGCGTTGTCGCAATCAGGTTCCGAGAGGGTGAGGCTCCTGCCGAGCCGCTTGGTCTGGC
>JAZKFE010000188.1:9408-16249 GCA_040386595.1 Planctomycetota bacterium | reverse complement strand
GAATTTGTTGTTGCATTTGCCCGCCATCGCTTTCGCCGCAGGGATGCCGCGGCCGACGGTCGACGACTGGAGCCGCATCAATCGTCAGGTGCCGCGCCTGGTCGACGTACTGCCGAACGGACCGACCGGACACCCGACGGTCCAGTTCTTCCTGGCCGGTGGCGTTCCCGAACTCATGCTCCACCTGCGGGCCCTGGGACTGCTGGAGCTGGATGCCATGACGGTTTCCGGCCAGCGCTTGGGCGACCTGTTGGAATGGTGGGAGAAGTCCGATCGCCGTCAACGACTCCGCACTCTGTTGCAGGAACGAGACGGCATCAATCCCGACGACGTCATCATGTCGCCGCCGGAAGCGCGTCGTCGCGGCCTGACTAGCACGGTGACCTTCCCCGTGGGCAACATTTCCCCCGAGGGTTCGGTCATCAAGAGCACGTCGATCGACCCCAGCGTCGTCGATCCCGACGGAGTCTACCGCAAGGTTGGTCCCGCTCGCGTCTTTACGTCCGAACGTGATGCCACCGCGGCGATCAAGGGCCGCACCGATCGACCGATCAAGGCAGGTGATGTTGTCGTCTTGAAGTGCCGTGGTCCGCTAGGGGCCGGCATGGAAGAGATTTATCAAATCACGTCAGCGTTAAAGCACCTGTCGTGGGGCAAGCAAGTGGCCGTCATCACGGATGCTCGGTTTTCGGGCGTGTCGACGGGGGCCTGCATTGGCCACGTTGGTCCGGAAGCGTTGGCGGGGGGCCCGATCGGCAAGGTTCGCGATGGGGACTTAATCCAGATCGTCGTCGACCGCGTCAACCTCACGGGAACCATCGATTTCGTGGGTGAAGATGGCAACAACGTCGGCGTCGAGGAAGGGACCAAGATCCTGGCCGCACGTCCGTTCCCGGATCTACATGCCGACCCGCGACTGCCCGAAGACACCAAGCTGTGGGCGACGCTGCAGCAAGTCGGCGGGGGCACGTGGGGTGGTTGCGTCTATGACGTCGACGAGATCTGCCGCACCATCGCTGCCGGCTTGCGAGTATTGAAAGACTAATCGTGTCGGAGTTTGTGGTCCCCGCGACGGGATCGTGAATTCTCACGATTTTGAGCGTCCACCGGGAAAAACTCCTCACGAAGTGCCCTGCAAGGAGCCTTCGTGAGGAGAAATCTTCACAATGTCTAAAACGCAATCGTCGGGAACCCAGTAATATGGGTGTGAGTTTGGTTGGCGGAGAGCGATGATATTCGCAGGGCTCCGTCAGCCGTTGGACTCGGTTCCGATTTTGAGTGTGTTTTGTCATTGAAATCTGGTGGTCGCCGAAACTATGTCACTCCAGCTTCGTCAGCTTGCTGTTTGCATTGTTGCTCTGTGGGTTTCGCCCTTGGCGGCCCAATCGCCAGACAAAACGGCTGAAACGGAGTTCACTCCGAACGCCGCCCGTGGCTATCAGCTGCTAACGACCAAACCTTACCTGCCCCCTGATTTCGATCAGGAAGTGTTTGACGAACTCTGGAAAGTCTGGCCCAAGACGCTGCGGGATCAGGCGCGTAATGCCACCCCCGCCGAGCGGCGGCAACTGGCTTTCACCCGCTACGGCATGGTGGAATCTCCCGAACATCCCGGTGAAGGGACCGCCTGGGGTTATACCTCGGACGGGCAGGGGGGCTGGGTCATGAATTGCCTGTCGTGTCACGGCGGGCAGATCAACGGCAAGGCCATGCTGGGGCTGCCGAATTCGAATTTCGGCCTGGAGACCCTGGTCGAGGATGTCCGGGCGACGAAAATTCGGCTCGGAAAGAAACTCACCCACATGGACATGGCCCAGCTGGGGATGCCGTTGGGAACGACGCATGGCACGACCAACTCCGTCATTTTTGGTGTGGCGTTGGAAGCCAAACGTGATGTGGATATGAAAGTACTGCGGACCTATACGGTGCCCGCAATGCAGCATCATGATCTCGACGCGCCTCCTTTCTGGAACGTCAAAAAGAAGTCCCGGCTGTACTATGACGGACTGGTGAAGAAGCATCACCGGCCCCTCATTCAGTTTGTGTTGTTGCCTCGCAATGACGAAAAAGTTCTCGCCAGTTGGGAGAACGATTATCGTGACATCCTGGCATGGATTGAGTCCCTGCAAGCACCACGCTATCCGTTTCCCGTCGATGCCACCTTGGCCTCTGCCGGACAGACTGTGTTCAACGGGCACTGTGCCAAGTGCCATGGGACCTACGGCGATCAGGAAATTTTTCCAGAACGAGTCATCGATCTGGCTGTCCTGGGGACCGACCCGATTCGGCTGAATGCACTCAGCCCGATCTATCGTGAAAAGTTCCAGCACAGCTGGCTGGCCAACTACAACACGACTGATCCGGTCTGGTTGCCGAAGGGTTATATTGCGCCGTCGCTCAATGGGATCTGGGCGTCGGCTCCGTACTTGCACAACGGCTCGGTTCCGACGTTGTGGCATATGCTGCATGCGGAAGAACGCCCACAGATCTGGAAACGGACCCCCACGGGATACGACCAACAGCGCGTCGGGTTAGAGATTTCGACTCCAGAGACAGTGCCTGAAGGCCTGTTGTCCGGTGACCGTCGCCAGTATTTCGACACCTCGAAATCAGGAAAAAGTTCTGCCGGCCACCGTTTCCCGGATGAACTCAACGAGGACGAGAAACAGGCGGTCCTCGAGTATTTGAAAACGCTCTGAAGTAATCTATTCGCCGGAATCACTGGTAAGAAATTATCTCACGCAAAGGCGCCAAGGCGCAAAGATGAAGAACGTTTTGTTCGATTGAACTCTGGGACTTTGCGGCTTCGCGACTTTGCGTGAGATTCTCTGTAATTGTCAGCCGATTGGCTGCAAATCGAGGAACGGTTGCAATGACCGGAAAAACCTCGCCCGTTTCAAACTTGCGCTTCGGGCTGGCAGGGGTTCCCACTAAGATGAAGCCTTCCAGTGGAGACCTTTGGCTTTGATCGGAAGGACGCGTCACCATGACCGCGAATCAACTCACCACGAATCGCATCCATGACGTCTACACCTATCTGCGAGTCCGTAATGCGGCCGCGGCGATTCAGTTTTATTGCGATGTCTTCGGGGCCACCGAGATCTTTCGTCTGACCGAACCGGCGGGACGAATTGGTCATGCCGAACTGCAGCTCGGTCCCGTGGTTTTGATGGTCTCTGAAGAATATCCCGAGTTTGACATCTTAAGTCCGCTCGCCTTCGGAGGGACCGGCGTCACCATTCATGTGCATGTTGATAATGCTGATGCGCTGACCGATCGCGCCGTCGCTGCGGGAGCCAAACTGGTCATGCCGCCAACCGATCATTTCTATGGGGAACGCTCGGCCAAGGTGATCGATCCCTTTGGTCACGAGTGGCTGATCGGGCATGAGATCGAAAAGCTGACGCACGAGGAAATGCAGCGCCGATTTACGGAAATGATGTCGGCATAGCCGGTCCTCGTTGCCTCTCAAACGCTTGTAAAATTGACGGTGGAAGGAATCCCAACCGGTGAGATATCGAACGCGCAAAATGGTGACCCCCGGCGACCTCAACGGGCGGAACACCCTGTTTGGCGGCAAGCTGGTGTCGTGGATCGACGAAGAAGCCTACATCTATGCCGTATGTCAGCTGGAGACGCTGAATATTGCGACCGTTTATATTGGCGACTTCCAGTTCCACGCCCCGGCGGCCAATGGCGACATCGTCGAAATTGGAGTCGTGGCGACCCGTTTCGGAACCACATCGCTCGAAATGAAAGCGGAAGCTCGGAACAAGACGACGAAGCAACTCATCTCGTCGTGTAACAAGATTGTGGTGGTGACTCTCGATCCCTCCGGCAACAAGACACCACACGGTCAGACTGAGATTAAGGACGACTAACACGGTTGTCTTGTTCCGTGTTCAATCCGCGTGTTTCGGCGGCCAAAAAGCTCTTCATTCAACCACCACAGCCACGAAGAGCTTTTTCAAAACTCCGTGTTCTCCGTGTCTCCGTGGTGCAATTTCTTCAGAGCCTAATCCACCACTGACTTCCCAGAGGGCAAGCTCAACCGATCCGCGGTGTTCCCGGGTTTTGTGAGGCGTGTTTGCTCAATTGGCATATTCGCTCCAGTCGCGCATTCGTGCATAACCGATACGGTGTCGCGTCGAGGCGCGATCCGATCAACCCGAAAACTTTCGGTATGTTTCCGAGGTTCTCCAGCTGTTGCGTTTGGACAACATTCCGAGTGTGAGCTATATGCCAACAGAGACCTTTCTTTGAACGGTCTCTGTTGGGAGTGGGTGCGTCGCTAAAGATCTCAAATTTCAAGCGAACGTGCCCGCAAGTTATTGCGCTCTGACAGGAAGATCGGCTATGTCTGCTGTGGCCACCGACCGTTTCCACGGTTCCACCGCTGCGACTGAAATCCTCGTACTGGAACCCGTCGCTCAGCGGCTGGGGCTGGCACCCATATTGCTTGAGCCCGGTGAGATCACCATCGGCAGCAGTCCTGATTGCCAGGTCCAACTTACGGCTGCAGGGGTGCAGGATCATCATTGTGTGCTCGTTTGCGCGGGCTCGCGGGTGTCGCTGCGCGCTTTGGACCGTCGGACGTGGCACAACAACCTGCCGATCTCTGGTGGTTGGTTGCGAGTCGGCGATCGACTGGCGATCGGGCCCGTTGAGTTTCGTGTGCGACAGGCTGAGTCAGGGGAAATCGCTTCGGCCAATTCGTCCAGCGTAGACTCGCCCGGCGCTGCTGATGTCCCCGTGACGGCCCGTCAGAAGCAATTCGAGCAGGGCCGCGTTAAGGTGTTCGAATCGCAGCTGCTGCAAGAAATTGCCGGCCTCGAAGCCGAAGTGGCGCGTCACCAGTCTGCCGTGAACCGGCTCGAACAACAGGCCGCTCCGGTGGCCGATCCCGCTGTTCCTGCGGATCTTGGCTCGGCCTCTGTTTCTCGGCCGACTTCTGGGAAACTTGAACCTACCGCGCGTCCCGAATTTTCTTCGCCCCAGTTTCATTTGCGGGCGGCGACGACCGGCAGTGGTGAAGTTCAGCCTGGGGCACTTCTGGATGATGTCGAAACGCAATCCCGGCAGGCCCGTCGGCAACTGGCCGAACTGGCCGTTCGTGAGGCCGCCATTCAGCGGCAGGGGCTCGAGCTGGAAACGCAATGGGATCAATTGCGTGAGCTGATTGCCGAACAAGACGCAGCCACCGCCGAACGGAGCGAACGCGAACAGCAGTTGCAGGAACGGGAACAACGCTGCGCCTTCCAGGAGACGGAGATCGCTCGCAGGTCCCAGGGGCTTTCCGAGCAGCTGGAAAATGCCACTGCGCGATTGCAACAACTTCAGACCGAAACGGATCAACTCGGGCAGCAATCGGCTCAATTGACCGAACGCGAGAAAAGTCTCGCCGACTTCTCGCATCAATTGAACGCTCGCGAGGCCGAACTCGAACAAATCCGGATCGCGCTGGTTGAGCAGGAAGCCACTCATCGCGACGCAGCCGAAGCGGGGCAATCGTGGCAGCAGCTGCGAGATGCCACGGAATCTCGCTGGGCGTTGCGGGCTCAAGAACTGGACACACAAGTTTCCCTGCAACAGTCCCAAGCGGACGCCTTGGTGCGACGCGAGCAGGCTTGTGAGCAGTTGGAAGCCGAGGTCCGGCATGGCCGCCAGCAACTGCTTGCGGATCAAACTCATCTGGACGGGTGGAAGCAGGAGCTGACTCAGCTGCAGGCCACATTGGACGGTCATCTGCAGGAGCACGAGACTCGACAAGGCACGTGGCAGTCACGCGAAGCGGAGTTGCAAAGTCGCGCGGCTGCACATGAACACACGGCGGTTGCAATCCAACGTGATCGCGAACACTTCGCGGCGGAACAGATTCGTCTGCAGACCTGGAACGACGAGCTTACACAGTCGCAGTCGGTCTTCACGCACCAACAGCAGGAACTGGCTGTTGAGGCCGCCACGATCAAGGCCGAGGCTCATGAATTCGTGCTGCGCGAGTATGCCTGGGAACAGATTGTTTCCAGCACGCAACGCGATCGGGAACGATTGGAAGCCGAACGTGAGCAACTCGAAGCATTGCGCGGAGAGCTCCACACGCGACAGTCGGAATTGACCGAGCGGCAGCTGCAACTGGAATCTCAAGAATCTAGCCGCAAGGCGCAGCTGGACGATTTCGTCCAACGTGAGCACGGATTGGAGCAGGCCATCGCCGACCTCCAGCAAGACGAGGATCGGCTGGTTGCCGAAGAGCAGCGGCTGACTGCGTGGGATGCGCAGCTGTTTGCCCGGCAGTCGCAAGTGGACGAACACCATCAAAATCTCACGGTCCGCACGACACTCCTCACCGAGCAAACCGCCGAGTTGAGTCAGCGGGAGCAGGCTTGGGAGCAGACCTCCAACAATACCACCGAGGTCGAGGGGCAACTGCTCGCGGAACGCAGTCGGTTAGAGGCCTGGCTGGCTGAGTTGTCGGCCTTGCATGCTGCGCTGACGACCGACCGGCAGGAACTGGAGACTCGACAAACGGCTTGGACCGAGACGCGTCGTTCGGAGGCCGAGTCGGTCTCGACGGCACTCACGAACGAGTATTCCAGCCTGGCGCAGATGCGCGACGAACTGGCGCTCACGGAACATCGACTCGAGCAAGCTGATGCCGACTTGAGCGACCTGGAAGTCGAACTGCGGGCTCGAGACGAAGAATTGCGGGCCCGAGAACATGCCTTGCATCAGGCTGAAATGGACTGTGCCTGGCAACAACGCGAGTGTGAGTTGCATCTAGGGAGTCTCGTTCCAGTCTCGTTTGAAGATGCTGCTGTGACTGATACCGATGTGTCCGAGA
>JAZKFE010000188.1:0-9398 GCA_040386595.1 Planctomycetota bacterium | reverse complement strand
CTTGGCCCAGGAACTGTTTGTGGCCACGCAGTCAGCCGAGACGACCGCGCTGCAAACGGATCAATTGCTGGATCGGTTTCATCAGCAAACCGAACAGTTGTCGCGCGAAGTCGAAGCTTGCCAGCAGCAACTCGATGCATTCCATACATTCGATGCGGAACACGAGACCTTTGCCGCGAGCTATCAGGAATTGCAGGACCAAGGACGTGTGTGGCACGCCGAACGCCAAAGCCTGGCGGCGACTCAAGAGGCCCAGGATGCGCAATTGGCAGCCGAACGAGAGTCCCTGCAACAGGAATTGGCCGCTTTGCAATCTCGTGAAGCGGAACTTGCCGGCAAGTGGGAAGAATTGAAGTCCGCGCAGTCATCTCTGGATCAAGCTTCTCAGGAAGTACGGCAACAACAGGCCGAATTGGATCGGCAAACGCAAACTGCGGAACAGCAGCGACACGAGTTGGCCGAGCGGCTGGCACAACAGTCCGCGACGGTGGAATCTTTCCTCACTGAGAAATCGGCGACGGACCGTGATTTCGCCGATCAGCGCACCGCTCTGAGTGATGAGCAGACGCGTTTGGATGCGGCACGAGCGGAGCTCGATCGCCAACGGGCCGCCTGGGACCAGGACCGGCAGGCTTGGCGTGAGCAGCTGGACGCGGAACGTAGCTCGCTGCAGCCTGATTCGTCGCGCACCGACATTTGGAGTTCTCTGTCGCGACTGGACGACTTGGTTCAGACGGAACTGGATCACGATACCCCGACCGATGCAGGGGCTGGTTTCCTGGATGCGGTGGATCTCCTTCCGGCAGAGTACGCGGAATCCACATCAGAGACTGATCCGACTGACCTGGACGATGTTAACGAGCACAACTTACACGAAACGCCGCATTCATTGTGGAGTGCGGATCCCCAGGACGATGAGGTCGCCAAGACTGTCTCGACCGCCGACTTGCCCACCACGGATGAAGACCTGTCGGTATTGAGCTTGCGGGCCCGGCTGGCGGAGATGTTTAGTTTAGAACTGTCCGCTAGCGACACAGACACCGCGGCCGAGACGCCGTCGACCGATGAATCGAATCTCGATGATTCTCCGCAGCCAGAGTCGATTGAATCCGAGAGTTTTGATTTTTCATCAACATCGTCGCCGGAACCGTCCGCGAGCGATTTTTCGGCGGAGCCGGTGGCCGATGAATACGATTCGGTGGAATCGTATATGCAACGTTTGTTAGATCGCAATCGGCGTTCCCGTGCGGGGGAAGAGCCCGTTTCGGAGCGTTCAGCAGCTGCCAGCAAATCACCGGTGATACCGCAGATCGCGCAGCCAGTGGTTCCGCAGCCGTTGTCGGAATTTGACGATTCCGTGCCACCGCCCGCTCCCGAAGTCGAACTCATTCCCGAATCTGAATCGATCGTCCGAGTCCGCGGCCCGGTTGATACGCTCAAAATGCGAGCCGGATTGGACAGCCTGCGGCAGATGGCGAATATTTCGGCACGTCATGCGATTGCTCGTTCGAAGTGGAAAAAATTGCGGACCAGAATTGCGTTGCAAAGTCTGCTGACCGCCGCGTCCGGCGTCGTTGGATTGAGCATTCTGACCGGCAAACACTTGGGGCTCGTCGAGACGAACCTTTGGGGGTGGCTCGCCCTAGTAATCATGGTGACCTTGGGGTGCAAGGTGATCATGGACATTCGCTGGATCTATCAGGGAGACCGTCGCACGTCGCGCACCGTGGATTCGCGCACGAGTGTGGTGGCCGCAAATCGGCGCGAAACAACGGGGTCGCAGGAAGAGGGCACGTCCACAGAGGATCTTAGCGGAATTCAGAAGAGTGCCGATCCGGAATGTTGAGCGGGAGCCGTTGTCGGTGAATTCGAGTGTCGGTCTGGTCCAGAACGATCTTGAGAACCAGAAGTGAAGTCGTAACACTTGCCTTGCACTCGAATGGTACCTCGCTGGGATGCGAGGTCTCTCTGACTCGTAGACAGCCCACGACGTGCCCGTCGGGATCATAGAAAAACGCGGAAATGAACTTGATCTGGATCGCTGTCGGCGGGGGCTTGGGAGCCGTGGCACGCTATCTGGTGGCATCGGCCGTACAGGCTGCGGTACCAGGTTTTAAGCCGTTCGGCACTATGGCGGTCAACGTGATTGGTTGCCTGCTGGTCGGCATGATCATGGCCTGGATTGTCCGGATCAACGAAGTCGGGTCACCCATGCACTTCTTTCTGGTGACCGGCATTCTGGGGGGCTTTACGACGTTTTCGGCCTTCGGCTATGAAACCGTCAGCCTCATCGAAGAACAGCAGCTGACGTACGCCTTCTGGAACGTCGCCGGCAACCTGGGACTAGGCCTGCCAGCCGTTTTTCTAGGACTGAAGCTGGCCACCTGGCTGGTTAAAGCTTAGAGCCGTTTCAGGTGGCTTGCCGCTGGGCTCGTGAAGGATTCTGGGAGGGTGAGGCTCCTGCCGAACCGCTTGGTCTTTCGCGGCTCAATAGACTTTGCGGTTCGGCAGGAGCCTCACCCTCCCAACAACACAGAGCAGGACTAAACTCAAAATCCTTCACGGAGTTGCTCCGCTCCGTCAGCTGCGGCTTACTTCGACGTCAGCTCGAAATTGTGTGTGTTCCGTCCGGCCTTAATCTCCACGAGCAACTCGGTCTGCGTGTTGAATTTCGCGGGAATGTACTGCTGAATTTCTTCGATCATCGTGCCCGGGGGCGACGGTGTGCCGGCTTCAATCATCTTTCCCGTCTTGTGCGTGGCCTGGATCTGCACTCGATATTTGCCGGGCATCGGCCCCATCTTTTTGATTTGATAGCTGCCGTTCGTAACTAGCGCACCGGCCGATGGTCCTGTCGAATTTGTGTCAGGAATGAAGGAGATGCTGCCGGATGGAACCGGAGTTCCGTCCAACGAGAGCTTCCCGAAGACCTCGGCACGCTGAGGTCCCGATGGCTTCGAACAGCCGATCGCGCTGCAGGTCAGGGCGGTTCCTAAACAAAACAAAACCAGGTATGGAAACTGGCGGAATTGTTGCATGAGAATCACTTCACCGAGTCTTCGGCAGAATGGGAGAGAAGAGAGGCCCGTGAACGACCGCAGGCGTCGAAATCGCCGTTCCCGGCAGGCCATGTTCCAGCCGAACCACCAAGTCCTGTGACCGGGATTCAAATTGCGGTTCGGCCGGAGTCACCTTGTCGTACGTTGCTAGCAGGGGGATGCCGAAGTCGGCGTTAGAATTCGCCAATCACGCGACCATCGTTGGCGATTCCCAAGTCTTGCCAGGTCTGCAGATTAATATTTTCACTGACGAAGCGCACGGCGCCGTCTCCTAGCAAGGCGTGAACTCCGCCGACATGCTTGCTCCGTGCCGTGTGCAACAGCAACTTGACCGTGTGATTTCCAAAGGTCGAGATACACGGGGGATTCACTGTGGGCGTCGGGCACCGTGTCTGATCGATGTTGCTGGCATTCGGGGTGAAGTTGTGTTGATAAACGGGTCCCTCGGGGTAGTGCAGGACCGAGCGGAGTTCGTTGCCATTCACCTTTAAGAGCTCCGACGCAATCACTGAATTGCTCAATCCATCGGTGAAATCTCGAAAACTCGTGGATGAATTGTCGTTGAACGGCCCCAGTGCTCCGCGACCTGGAGATGGGGATTGGTAGCCGTCGGCGGCAATCATTGGGCCGAGGCCATTGCTGACCCCATAGTTGCCCTTGGCCAGGTACCCGTAGGCCAGATCCGCATCGACGTCGCTCGGGCAACGCATCACCGAGATAGCTGTGGAGGTGATCTTGAAGTTTTGACTGGTGGGTGTGGTCTGGCCAAAGGTTGGCCCGCTGAAATCTGCCATGTTGAACATGGCCGCCTGGTCCAGTTGAGGCAACAGAAATACGACCCAGGTGGCTTCATTCCGGGCGGTCGCCTTGATCTGGACATATCCTGGCGGGAAGACCTTGAGCACTTCGGCATAGTTGTGAAATGCCAGTCCGAGTTGCTTCATGTTGTTCTTGCACTGGCTGCGACGTGCCGCCTCGCGTGCTTGTTGTACCGCGGGCAGCAGCAACGCGATGAGCACCGCAATAATCGCGATGACCACCAATAGTTCGATGAGGGTGAAACCGTGGGCCGAACGACGTGAGGTAATCATGAAAAGATCCTTTTCGACTCGACGAAAGCCAGAAATAGACACGCGAACAGGCAACTGATAATGAATGGATTGCAGAATTCCCCGATCGGAGAGATTGTCAACAACGTCTAGATGATTGTCTACAATTTGGATTACAGAAGCATATCTTGATGTGAACGAGATATCGAGAGAAAAATGTGATTTTAGGTCACGACAGATGGTCTTCGTCTGCCTCGTCGCGGCAGGGGCGTGACTGGTGAAATCGTGTAACCCTGGCCGTCTGATTAATTCAGGCGTCGCATTGGCGATTGTCTATGGATTACATAGAATGCGACGTCGACACCGCTGAGATTTCTCGCGCAGGAGTGCTCGTTCAGAGCGAACCCGGAGCTTTGTCATGCTGAAATTGCTGCTCACTTTGCCGCTGTTATTCCTGACTGCCACGGCCTGGGCCGAAGGGGAGTCTGAGCAGGCTTTTCCCGGGCACCGCGTCGTCGGGAATGTCTACTATGTGGGCTCGAAGGACCTGGCCTGCTATTTGATCACGACTCCGGAAGGGCACATTCTGATCAACAGCGGGTTTGAGCAAACCGTGCCGTTGATTCGGGCCTCGGTGGAATCACTCGGCTTTAAGATGAGCGATGTCAAAATCCTGCTGGCGAGTCATGCCCACTCGGATCACGTGGCGGGACACGCTTTGGCTCAGGAGATGACTGGGGCGAAGGTCTGTGTCATGCGAGGCGATGACGCCGTCATCGCTGCCGGAGGTCAGGGGCAGTATCTCTATCGTGACAGCCGCTGGAGCCCGTGTGCCGTGGATCGAGTCCTCAAAGATGGGGACGAGGTCAAGCTGGGCGGGACGACACTGGTTGCGCGTCAGACGCCCGGCCATACCCGTGGCTGCACGACTTGGGCCTGGCGCACGGTCGACGGGGATCGAACCTATGATGTCGTCGTGATCGGTAGCCCGAATGTGAATCCCGGCTACGTTCTCACCAATAATACAGACTACCCCGAAATCTCTGACGACTACAAACGGACCTTCGAGGTCCTGAAGTCGCTGCCGTGCGACATATTTCTGGGGGCTCACGGTGCCTACTACGGCATGGATGCGAAGTATGAAAAACTCAAGGGGGCCAAGCAAAATCCCTTTATCGACCCTGCAGGCTACAAGGCCTATGTCGAGTTAAAATCCAAAGCCTTCCGCACACAACTTGGTCAGTAAGTTCACCTCCGATTTTCGATCCGCATTGATAGACATCGTCCACACTTTCATCAGGACATAGGAAGTTCATGAACAAAAAACAGACCCTTGTTGCAGTGGCCACCGCGCTGTTTGGCATGTTGCCGTTCGCGACCGCGGAAACTCCGCGAGCTCTTCCGGCTGACAAACTCCCGAACGATGTCCGCCTGCAGCCGCCGAAAGATCTGAATGGCTATTTCCCGTTCACGCCTCCCAAGACGAAGGAAGAATGGGACAAGCGAGCCGCCTACGTGCGCCGGCAGATCCTGGTTTCCCAGGGACTGTGGCCCATGCCCACCAAGACGCCGCTGAATGCCGTCTTGCATGGCAAGATTGATCGCCCTGAATACACCATCGAAAAGGTCTATTTCGAAAGTGTTCCCGGACTGTTCGTCACCGGCAATCTCTATCGCCCGAAGAACCCCAAGGGCAAAGTACCCGGCATTCTGTTTACGCATGGGCATTGGCAGGATGCTCGCCTCTCTCAGGAGACCGACACCGCATTGCTGCGGGAGATCTCGACTGGCGAAGAGCGTTTTATCAAGGGAGGCCGTAGTCGCTTTCAGTCCATGTGTGTGCAACTCGCTCGTATGGGCTGCGTCGTCTGGCAATGGGACATGCTGAGCGATTCTGATGCGCTCCAGTTCTCGCGCAAGACCGTGCACTTGTTCGCCAAGCAACGGCCGGAGATGAACACCACCGAAAACTGGGGTCTCTATAGCCCGCAGGCCGAGGCTCATCTGCAGAGCATCATGGGCCTGCAGACTTTAAACGCGGTCCGTTCGCTCGATTTTCTGCTCAGTCTGCCGGAAGTCGATCCGGCTCGCACCGCCATCACTGGTGCCAGCGGCGGCGGCACACAAACGATGTTGCTGGCTGCGATTGATCCCCGAGTCGCCCTCTCATTTCCCGCCGTCATGGTCAGTACCGCGATGCAAGGGGGCTGTACCTGTGAAAACTCCTCATTGCTGCGTGTGAACACGGGCAACATCGAATTTGCCGGTCTGTTTGCTCCGAAGCCGCAGGGCATGACGACCGCGAATGATTGGACGAAGGAGATGTCGACAAAGGGGTTTCCGGAGTTGAAGCAACTCTACGCGACCCTCGGAGCCCCGGCAAATGTCATTTTGCAGCGGGGTGAGCACTTCCCGCACAACTATAACGCCGTCACACGTTCTGCGTTTTACACCTTTCTCAACCAGCACTTCAATCTTGGACTCAAGGCCCCGGTGATCGAGGAAGACTATGAGCCTCTCAAACGCCAAGAATTGACCGTCTGGGATGCCGAGCATCCCGCTCCGAAAGCCGATGATCCTGAATTCGAGCGATCATTGCTGAAATGGCTGACCGCAGACACCGACAAGCAATTGCTCGCCAGTGCCGATTCCGTAGAGCATTTCAAAAAGGAAGTCGGCGGTGGTGTCGATGTGCTGATCGGCCGCACGTATGAGAAAGCGGGTGATACCGAATGGCTTGGTGCCGACAAGAATAAGTCCGACCGCGGCACGTACGTCGAAATGACCGGTTTGCTGCGGAACAAAACGTACGGCGAAGAACTGCCGGTGACGTGGCTCTATCCGAAAGATTGGAAAGGCCGCGTCGTGGTGTGGCTGGATGATGCCGGTAAATCATCGCTGTGGAATGCGGACGGTAAGTTGAAGCCGGGCGTGTTGAAACTGATCGAGGCTGGAGCCACCGTCGTGGGAGCCGATTTGCTGCGGCAAGGTGAATTTTTGAAAGACGGTCAGCCGCTCAAGCAAACGCCAATCGTCGAGAACCCCCGGGAATTTGCCGGCTACACCTTCGGTTACAATCACGCCCTGTTCGCTCAGCGAACACACGACGTGCTGAGCTTAGTCAGCTACCTGCGAACGGCCGACGTTCCGGGGCATCCCAAGCCGTCGTCGGTGGAAGTCGCGGGTTTTGGCAGCACAGGGCCGATTGTCGCCGCAGCTCGGGCGATTGCCGGCGAGGCCATCAGCCAGGCGGTCGTCGACACGAACGGATTCCGGTTCGGAAAACTCCTCGACTTCCGCGATCCCCAATTCCTGCCGGGCGGGGCCAAGTATCTCGACGTCCCCGGTTTCCTGGCCCTCAGTGCACCGCTGCCCCTGTGGCTGGCGGGTGAAGGCAATGGGCCGGCCGTGGTGTCAGACCTCTACAAAAAGGCTGGTAAGGACAACCAGCTAACCGTCTTCACCGGCGAGGCACCGCAAAAAGAAGCCGCTGCGATCGACTGGCTGCTCAAGTAGCATCCCGTAAGACCACTTTTCACTGTTCGCAAATTGAAGCCTCCCCGTCGAAAAACTCGGCGGGGAGGCTTTGTTGTTTTTCGACATCCTACAAAGATAGAAAATTTAAAATGCACGTTTTCGGTGGGACGATCTGGGGCGAATCGGACTCTGCGATGTTTGGAGTTTAGGAGATTCAAAATCGATAATTGAGGTTGCCATCGCAACATGGGGGCCGGTCGATTAGCGATGTTGGATCGCTGAGGCTTGCTGAGACAGAGTGGCCGCTCACTCAAGCCCCTTGCCGAAATTCTTCCGAGTTTTTGACGAATAAATATCCTAAGGCGTTTTGTAGTTGTAAGTTGTGTCGTGATTGTGGTTCTGCGGGAACATATCGTTAACGGCCAATGTCACGGAAAACATTCTTACTTGTGTGAAAATTTTGATCCGTTTGATGCAAGACTCCGTATCCATAGAGGTTTGGGTGCAGATGGCACCGAGAATGGGGCTTGAGGGCGGCCAACAACCCACTTGGGGGTGGTTCTGGTAAATCGGAATTCTGCCGCAGAATGACGATTTTCGGAGAGAAAAAGGGCGAGTTTCGAGATCTATAAGGTGTTCCGGCCAGTATGAAATTGGCCCGTGTCAAAAAAAGTGAAAAAGGATGTCACTTCAATTTCAAAAAAATTGAGTTACTAGGTAGACGACATCCCTGGGCCACGAGCGAGTTTCTCATGAAATTCCGGAAAATCACCGATTTGACCGATTTGATCAGTTCTGGCCGGATTGACGCGATTTACATCGTGCGCCCCCGGAACAGTCCCGAAATCCTGCGAATTCGCATGCGTCGCGGCAAGCAGTGGGATGAACTATGGGTTCATGCCAGCGCGTTTGTGTCCGAAAAAGGGACCGACGTAATTTTGCAAAATGCCCTGAACACAATTCTGGATCATGTGTCTCCCGGGTAAGGAAATTCGGATTTAAATCTCAACTTGCGGCGCAGGCCAATCGGGACGTGTGCCCGTCCCGATTGGCCTGGCAAGGGAATTTTTGCGATCGGTCGCCTGCGAATTTTTTCGCAGACGCTGGTGGCGAAAGTTCCCTATTCGTCATTTGTCGAAAGGTCTCACCCGAAACAAAATGTAACTGTAACGCATGTCTATGCACGGTGGATTTGTCAACCCTGAAGACAAAATATTCGCTTGACATCTGATGGCAGCAGATGTATCTGATTAGGTGCGTACTTTTTCATTTGAGTGGTAGACTTTATCGGTTACAGTGTATGTCAGTTCAGGATGCGGCTTTTGTGCCTCAGTGTGGTCGCGCGCGGCTTCGGGGGTTCACGCTCATCGAGTTGCTCGTCGTAATGGCGGTGATTGGAGTTCTCATCGCACTACTATTGCCGGCAGTGCAGCAAGCCCGTGATGCGGCTCGACGGACGCAATGTAAAAGCCAGGTTAAGCAAATCGTATTGGCCATTCATGGCTACCATGAAGCGTTTAATTGTTTTCCGCTGGGAGGACGCAACCATTCCCGCCAAATTGCCTTGCCAAATGCGCCAACAACCTTTGTGACAATCCCCGCAGCTGGTCTATCATTTTGGGTCGGTCTATTGCCCTATTTCGAACAGACCGCTCTCTACAACTCAATTGATCCCACAACTCCTGGTTGTGGCGACGTCGTAGTCGGAGCGAATGGGCCTAGGATTAACGGTGTTAATCTGAATTTACTTGCTTGTCCGGCCAGCCCGATGCCTGCGATGCAGAGCTCACCGGGCACCCCGATCGGCACAGGC
>JAZKFE010000187.1:1210-3011 GCA_040386595.1 Planctomycetota bacterium | reverse complement strand
GCTGACAGATCAGCGTCTGGTATTCGAAGAACGCCTGCAAAGTTCCCTGGCTGGCTTCGGCCTGATACGGCGTGTAGGCCGTATAGAACTCGCTACGCGTGGCAATCGTGTCGACCGCCGCGGGAATAAAGTGATCGTACGCTCCGCCGCCGAGGAAACAAGTTCGCGAGGAGGCTCCCCCGTTCTTGAGGGCGAGCGCCGTGAGTTCCGCTTCGAGTTCCAACTCCGACAAGGGAGGGGGCATTTCCAGAAGTCGATTCAGTCGCAGATCCGCAGGGACCTGATCGGAGAACAGCTTCTCAATGGAATCCACCCCGCACACCCGCAGCATTTCTTGCTGTTGTTCGGGCGTGTTGAATAAGTAGCTCACATCAAACCTTTCTGTCGGGCCCAATCATGGGGCCCAATCGTGGAGCTCAGTCCGGACACAATTTCAGCGCGTCGAGTCTTCGCACTCGAAATTCAAATAGCGGAACGCCAGGGACACCCCTGATGATCGCCAGCCAGCCTTGTCAAAGATCTTGGGTTCACGCGGCGCCGCCGGAGCGGAGACGTGCGACCAATTCCGTCACTACCATTTCAATACTCAGTCGTCTCCACCAATTCTAAGGAACCGGCAGACGACTGTCATCAATGAGAACGCGTGTCCCAGTAGGCCGCGTAACCATTGGCGTCCATCAAGTGCTCGAGAGTCGCTCCCGGTGCCACTTTGAATTTGACGATCCAACCTTTTCCGAAAGCATCCGTGGACAACCAATCCAGATTGTTCGGGAGTTCGGTGTTCACGGCGACCACTTCGCCCGTGACCGGAGCATACAAATCGCTCGCCGCCTTGACGCTTTCCACTTCTCCAAAAGGAGTTCCGGCGTTGTACTGCTTGCCAACAGTGGGCAAGGCCAGATAGACAAGGTCGGTCAGCGCCTGCACGGCGACATCGGTGATCCCTACCGTCGCAATGTCACCTTCCAAGGCAACCCATTCGTCTGTCTTCGCAAACTTCAGCTGAGACCGGTCCATCCGAAAAAATCCTCAACAGGGTGAAGAGGGCCGAAAACCTTACACAGGGGGCATCGTAACCGTCTCCGATGCATCCGAAAAGTGATCATGTTTAGTTAGGTGAGACGCTCGGCCACGGCCTGCCGTCTAAGTCGGGTAATCCGCAAACGACGCAGACCCAACTCCAAAAGTCGGACTAGGATGCGTCATCCCGTTCATACAAACCGGCCAAAACAACGCCCTGTCTGATGATCTGAAAATTCGGACGGTAACCCGGTGGACCCTGCCCCCAGTCCCCAGGCAGATAGTCTCGGCGATAGTAGACCAGGAGATAACGACTCGGCGCGGCACCTTCCAGCGGCTTCAACTTCAGATTTCGTTGACGCAGCGGCGGACATTGCGATTCCCAGGCCGCCAACTGAAAGGGATGCAGCACGGGAGCCACATCAATGGTGGCCTCTGCGGGAACGTGCTCAACGGTCCGCATTAAAAGTTCCCGGGTGATGCTATCGCCCCAGTAAGTCACCTGAAAACCAAGCCGCTCCGCGCCTGACAATCCTCCCACCGTTGCATTGAAGTAACTCAGCCAGCACGGGGTCAGCTGGTAGATACCCACCCCTTGGGCCGCCAAAAATAATCCGAGCAAACTCGCCCTGGACCATTGCGGCACCCGCTCCTCAAGACGTTTCCAGAGAACGGCCCCACCCCGCCCGATGAACAGGGCCCACAGCGGAAACACAATCAAAAACAAACGCTCGCCGTCATACACGGCGACTCCCGGCACGCTAAACACGAACAGCGGAAA
>JAZKFE010000187.1:0-1200 GCA_040386595.1 Planctomycetota bacterium | reverse complement strand
AGGAACCACTCCACGGCAATCTTGGGTAAGCCGATGGAAGTCGTCACGGGCAACGGTTGGCGTACAAACACCCCCGCCAATCCCAGCAGATGCAAACCGACCGGGACCGTCGTCGCAAACAGCACCCAGGGGTAGTGCCAGGGAACCGCACGATCCGCGAACATCTGACCGCAGTACCAAACCTGAATGACCGACCGCTCGCTGGCATGGCCCAAGTATTTGAGAACGTGGCCCACCGGATCCAGCCACAACCACGGCCAACCGCAAACAAACACGACAACACCCGTCACACCCCAGATCAGCAATGGCCACACCGCCCGCTGCCGCCAATTTAAGACGGCCCACACCAGAACTGGAATCGGGATAAAAATTGCCTGAATCTTGGTCAGCAGAGCCAACCCCAGCCACAGCCCGCTCAGCAGCGCCGTACGGACGGTGGGAGCAGTCGAAGCCGACCACGTTCGAGCCACACTCAGTACGGCCGCGACGTAGGTCAGATTGAGCACAGTTTCTAAGGCTGCCAGATGCGCATGGCCGAACACACGCGGCATCAGAATCAACCCGGCAGCGGCCACCCACCCGGCGGGATTTCCAAACCAGCGAGCGGCGGTCCAACCGACCAACCACACCAGAATGCCAAACGCAACCGCTGATCCGACCCGCGCGGCGGCAACCACCAAGGGGGCATGTTGACCGTGCGGCGGGGCGAGCAACAACACAAATTCATGAAACAGCCCCAGCCAAAGTCGCCCCAGCGGCGGATGGTCCGGCAATGTTTGTCCGACTCGGATGGCTCCGGGAAAATCCCCTGTTAAGAGGTGATCGGCCAGCCTGGCCCCCAGGTCGACATTGAAGATCTCATCCACCGTCAATCCGGGCCCTTCCGCCCGTGCCGGATAATCGCCAGCGGGATCAAGGGCCCACATTACCATCACCGTCGCCAAAATGGCCAGGCACAGCGGACCAAACCAAGGCTGGCCGAGAGACGGACGAATTCGGGACCACAGGTCAGTCAACGCAGTTCTCCGGTCTCGCAGAATTTTCTTTTTGGGTGATGAAGTTGGTGCTCAGGCATCGTAGCACGGAGGCCTAAGCAAACTGTAGCGCCCATTCTGTTCTTTGCGAACGTTTGCGGGCGCGAATGCGGGGTCGGGCGTTTAAATTTCCTGCCCCTAACGGATTGCAGGTGCATGAAAAAAG
>JAZKFE010000186.1:29192-41957 GCA_040386595.1 Planctomycetota bacterium | reverse complement strand
GGAGCTGCAACTTCCACCTAATTCAACGGTATTGGGCTCACGCCGGACGCTCGCCCCAAGAAGAGTGTCACGCTAACTCATCTCATTCCTCTGAAGTGTGCGATACAATCGGCGGCTCATGCTTGGGCGACGAACACGGGACGATTACGAAATCGCGGCAAAGTTCACTCCAGAGACTTCAGAGAGGCACTTCATGGCGGACGATCTATTTTCAGTAGCGGATCAAGTGGTCGTCGTCAGTGGCGGCAGTCGTGGAATTGGCAAAGCCCTCGCCGCGGCCTTCGTCGCCCGGGACGCTCAGGTGGTAATTACGGGCCGCGATGCCGAGACCCTGACTCAAGCCGCCAATGAGATCTCCACCGGAAAACACACCGTCCGTCCGGTGGTGTGTGACGTGGCCGAAGTGGAAGCTCTCGATCAGTTGGTCTCGACATTGAAGGCCGAGTACCCGCGGGTGGATACGTTGTTGAACGTCGCGGGAGTGAATAAACGGAAGAAAGTGGAGACCTTTACTCCGGAAGAATACGACCTCATTCTCGATATTAATCTGCGAGGCACCTTCTTCCTGTCACAAGCCATTGGCAAGTGGATGATTGCCGAGCGGCAAGGCTCGATTATCACGATCGATTCGTTGAATACTCATGCCCCGCTGAAAGGCATTCTGCCCTACGCCATCAGCAAAGCTGGCGTCAGCATGATGACCCGCGGGTTGGCCTGCGAATGGGGTGAGTTTGGGGTGCGCGTCAACGCTCTGGCTCCGGGCTTTGTCCTCACTGATCTCACGAAGAAATTGTGGTCCGACCCGACCATGCAAGCGTGGGGGCAGACGAATACGCCACTGCGCCGCCTGGGGGAAGTCGGCGATATGGTGGGGACCGCGATCTTCCTGGCGTCGAAGGCCTCGGCTTTCATGACGGGGCAAGTCGTCTATGTGGACGGCGGATTCACAGCCGGAATCAACTGGCCCATTCCGCTGTAAGCGATGGCCCGTAAATCGTCATACCTGTAGATCGCCAGACACCACGAAATAGAGATAAAAAATCCCCCTGGACGAGAATTCGTCGAGGGGGATTTTTTCTGTTTTTTGAGGCGCGCGGCGGTCAGATCTCAGCCACCCGGAGCATTGATGCCAGCGATCACGGCACAGCAGGTAATCGTCGAGACACCGTTGCACAAGCCATCGCAATCATCGGGATTGTCGTAGAAGGCCGAGCCGTAGTAGATCGACTTAATGGCGTTGGTGCCGTTGACGGTTTTGTAGGACGCAAACCCGGCGTATTGGTAGGTCTGACTGAATTTACCGACCGCGTTGCTGATGTCGTCGAGCTCCGTATTCACGGCGTGAGCGACCTCGCTCCACCCGACGATCAATGCTAAGACTGCGATGGTAATGATGAGGATGATTTCGATGGAGACGATGGCTCCGGTTTCATCCTGCCAGAATGAATGCAACATGTTTCGTTCCTTTGAGAGAGACTGAGATTGAGATCTGCATGCGCCACCTCTGGCGAATGCCGTGAGAGTCTGCATTGATCACACGAGCCATCTTGCGGACAACCGGTCCGTAACATGGTGAGAGTTCGCGAGATCAAACCACACAACTAACTAACTTTGTGGCCCTAGCTGGCCCTTCTGTTTTCTACGAACGATCAAACCGAACAAGGTTTTTTTGAACCACGAATTACGCGAATGACACGAATCAATCACGGATGTGTCGATTCTCAATTGACGGTCAAGAACGGGCCAAGGCCTCGAACACTTGGCTAATTTTTCGACAACAGCCTTTGGCTGTTTTTCATTCGTGTGATTCGTGGTTTTACACTTCTTCTGTGTCACTTCGTGCTGTGTTTTATTGGGCGTTCGAGGTCACAGCGTGAGAGCCCCCGGATTCATTTTCGCGTAGCCTGACTCTCTGAGTCGGGTGTTTTTTCTACGAAGAGGACCCGACTCAGAGAGTCAGGCTACGCCATGCAGAATCCCGGGGCTGACGCCGCCGGGCTCGCCTAAATCACCATTTCTTCGCACCCACTTTGGGTTGTCTGCCATGACGTGCCTGGGACTCCAGCCCGGTTTCGGGCGAGTCACCTCTGTGGCAATCAGTCGTCGCTTCGCGTGTTAGCGCTGGGAGGGCTCCTCGAAAGGAGCCCTCCCAAAGGACAGGGCCAACCGTAGCGTTGTGGGATCGTTCCTCAACAATCCCACGGGTGCTCTCTCCTTCACCCGCTATCGGTTACCCAGTACGTTGATTCGTGAACTGGCAACGAGGCCAGTGGTGATTCCGCGGCCATTGAAACCGGGAACGTTGTTCGATGTGTGTCGGGCAAGCTTGCTCGTCACTGGCTTGGTGTTGTCTGCTTTATTGCTCTGATCACTGTGTTCGTTTTATTTGTTACGATTCATTCAATAGGCACAGATCATGCCATTCGCATTTCGAACGACTGAAATCGTGCCTGTGGAATTGCATAAATCGACACAATCCACATGCTTGGCAGTAGTTGCGACAAGCGTGTGGATTGTGTCGATTATTCTGATTGCAGTGTTTGGTTTTGAAATGCTGTTAAAAGTGATTATCGCTTGTGTGTCGATTTATTGGCTTGTGTCAGATATCTGACTTACTTCGATTGCACCGCCTGGCTTTTTCTCACCGTGCGTTTGATGCACAGGGAGTTGCGGTGGAGAGTTGAGAAGACCTCTCCACCGCAACGGACCCAGCAACAAACCTGCTATTGGAGGGGCGGCAAGGCGGGAGCTGGGGCTTCCTGCCGCGGAATCGGTTCCACCGAATTCGATCTGGGAAGTGACTGCTCAGGCTGCGGCGTCAACGGAGCTCCGGGAATCACTTTCTCGGTTTGACAATCGCCACTCGGGCACGGCACGACTGTGGTCGGAGGGATCAGTGGAGGACAGTCTTGGGGAAGGAGTGCGGGGCCAGGAATCACAGTGGCCGGAGCGACGTATGCGGGGGCCACATAAGTCGGAGCGGCATAGCCAGGTGCTCCGTAAGTGCCCATGCCCAGATCCCAATTTTCCATCGCCACGGGAGAGCCGTTGTAGTACGCCCGATTTACAAACGACGATCCCGGCACCCACGATTTACAGCCGCGAAAGCCGCCGAAGAAATAGCTTTGATTGAGCGAACGCACGGCCCAGCCCAGATCCTGGTATTCCGCGACAATCGCACTGGATAGACACGAGAGCCCGACGATCAGCCCCAAGACGCCGATCGTGGCGATCAGAATGAGTTCGATGGAGATGATGAAGCCACGCTCATCGTCCCAGAATGCTTTTAAGTTGGTCCACATGATGACGTCCTTCGTTGTGTTGCTGGGTACGGAAACAGACTCGCAGGATCCAACGGCGCGAGCTCCCACACGGGCGTTCGAGCCGGATGGAAAAACCGCGATCAGGCCGCAGGCCGGCTGAAAACAACCGGCCTGCGGCCCCACCCGGACGGGGGAACGAATTCCCGGCCGGATTGGTCGCGATCTGGCCCCAGATGGGGCGGGTCGAATGTTGGAAGTGGTCTCTCAGGTCACTTCCATTTCGAGTCGTCCAAGCAGCACACTGCTCGTTCTGTCGTCTACTTTCACAGACGGAGAACGGGCCGCGACATTTCGTACGGCTCGAAGGGATGGCGGTCTCTCAGGTCGCCACAAACGCTCTCTCAACAGCGTTATCGGGTGGTCTGCCACGGCCTCGACCGGTGTGGTGACCGGACGGGCAGGCAGGACCGTATATAGGTATCGGTTCATCGACGATGGCTTGGGCGCTAGCCGTCCATTCGTCAATCAACGCCAATTTTCGATGCGATTCGAGCTCACATTCAGGTCCAATTGCTGGAGCAGCTGGAGCTCACTACAAACGAAACAAAAGGCACAATTCATACCGTCAATAAAATCGAAACAAAAGAAATAATCGGCACAATCGGAGCAGTTGCTTGTAACTCGAGTGGCCGTGGGGGGTTGTGTCTTGAGTTGTGATTGCAGCGATTGTGCTGAGTGGAGTGATTGTGCCTTTTTTAAGGCGAGTGTTCGCTAAGAAAACTTTACGTTGAGGGGCCACGGGCGCTAAGAGTCCGCAACGGGCTGTTCACAAGCGAAGGAGTGTCGGGGATCGCCGACTAATGACATCATGTCGTGTTGAGGTGAGTGCGAGATCTGTCCGCTCCGCGAACGCCGTGTTCCGGCTAACCGCCTCGTCGGAGTCTGGATGCGAGGCCTCGAATGAGATCGGCTCTTAAGACTGTCGACGGCTTTCCAGCGAAATCGGCTTCGCCGGCGTATGATGGGCAGCCTGCCGCCGCGGACGCGAAGCGACTTCCGGTTGATCCGGCGATTCGTGCGAGATGGTGCAAGTTACAGTTCAGCCAAATGTTACAATCACCTCGATCCCGTTCGACAACGCCTGCAAGCGATTGCCGGCCAGAGAATTTTCTTAGAACGGCCAGGCAACCTCGTTGTGAATCGCGCGAGTTCTCGTTCCAATTCGAAGACTTTCGTAACGTCGCACGGGTTTGCCCAAAAACAGTAAGGAACGCAACGGCATGGCGCGCTGCTTGGTCACCGGCGGAGCGGGCTTCATTGGTAGCCATCTCACCGAACGTCTTCTCGAACAAGGTCATTCCGTCACGGTCCTCGACGACATGTCGACCGGTCAGCAAGAGAACTTGCGGGGCGTGATCGGTCACCCCCAGTTCCGACTGCGGGTCGGTTCGATTACGGATCCCGTCTTGCTGGCCGACGTAGTCCGTGGCGTCGATGTGATTTATCACTTGGCTGCAGCGGTCGGGGTCAAGCTGGTCGCCGATGATCCGGTCCGGACCATCGAAACCAACATTTATCCCACCGAGCTACTGCTGCGACTGGCGATCCAGGGAGGACAGAAGTTCTTCCTGGCCTCCACCAGCGAGGTCTACGGCAAGAATTTCAAAGAGCAATGGACGGAAGAAGACGACCTGCAATTCGGCGCGACGACGCGTCCCCGCTGGGCGTATGGTTGCTCCAAAGCGATCGATGAATTCCTGGCGTTGGCCTACTTCCGTAAGTATGGTTTGAAGGTCGCCATTGGCCGCTTCTTTAATGTCGTCGGTCCGCGGCAGGTCGGTCACTACGGGATGGTCATTCCGCGGTTCGTCGATCAGGCACTCGCCGGCGGCCCGGTGATCGTCTATGACGACGGCGGTCAGGTCCGGTGCTTTGGCCACGTCCACGAAATCGTCGACGTCGTGATGAAGCTGACTGAAACCGAATCCGCCTACGGACAGGTCTTTAACATCGGCAGCGACCAGCCGGTCTCGATCAAAGAGCTGGCCGAAGCGGTCATTGAGCGCGTCGACCCGGCCGTAAAGATTGAATACCTTCCCTACAGCCGAGCTTACGGCGACGACTTCGAAGACATCCGCCGCCGCGTCCCCGATCTGACCAAGCTCAAGACCACATTGGGCTCGGCCCCGCATTTACCGCTGGGATCCATTCTGGACGAGATCATCGCCTGGAAGCGGTCGGGCAAGTAGGTCACCCGAAGAGGGCGCGTTTCCGTTTCCTTGTCATCGGGAAATAGGACCGAGTCCCACAACACACGTCACAGTTCGAAACTCCGGGCCTCAGTAGTGCTCCCTAAAAAAGAGGGCTCCGCTGAGGCCCGGAGTTGTTTCTATTTTGATTTTTTTGAACCATTTCCGACATCCTTCAGCACAACGCGAATTGGCGTGTGTTGTTTGAATTCATTGCTTCGTTTGTGGCCAACACCTTCCGGTCCTCAGCCGCATTCGTCATTCGGGCTTGGTCATTCATTCGACATTCGGATTTCGACATTCGTCATTTTCCACAACCGACCTTTCTCAGAGATTCCGACAACCTCAGATGGTAGATGCTTCCATACCTTGTGACGGCACCAAACTTCTGGGTAGCATGGTTTCTTCGCAGGTCGATCGGCCTGATTCTCTCTGACTAACAAGCACCGGTTGCAGTCTCACTTCACGCGTGGCTGGAGCGTTGGTCCGGAGAATTCCGCTCATTCATCAACTCTGGGAATGGGCGGGGATTCGTGGGATTAAGCACTTCAAGTGGCGAAAAGAGAATTCTGCCGTGTTTCCATGTTGGCGTGCATATTGTGCTGGAGCGCTGTTGAGCTTCGGCATGGTCGGTTTTGATGCGGAGCTCCGAGCGGGTGATCTGCAATCGGGTAAGACGGTTCGCTTCGAACACGCGGATGGTCCTTATACCGCGAAGAAGTGCATGCGGGATTTCGGCAAGCCCTACTATGCCGATTTGGGCCGCACGGAAATTGTGCACCTGGAAGACAGTCTGCCCGCACTGAAAGTGACGACTCAGGCAGATACTTATGGCTGGCTGACGTCGGGAGCTCACCTGTTTTCCAATATTGTCCCGCGCGACTCTTATACCCTTGAATATGACGTGCGGTTCGGCGAAGCCGACGGATCAGGTTTTGATTTTCGTCGCGGTGGCAAGCTCCCTGGGCTCTCGGGAGGTATCTCGACCAGTGGTGGGCGAAAACCCCAAGGGGATGGCTGGACTGTGCGTTACATGTGGCGTGAGGAAGGGGCCTTGGTCATTTATGTGTATCACCTGGACATGCAAGGCAAATATGGTGACGACCTGCTGCTGAATTTCAAAGCGGTGGCCGGGCAATGGTATCGACTGAAAATGCAGGTCCAATTGAATTCTGCAGATGAAAAGAAAGATGGTTTGATCAAGGTGTGGGTGGATGACAAACTTGTGCTGGAGAAAAATGACCTGCGGTTTCGAAAAGGCACACAGGCCCCCATTGAGCATTTCTTCTTCGCCCACTTCTGGGGCGGCCAGGATCCTTCCTGGGCTCCGCAGGTGACGTCGTCGACGTACTTCCGGAACTTCGAACTCTCGGAATCACCAGACACAAAAAAACAGCCAAGTCGTCAGGACGACTTGGCTGAGCAAAGTGGGATTCATTCTGAGCCTGTTCAACGATCGTGGTGTCGATCACGTCGTTCAGGCGCTGCGGCTAGAGCTCGCCTAAAACGTTGCCATCGGCGCGGTTGCCGAGGTTCTGCCAGGTCGTCAAATTAATGTTGTCGGAGATGAAACGAACGGCTCCGTCGCACATCAGAACATGCACGCCGCCCACGTGGTCACTGCTGGCACGGAACCGCACTGGGCCGACCCACGGTGACTGCACGCACTGCTGATCCTGTTGGAACTTCACAATCGGATCATTCGGCTTCATCAATGTCGTGAAGGCCCAGGAGTGCATTCCGTTCGCATAGAGCCAGCTGTATCCAATCGGTTCGTAAGTATTCGTGGTCGATGGTGGTGGCGCGGCGGATCCGGCCAGGCAGCTGGCGTATTGGTTATTCTGCTGAACCGCAGGCGACCCCTTGGTCCATTCTGACATAACCATGGTATTGCTGGTGCCGTCGGTGATCCCCGCGATGTTGACCGTGCTATTACCGAAAATTACAGCCGTTCCGGCCTGACTTGAGGTACAGACCCACTGGGCATTCCCGCCACCCATCTTACCTTCGTACCAAGTCGGGTCAGCACACCAATTTTCATTGTTTCCGACACAGACCGCATAGCTGGTGGGGGCCAGGTCGGGGCGCACGTCGCCGCGGCGGAGTGGGTCTGAAGGGCAAAGCAACACTCCTAAACGTGTCCCTGAAGCAATGGCATAACCGTTCGGATTCGTATCTTTCCAGGCAGGCTCAACCAGGAAATTTAACGAGT
This sequence comes from Planctomycetota bacterium, assembly GCA_040386595.1. Taxonomy (GTDB): domain Bacteria; phylum Planctomycetota; class Planctomycetia; order Planctomycetales; family Planctomycetaceae; genus JAKFVC01. Next base: position 34,233 of record JAZKFE010000186.1, on the reverse strand, counting down.
TATAGATTACCGCCTGATCAAGGTAGGGAGTCAATCGAGCCATAAAGCTCAGCCCGTTGCATTTCGTGTTGCCGACAACCGCACAATTAGTGGCTCGAATCGCGGCCGGAGGAAACATGCCCACCGTGTCGTGATAGTTGTGCAGGGCCAAGCCCAATTGCTTCATATTGTTTTTGCACTGGCTGCGACGTGCCGCTTCGCGTGCTTGCTGCACCGCAGGCAGCAGGAGGGCAATCAGAACGGCGATGATCGCAATGACCACCAACAGTTCAATGAGGGTGAACCCTCTGTGGCGCTTTCCACTCATGTTTTGGCTCCGCATTGTGACTCGAACTCCAGAAAAAATAAAAACAAATTCGACTGGCGACCGCAACAAAACGTTGCGCCACGTGCCCTGACTATTCATAAGGAACTGTTGAGAATGACCAATGCCCCCAGCACTACAGAAGAAACGACGAAGCCCTCCACCAGCTTGTCCCGCATGACTGCAGGGTTAGCGGATTGAGGCCACGACAAAGGAAAATTGGGGCTGGGGTACATCATGTCACCAACACTGCGCCTGGAAATTCAATAACCAGGAGCCAGCGGGATCTCGACAATTCGCTACAACTTGAGTTCAAATCCGCAGTTGAGAATCAGTCCACGTATCCGAAGAACGGCTTGTCGTACGTGCACTGCATTTCCCAACCACAGGGCTACATATCAGTTAGGGCAGAGCCAATCCGACGTTTCGCGGATTGAAAGGATGTTGTGACGGCGTTGATCCACGGCCAGCGGCGCTACACCAACACAGCCGTTACTTTTTTCGATCGCCACACAGCAACTAAACACCTGCGATAAACCCACTATCCATTGCGTAACGTATTAACAGAAGGTTCGTACCACTGAGAAACCGAGTGCACTACGAGAACCGGAGTGCTTTAAGACAACAAGGCTTATCTCATTCTACTTAGATTGAATTGCCAGCACCCATGACTGACGTCGTGGTTCGTGCAACGAAATCTGGTTTCAATTGTTGAGTTATCGACGCTTCACTGACCGCAAGGTTATTTCGAGAGATCGAAATCGCGCGCATTATCGCCCGGTTGCAGCTCGAGATGTTCCTTCGAATCATCGTTGTACTTACGTGGAATGAATTGAACTTCCTCTTTGATTGGAGGTGCCCCATCGTCCACTTTGATCATGCGACCGGTCTCTTTGAAGCCGTAGACCATGACCAGATACTTTCCGGCTTTGGTCCCCTTCTCCAGAGGGATCTCATATTGACCATCGGTAATGGGACTCAGCCCACCGGGGCCAGGTGTATCGTCTTCAGATGACAGGCGAACGCTGCCTTTTTTGACGAGTTCACCGTTGAACTTGACGGTGCCTTTCAAGGCTGCGGCTTCACCGGCGGGCTTGCCGCAACCAATCACCATCAAGCTGGTTAAAGCCAAGGCGAACCAAAACGGAAGCCACGAACAGCGCGGAGAATATCCGTCCTGTCCCTCATCGTGAGACGATGACAACATATTTGATACCTGAGTTTGAACCAGAACTATCTGCAGGGAAATGAATTCCCGAATATACTGCGAATGCGAGATCAGAACTCGCCGAAAGAATTTGCGTGAAACGCTTCACATTGTTTATAAAAGGCGTATTCAACACTGTCAATGTCCAACAGGATATTGTCGACAAGTCTTATAAAATGACCTTTCGAATCTCGCAGATTGCAGCGTTCAGAGGTGAGTTTGCAGTCACCGAACCCTCAGCATCGATTCTGACGGCGGCCTGTTAGATAGCGATTTACCTCGGCCAGCGGTGCCGCGTTCTGCAGGCACTCAGGCGAGCTTGTTTCGAGACTTAAAGTCTTTACTAATGTGCCCATCACGGCACCCCGAAATGTTATGTGGTTAAGGATTCCGGCACTAACTCGCAAAGGCTGGAATTCCAGCAGAATTCGGCCCCGCGGAGCTTATCTCCGCCTCATCTAAAGTGATCAAATGAATCGATGTGCCTGCGGGTGTGAACACTCCCTCAGGTTGGATTCCACAGGGGGCAGCGTCACACGTTGTGTGACGAGCGACGCTGACACTCCCATGGCAGTGTCTACTGGAGTACTTACGGGGACAGTATCTACAGAGAAGGGTTATCCGGGGGAGTACTGGTGTTGTCCGTTTCGTAACTGGAAAGCATAAACACTTTCGCCGCATGAAATACCAACCCGATCCCCCAGCCCATCGCGACCCAGTAGAACCACAGGTGTTCCGGGTTGCGGCGGAAATTGAGAATCAACAGACCCACGTTAACGCACAGATACACAATGAGATGCACGTAAAACCCCCGCAGCTTCTCGGCCGGGGTTTTCGGAGCTCGGGCATGTCGCAATTCTCGATTTCTGGGATGTCCTGCAGTCGCCATGATCAAATTCCTTGTGAGGCCCTCTGAACTGGTTGCGGTTCCCTCAGTGTGACCGAGGAGCGGCCAGGGCACGCGAACGTCCCCTGCCTGCACAGTGATCAAGGCCCAATCGCAGCCCCGATTGCGCCAACTGACAGATTCGATGGCAATTTGCATGCCGACATGGGCCAAGCTGGCTGGTTCGGCGTCGCCCTCAAAAGAAGTACGCTACTTATCTAGGATCCGATCTGCGTACAATTCCTGTAGCTGACGAATCGTCATCCGCAAGACTGCTGGCCTGCGAAAACTCGCGTGCGAAAAGAATCTTGATTCGTGTCGATGTCGGGAATTCAGCAATTTATTGAGACTGGCCTTTGAGGATTGTCATGAGCCGTGTGCTTCGGATTGGAAATGGAGCAGGATTCTGGGGGGATAACCTGGATGCCCCACGGCTCTTGGCGGAATCGGGACAGCTCGATTATTTGACGCTGGAGTATCTGGCCGAGCTGACCTTGTCGATTCTGGCGCACCTCAAATCTCGCAATCCTGATGCGGGCTTTGTGACCGATTTTCCGACGGTTCTCAGCAGCCTGCTCCCGGCCTTACAATCTCAACCGCAACTGAAAGTGGTCACGAACGGCGGGGGAATGAATCCCACGGCGTGTGCCCGAGCCGTCTCCAGCATCCTGGCGGCGGGCGGATTGCCGGATTGCCGGGTCGCCGCCGTCAGTGGCGATGATATTTTTTCACGGCTCGATGAGCTGCAGGCGACCGGTGAAGATCTTCGGAACTTCGATACAGGTAAGCCCTTGGGTGACCTACGCTCGCAGCTGGCTTCGGCCAACGTCTATCTGGGGGCAGCTGGGATTCGGCAGGCGCTGGAGCAAGGGGCCCAAATCGTCATCACCGGCCGCGTTGCCGATGCCTCGTTAACCGTGGGGCCCGCGCTCTACGAATTCGGCTGGAGTGACACCGATTGGTCACGTCTGGCGGCTGCTTCGGTCGCCGGGCATCTGATTGAATGTGGCGCCCAAGTGACCGGTGGCATGTTTTCCGGCTGGGAGACCGACCCGCCCCTCGCGAATGTCGGCTATCCCATTGCCGAGATCGATGCGGACGGTCGTATCACGATTACCAAACCCGCGGGAACCGACGGAGCTGTCACGGTCGACACGGTCGCCGAACAACTCATCTATGAAATCGGGGACCCGCAGCACTACCTCACTCCGGATGTTGATGTCGATTTTTCCCAGGTTCGATTGACTCAAACCGGCACTGATCGAGTCGAAGTCTCGGGGGCCATCGGGGCCCCTGCCCCGCCGACCTACAAGGATTCTATGGCCTATCGCGACGGCTATATGGCCACCGGAACGCTGGTGATCTACGGTCCCAATGCGACTCAACGCGCCCGCCAGTGTGGTGAGATGCTGCTGCAACGAGTCCGGCGAGCCGGACACGTTCTCGCCCGAACCAATATTGAATGCCTGGGAAGTGGTCAGGTCGTTCCGGGAGTGGCCCCACCGGTCGAGGCTCCGGAAGTTGTCTTGCGAGTCACCGTGCAGGATCCTTCAAAGGCTGCCGTGGAACGCTTCACACGCGAGTTCGCACCATTGGTGACGTCCGGCTTACCCGGCGTCACTGGCTACACGGGTCCACGAGCCAAACCCTGGCCCGTGCTGGCCTATTGGCCCACCACGATTCATCGCGACCGAGTCCAGCCAATCGTCGAAGTAAAATCGGCCAGCGCCTGGAACTCGTAGCCTGACACGACTATCTCGAAAAGGTTTGAATATGTCGAATACGATCACCCTCAGCGAAATCGCCCATGCGCGATCGGGCGACAAGGGCAATCATGCGAACGTCGGAATTATCGCCTGGACCGATGCCGGCTACGAGTACCTCGGCAAAGTGCTGACTGAACCGCGCGTTGCCGAGTTTTTCTTGCCGCTGCGTCCCAAGCAGGTGCAACGCTACGAGCTGCCCGGAATCCGGGCATACAACTTCATGCTTAACGATGTCCTGGGGGGAGGCGCGAGCCGTTCTCTACGCATCGACAGCCAAGGCAAAACGTTGGGGCTGGCTATCCTGAGAATGGAAGTTCCGACCCCTCCGAATATCGCCGAAATGCTCCGCCCGGCCACCGTTTGATCCTTGGATGATTCCCCCGATATCAATAGGATGGGACCCGCCCGAACGCACTCCCCAGTGCCCGCGTGGGAGCGTCAACAACTTTGATATTACGGAGCCAGCCATGCGAATCATCACCGGTGGAATCTCGCACGAGACGAGCACGTTTTCCCAAACCCCGACCACCCTGGCCGACTTCGCTGCCGGTTTCGGCCTGTACCGGGGCCCGGCCGTCATTGAACGGTTTCGTGGGACCAATATTTGTACCGGCGGATTCATTGACGGTGCCGAGCGTCATGGTTTCGAACTGGTGCCGTTGCTGTGGACGTTCGCCTATCCCGCCGGACTCATTCCGCGCACCGACTACGATGCCTTAAAAGGGGAATTTCTTGAGCGTTTGGCCGAAGCCCAGGCTGGTGGTCCCGTCGATGGCATCTTGCTCGACCTGCATGGCGCGATGGTGGTTGAAGGAATCGCCGATGGCGATGGAGACTTTGTCTCTGCCGTGCGACAAGCCGTCGGGCCCGCATGCCCG
>JAZKFE010000186.1:0-29073 GCA_040386595.1 Planctomycetota bacterium | reverse complement strand
GCCGCCACCGCCATTGTGGGGTTTGACACCTACCCGCACGTTGATATGGCCGAACGTGGACGTGAGGCCGCCGATCTGATCGTCCGCATTATCCGCGGCGAGATTCATCCCGTGATGGCTTTCCGGCAGATGTCGTTCTTCTGGAGTGCCGCCACGCAGGTGACGTCTCATCCGCCGATTGATGAAGCCTTTCGCCTGGTCCACGCCACCGAACAGCAACCGGGAATTTTATCGATCACGCTGGCGACAGGTTTTCCGTGGGCCGACGTGCCCGACATGGGGCCTTCGGTGATTGTTGTCGCCGATGGTGATCAACAACTGGCCGATCGCACCGCGGATGAACTTTCAGATTGGGTCTACGCTCGACGCGAACGTTGGTACCGCAAGCCACTCACCGCTCACCAAGCCTTAGAAGCTGGGGCCGCCGCCGGACGTTTTCCAATTATGCTGGCCGATATGGCCGACAACACAGGTGGAGGTGCTGCAGGCGATTCGACCGAGGTCCTGCAAACCTTTCTCGACCTGAAGCTGCCCGACGCCCTGGTGCTCTACGTGGTCGATCCCGAGGTGGCCCGGCAAGCTCACGCGGCAGGCGTCGGCGGCCGACTCCAGCTGTCAATCGGCGGGAAATCTGATCCCGTTCAGGGACCGCCGGTACTCGCCGAAGCAGAAGTCAAAGCGCTGTCCGATGGCCGGTTCACCTACGATGGCCCGATGTACGCCGGATTAACGGGCGACCTGGGCACGTCTGCCTGGCTGCAAATCGGCGGGGTCAATGTGGTGATCGTCAGCGGCCGCGTGCAACCTCTCGACCAGGCTTTTGCTCGATCTTTGGGAATTGATTGTTCTCAAATGAAGTACATCTCGCTGAAGTCATCCGTGCATTTCCGATCGGGTTTTGAGCGGCTCGGGGGTTCAATCTATAACATCGACGCCCGCGCGGTGCATACGCATGATTTTGCCATGCTCAATCACCAACACCGCCGGCACCCGATGTACCCGTTGGAGCAATAATCTTGCGGACGGCGAGAAGACATTGGATAGGGTGGTTTATCCGAATGTTTTCGTGAAGAAGGCCAAAACCGTTTTCAGATCTTCAGTTATTCGGCTGCACCAATCTCTGTTCCCTGAGGGGATACACAACATAGCCCAGGGTCGCCGAGTACTCGCGGCGCACCCTGGGTATAGGGCCAGAAATGAAGAAAGAACCGTGAATGGGTTCCACTTCTGTGCGTTCAATTCCAGGGTGCAACCCATTCAGGGTTGGGAACTTATCCGGGTTTAACCCAGGGTGCGCTCGGCGTACCGAGTGACCCTGGGCTATGTTGTCCTTCCCTTTCAGGGAAGTTTTCTGCTAACCCGAATTCACGAGCTAATCGCACCCCAGATGATCAGCATACGCTGAGTATTGATGAAAACTTTGAGTTAAGGCGATGTAGCCCAGATTCTCCAATCGGGGCTCCCCATGAACGTCGCTGGATGTTGCCGCAGAGATTCCGTGAAAGCGTTCTGGACTGACTTGATCAATCCAGATTGAGTACCAGGTTGGGTTCCGCTTTCTGAACGGATTGCGACAGGGGAGACCCCTTCTCCGAACCGTACTTTTTCAAAGCGGCTTCCAATTCCTTTGAATAGGGCGGTTTCCCAGAGCGAATTTGCATTTCTTCCTGCGGCGACTTTGGTAGGTACTGAATCCAAACCTTGTAGTCTCCGGCCTGCGCCCCTTCTCTTTCGGCATTGTGACGCAAGGTAAACTCGCCCTTGGCGTTGGTTCGGCCCGAGCTCGGATGTCCGGCCGCGACTGGTTCAAAATGGACCATGACATTCGGCACGGGCTGCCCAGCCAGGTTCACTTTTCCCGCAACCCGATGCAACACCGGCCCTTTGCTGCCGGAACATCCGGTCGCCCAACCGCAGAATAAGATACAGGCCAGAATCCCAACCAACCCGCGGCGCTGTAAGGTGAAGTGACCGTTGCGCACGATAATTCCTTCCAGATCCAAGTCTTTTGAATAGCGCACGGATAGCACACGCGGCGACCACTGCGGTCGCCGCGATCAATACCGCCGAGGATGCTAATATTCGCCAACAACTTCCCCGCCCGCTCGGGTAAACAAACTGATATAGAGCGGCATATTGATGTTGTCGCTAATGAACTTGAGGTGCCCATCCGTAAAGATCGTTTGCACGCCACCGGTATGATTGCCACCTGCCGCACGGTTGTCGTAGACCACGGTATCCGGGATATCGATGGACGTGGCGTCGGCATAGCCTTCGGACGGATGGTGCACGAACAAGAAGGGATTTGATCCCGTCTTAAGATCGAGCCAGCTATGAACTCGATTGTGAGCTAACTCCAGGAATAGAAATGTATTGCTGGTGCCGTCGGTGACATCGCGGAATCGAATGCGGCTGTTTACAAAACCCATGCCATTCATTCCCGTCTGATTGCGTTCCGGGCAGCAACCTCCCGATCCCCCATTAATGCCATAGTCCTTCTGCTGCGTCGCGGGTTGCACCCGCGGGACTGAGGGGCAAGTCAGGACCGCGGGCATGGAATTCGCCGCCAATTGATTGGCGACGTTCCCTTGAGACGTATAGACCGTCCCGTTTTCGCTGAAGCTATAGGCGAATGCGGGGACATTGAAATTGATCTGATTGTAGACATTCGTGCCGTCCATCTGCGGCAACAGCATGGCGGCCCAGCTGAAGTGCCCATAGGGACAACAGGACCCCACGCGTGGATCACTCCAGCCAGTGGGGAAGTTACTGTCACCGGTCATGGGGCCAATACTACCCGGTGCAAAGCAGCCATAAGAGGACTCGTAGTTGTGCATTGCGGTAACTAACTGGTGCAGGTTGTTCGCACATTGTGACCGGCGAGCCGCCTCGCGTGCCTGTTGGACTGCTGGCAGTAGCAAGGCAATTAACACGGCGATGATGGCAATCACCACCAGAAGTTCGATCAACGTAAAGCCTCGGGAACGCGGGGGGGCGAGCATAAATGACCTTTCTGCGACGAAAATTAGAAGCGACGATAAAAACAGATTAGGCCACGCCCAAAAGAAATAAGGACGAGCGGCTTAATGAATCGACAAATGAGAAGAGATGATCGTATTCAACACTAACAAGACAGAAATTCTTTATCAATACGCGGCAACTTGATACGGAACATTAGATTATGTATGCATTTTGCCGCAGCGGACTGTGCACAAAATACAGTCCGTAAACAGCGTTTGGGGCGCGAGAACAATTACGGTTTAGAAATGATTTCAGGTAATGTTCATTGCTTGTCGGGTGGGTTTGCCGATAGGTATGTCAATATGAGCATGTCTGCTGGCGTTGGCTCGTCGCTTCTTGTCACGGCCTTCGACCGAATTTTCTCAGTCGCCACTTGGTATCGCCGAATACGCCGCTGATCACCATGAATCCTCCCTGACCGGCCGGCCTGATATCGCGGTGGACGCTACGACCGAAATCCTTTTCACCAGAAGGTGATCGGGATTGCCTTGGACGGGACAGCTGGAATGAGATAAAATGGATTCCAGTAATGGCCCCATGGCCCCGGACGAGGTGCGCCGTACCCGGTGAGGATAAGACGACGCTCAATTGGAAGGAGTGTCGTCATGGCATGGTTACTGGTCGTCATCGCCGGGTTGTTGGAGATGGGGTGGGCCATCGGTCTGAAATACACCGAGGGTTTCACGAAACTCGTCCCCAGCGTCTTAACAATCATTGGCATCGTTCTGAGCATGTTTTTGCTCGCGGTCGCCGCCCGCACGCTGCCCATTGGGACCGCCTACGCGGTGTGGGTCGGCATCGGCACCGTGGGGGCCGCCATTCTGGGTATGGTGTTCCTCGGTGAACCCGCCACCTTCCCCCGCCTCTTCTTTCTGGGCCTGTTGTTTGTGTCGATCATCGGCTTAAAGCTGACCTCGATCCATTAAGCCGGAAGGTGAGGCTTCGCCGAACCATAGTCGTTGTTCGCTCCGCGAACAGAACGCATTCGCAGTAGCCGGTTGGAATCCGTATTCAATCTCAGCATGGATCTCACCGCGCCACTGCGAGCACGTTCAGCTCGCGGAGCGAGCAACGACATGGTGTCGGCCGCCAGCATCTCCGACCTTCGGCGATGTTCGATTTCTGCTGCTCACAGTAGAATGCGGCGCACGATGTTTGCGTCTCGCTTCGTCCGTTTGCCAGCAGAGGATACTCCCTAGATGCCACGACCTCAGATTCGTCTCCTGTCACTGTCGGTACTACTTTTTGTAGGCACCTTCGTGCTGCCGGCGACGCCGTTGCACGCGCAGCAGGAAATCCCCAAAGGGGATGTTACCAAACACAGCTTTGACGACAGCCGGATCTTTCCGGGGACCGTCCGTGACTATTGGGTCTATGTTCCGAAACAGTACGATCCGTCTCAACCCGCCTGCTTGTATGTGTGTCAGGATGGCATCCAGTACAACGCTCCGGCGGTGTTCGACGAATTGATCGCCAAGAAAGAGATTCCGGTCCTGATTGGTGTTTTCGTCATGCATGGCCGCGTGAAAGGGGCCTCCGATCAGACCCTGGATCGCTTCAATCGCAGCTTCGAGTATGACGGCTTGGGAGATAACTATGCGCGATTCCTGATCGAGGAATTGCTGCCTGTGGTGGAAAAGCAGAAGACCGCCGATGGCCGCGAGATTCATTTTTCCCCACGCGGTAACGACCGCTGCATTGCCGGCGCCAGCAGTGGTGCCATCTGTGCCTTCACCGCTGCGTGGGAACGTCCCGACGCCTTTCGCCGAGTCTTCAGCACCATTGGCACCTATGTTGGGCTGCGTGGCGGGAACGTCTACCCCACCCTGCTCCGCAAGTACGAACCCAAGCCGTTGCGGATCTTCTTGGAAGATGGCAGTGCCGATCAAAACATCTTTGGTGGTGACTGGTGGATGGCCAATCAAGAGATGGAACGCTCGCTGACATTTGCCGGCTACGAAGTCAACCACGCCTGGGGTGAGGGGGGCCACAACAGTGAGCACGCGACAAAAATCTTCCCGGATGCCATGCGCTGGATCTGGAAGGACTGGAATGCTGGCATCAAAACGGGACTCGGCTCGCAGCAGTTGCAAGACATTCTGATCCCCGGCGAAGACTGGAAGCTGGTTTCGGAAGGTCACAAGTTCACCGAAGGTCCCGCCGTGAACGCGCAAGGCGAAGTCTTCTTCAACGACGTCCCCGAAAGCAAAACATATAAAGTGGGCCTCGACGGGAAAGTCAGTACTTTTCTCAGCGACACCCAACGGGGCGACGGGCAGGCCTTTGGTCCTGACGGTCGGCTCTATTCTGTGGCGGGCGGTGCCAATCAAATTGTCGCTTATGATTCCACCGGGAAGGCCACCGTCATTGCCGACGGCTTCCGTGGAAACGATCTGGTGGTGCGACATGACGGCAGCTTGTATGTGACCAATCCCGGATGGAACGGAACAGACCCCAGCCAGGTGTGGTACATCAGCCCGCAAGGGGAAAAGAAGGTCGTCGATACCGGTTTGAAGTTCTCCAACGGACTGGCCGTGTCTCCCGATCAATCGCTGCTGTATGTCGCCGACAGCCGGACGCATTGGGTCTTCAGCTATCAGATTCAACCCGATGGATCACTGGCCCACAAACAACGCTATTTCCACCTGCATGTCCCCGATACGGCCGAAGACAGTGGTGCCGATGGCGTTCGCGTCGATCGCGATGGACGAGTCTATGTCGCCACCCGAATGGGGCTGCAAGTCTGCGACCAGGCCGGACGAGTGACCTGCATTATCCCGACTCCCAATGGAAAGGTTTCGAACCTGACATTTGGCGGGCCGGAAATGACCGTGCTGTTTGCGACATGTGGTGACAAGGTGTATCAACGGCAAATCAAAGTGAAGGGGGCTCCTGCATTCCTACCTCCTCATAAACCGGCAAATCCGCGTTTGTAATTTTTAAAATCAGAGCTTTGAATTCCACGTTGAACGACGCTGAAGAAATTGTCCAGCTTTGGGCCCCTTATGGATTCTCCTGACACGTCTGAAATCCCTGCTCGTCGGCCAGGCCGTTGGCTCTGGCCGGCGATCGGGATCATGACGCTGCTGGCCGTTGTTGGTTTAATACTCAGTGGTCTCCCCGTAGGCCAGCTGGGGACGACGGTTTTGGAGTTTCTGCTGGCCCAACTGACGCGACTGCGGCAAGCTCAGGCCGAATATCCTGCGGCCGTGTATTGTGGCGCGTTCGTTCTGTATGTGGCCGTCGCCGGGCTCTCATTGCCTGGCGCGGCCATTATGACTTTGGCCTATGGCTGGATGTTTGGATTCTGGCCCGCGTTGATCTTAGTCAGCCTGTCGTCGACCGCCGGAGCCACCGTCGCGTTTTTAATGAGTCGCTATCTGCTGCGAGACATCATCCAACGTCGTTTCAGCAGGCAACTCGCCGGGTTTAACTCCGCGTTTGAGCGAGACGGGGCCTTTTATCTCTTCACGCTGCGTTTGATTCCGGCCGTGCCATTTTTCGTTGTGAACGCTGGCATGGGGCTGACCCCGATTTCCGTCCGCACCTTTTGGTGGGTCAGTCAGCTAGGAATGTTACCGGCAACAATCCTCTACATTTATGCCGGCATTTCGTTACCCGGCCTGGATGAATTAAAGAATCCCTCGGTGACTAAGATTTTAAGTCCGCAACTAATCATCGCATTTACGGTCCTGGGGTTATTCCCATTGCTTGTTAAAAAAATTGCCGCCCGGTTTGCGAAGTCGTCACTAAAGTGAAACGCACGTTTGTCGTTACGTGATGTGAGATGTCTTTCGGCCCGGAGGGCCGACTGGAATTCTTCGTAGTCGTAACCGGACTCTCGCCAAGTTTTAGATCTCTCATTTCCCGCCGGTAGATCGCAACCACCCATGGCACTTGCCCCTATAAGTCCGCTGGATGAATTCAATCGGCAATTGCTGTCGCATGTGCATCCCTCGGATTGGGTGAATCCTCAGCCGAGTGGCCGCTATAACCTCGTCGTAATTGGTGCCGGAACGGCGGGATTAATCACGGCCGCGGGAGCCGCCGGGTTGGGGGCGAAAGTCGCGCTAATCGAACGGGACTTAATGGGGGGCGACTGCCTGAACGTGGGGTGCGTCCCCTCGAAAGCTCTACTCCGGGCGAGTCGCTGCGTGGCCGAGATCCGTCGGGCCAGTGAATTTGGCGTACATCTCGATGCACCGCCGCGCGTCGATTTCGCCGAGGTGATGGCTCGACTGCGACGGCTGCGAGCCGGGTTGAGTGCTCACGATTCCGCCGCACGATTTCAAAGCCTTGGGGTGGATGTTTTTCTGGGGGCGGGACGCTTCGCCTCGCCCGACACGATTCAAGTTGGCGACCGAACGCTCCAATTTCGACGTGCCGTGATTGCGACGGGGGCTCGTGCCGTGCGGCCGGCGATACCGGGGTTGGACGATGTGGGATACCTCACGAATGAAACGGTGTTTAATCTCACTGAACTCCCCCGCCATCTGGCCGTGATCGGTGCGGGGCCGATCGGCTGCGAACTGGCCCAAGCGTTTTCTCGGCTGGGTTCGCAGGTGTCGTTGATCAACAAGCACGCCGGAATTCTGCCGCAGGAAGATCCCGACGCAGCACAAATCCTAGCAGCCGCGTTTCGTCAGGACGGCCTGCAACTTTTTTTTCAGGCGACCGTCGAACGTGTCTTACGCGATGGTTCCGATACCGTCCTGCAGTGTCGGGTTGCTGGTGCTATTCAAGAAATCCGAGTCGACGCGATTCTGGTGGGGGTCGGACGAGCCCCCAATGTCGAAGGTCTGAATCTGGAAGGTGTCGGCGTCACATTTGATTCACAACACGGAATCCAAGTCAATGATTCCCTGCGGACAACGAACTCCCGCATCTATGCCGCCGGGGATGTTTGCTCGACGCACAAGTTCACGCACGCGGCCGATTTTCAGGCTCGAATCGTGATTCAAAATGCCCTGTTTTATGGCCGCGGCCGAGCCTCCACGCTCACCATTCCCCGTTGCACCTACACCTCTCCGGAGATCGCCGCCGTCGGCCTCAATGAGCAATCCGCGCGGGAACAGGGCATCGCGATCAACACCTTTCTGCAACCGCTCGACAAAGTCGACCGAGCAATTTTAGATGGCGAAGAGCAGGGATTTGTCAAAATTCACGTCCGACAGGGCACCGATCAGATTGTAGGAGCAACAATCGTCGCGGCGCACGCAGGGGATTTGATTTCTGAGATCTGTGTCGCGATGGCCGGCAAGGTGGGACTGCAGCGGCTGGCCAGTGTCATTCACCCCTACCCCACTCAAGCCGACGCCATTCGCAAAATCGGCGACGCCTACAACCGCACGCGGCTGACGCCGTTCGTGAAGCGAATGTTTGAACGCTGGCTCAAATGGACTCGCTAGAGCGGTTTAGCTAAACGTATTCGCTCGAAATGATCGGGTAGCCCAGATTCTTGAATCTGGGTGAGCGAAGCGAACAAGAGGCTATGGCTCCTGCGATTCCCGATTGTCATTTTCTGAGAAGGTTTTTCTAACTTGAAAAGGTCTTTGAGCGATGAAAACCAGTGTGAGAATTAAGTCGCAGTTTTCTCTTACGAGCTTAGCACAGGTGCTGACTCTCAGAACCGCAACCTCTTGTTCGCTGCGCTCACCCAGATTCGAGAATCTGGGCTACCCATCGACTGCGTCGATTAAGACGCAAACGTTAAGCTAAATCGTGATCGCAAGCAACTGATTTCTTACAGAGCGGGTTTGACGCAACGAAAACCGGTGTGCCTCAATCCGCTATCGGGAGTTCCCTTCATCCGGGCCGAGATCCGGTAGCCCGTGCAATAGTTGACGTTGCACATAAACGAGCCGCCGCGTTGCACGCGTTTGGGCATACCAGGCTCGTTGGGATCATTGCTATGGTCGGGCCCTTGGGGATTCTTGCGCGGGCTAAAAGCGTAATAGTCGGGCAGATACCAGTCACTGCACCACTCCCAAACATTTCCCGACATGTCGTACAAACCGTACCCATTCGGTGCGAAAGATTTCACGGGTGAGGACTCGATAAAGCCATCGAGGTTTTCATTCTTGTAAGGGAATTCACCCTGCCAGACGTTGTGCATCCACTTCCCATTGGGAAGTTGTTCGTTCCCCCAGGGATAGGCCTGCCCTTCCGTGCCACCACGTGCTGCGTATTCCCATTCCGCCTCGGTGGGCAAGCGTTTCCCCGCCCACTTTGCATACGCATTGGCATCGTCCCAATTGACATGCACGACGGGGTGATCGAGGGTTGCTTCAATGTTCGAATCGGGGCCGGAAGGATGAGCCCAGTTGGCACCTTTCACATAACCCCACAGCCGGTACGGCCACAACGGATGGGATTTATCGATCTTCTCGCCGGCAAATTGATAGGTAAAACAAACTGATCCCGGGGCCAGATTTGCCGGATCGATTTGACTGAAATCAACCCCCGGCAGGTCGTCCGCAGTTGGCGTTTTCTCGGCCAGAGTCACGTACTTCGTGGCCTGCACAAACTTCTGAAACTCGCGATTGGTGACCTCGGTGGCATCCATCCAAAAACCGTCGAGAGCGACTTCGTGTTCTTTGCGCTCGTCTTCGTGCTCTCCTTCAGCATCCCCGATCAGCGTGACACCGCCGGGAATCCAGACCATTCCTGCCGGCGTCGGTCCAGGTTCTTTCACGACCAAGCTGGAATCTTCCGGCCTCTGCTGAGCGGTCGCTTTGACCAATGCCGGGGCTGTCGGAGTCGCCACTTCCGCGGCTTCTGAACTTTTATGGCGAGTAGGCACTCGTTGATGATTGGCAACCCAGAACGCCCCGCCAATCACTCCTGCGGCTAACAGCAGAATCGTCCACAGGGGAGGTTTTGTTGACACATTTGCAGACATAAGAGGACACACTTCCGGTCGTAAATAATCGAAAAGCCGTTCGCAACACCGCTCGCCACGGTCCTCTGGTTGCTGCTCGAGCAGTCCAAGTCTGTCCGAAGTGAGATCACAAATTTAAATTCTGGCGCCTGGTAAGATGTCTTTCCAGTCTGAATCGCCACGCTCAATCGGTTTTGATCACCGTAGTTAGTTTTAGCAAATTACCGACAACTGGTGCCACAAGCTCTGCCGCCAGCTTCTGTCCCGCGTCATTCCAATGATTGTTGCCGCCGCGAAAATACAGCTGTTTCGCATCGGTTTTGGAAAAGGGTTCAAACAAATTGACGGTGGGCAACCCCTGTTTGCTGGCGGCATTGGCGGCGAGATCCGTTAAGGCTCGCGGCTGGTACTGCGGGTATTTCTGATGATCCACCTGGCAAAAATCATAGCCGTCAATCACATCGCCCGGTGACGGAATGACCATCACGACGAGCTGCGTCTGATTCTGCTCGCACACCTGCTGGATACGTTCCAGAATCTTTTCGAACAATCGCCGTTTATAGTCTGCCGAGGCACAGCCCGGTGTCAGGCTGATGTCGGCGTCATAATGATCGGACTGCAGATCGCGAACGACCGTATCGCCTTGAGTGATGTATTCGTCGTACTCGGCAAGGCATTGGGCTCGCCAGCGTTCCATGTACGATTCCACCACGCCACCTTGCGATTGCAAACCGCGAATCGCGTTCCGAGCCAACTTCCAGAGCGTAGGCTCATAGCGCCCCCGCATTCCCGGATGCAGGCAATCGGCGGCTCGCTGCCACGTGTTCTCGATCAGCTTGCCATCGTGATCTAAGCGGAATAATTTATTGCGTAACAAGTCGCCGTAGTCATTGTCTGCAAAGATCGACAGCACCACCAACTGGGGCTTAAGCCGCGGCAACTCTGCCTGCATGCGTATTAAAATCTGATCGGGCCCGAACCCATTCGTGCCGGCATTCATGACTTCAACGGATAGCCCCGATTGTTTAGTCAGGTCCCGCTGCAGGCACTGCGTAAATGTCTGTTCGAACTGCGAGTACTCGGCTTCGATGAAGGAGTCGCCGTAGACGATCACGCGTGGTTCGGTCGATTTCTCGGACAGCTCTGGACCGCGAAAACCGAGGCTATTGATAGAGACTTCGCTGACCTGCCCGCCATTTAATACCGTGCGGCGATACTTCTTTTGCGAATTCGGTCGCGTTTGATAAAGGGTGTGATCGTCCCAGTCATAGATCGACGCGGAGGTCGGGGACCAAAAGAAACTACAAGCCAATTCGGCCAGTCCCAATGTAAATAGTCCCATGCAGCTCATCAGGAGCAACTGCAGATTCAATCGCCGCGGCAGGCCACACAAGCTGGCCAGCAGCAGCCCGGCGGCGGCTCCGGCTAATGCCGGTTTGGTCAGCTGTGGCCCGGCATGATCCACCAGGACCTGCATGACAGGGACAAAAGCCGCCACCAGGCCCGCCAGTATCAACGTCGCGCGGCGTATCGGCAAAGATTTCAGGTCGCGTTGAGCAGCCATAGTCGTGGTTCGCTCCGCGAACCGAACGCGCTCGCAGTAGCCGGGTGGAATAACAATCGAGTTTCGAAACGGACTCGGGTTTGTATTGACGAAGACAAAAACGAAGACGTTCAGTTCGCGGAGCGAACCACGACTATGGGCGAGCCAACACTATCCCGCGGCTCCCATGCCGAAGAAGACCTGGCTCTTCAGGAACCGATAGAGCCAATAGTCCTCGGGGATTTCTTCCCCCGGCAGATGGTGGCTTGATCGCGGCGTGCAGGCTTCTAATTCCGCGTAGGCATCGCGCGTCGAAAAATCTTTTGCCCCCATATCCGAGATGTAGTTTTTCAGCTCGACGGGACTTTCGAGAATCACACACCCCTTGGTGCGATCCTTCACGAAACTTTGGAAGCCACGCAGGAATTCGCTCTCGTTGATCGTCTTGAACAGGTCGCCGCCATTGTCCTTGATCGTGTCACGAGCAAACGACAACGCCGGACAGATCTCGACACCACCGCGGGGATTCACGTGGAACCCCAGGCCGGTCGCTGCGGGACAGAAGGCCTCGCCCTTCGCCGTCCAGTAGGTATCAATGATAAAGATCGGGTGCTTCTTGCGTTGTTTTAGCAAGCGACGGCGGATCTCAATCAGCTGTTCTTTAGACACGCAGTATTCGGTATGCGGCTCGGCCCCCATCGGGCGATAGACGTAGTACCAAATATACATAGCCCCGCGATCAATGAACCATTGCAGGTACTCGTCCGACAGGACTTCGTCCATGTTCTGGCCGGTAATCGTGCAGGCCGTGCCGAAGATAATTTTGTTCTTCTGCAGCAGTCGCATCCCCTGCTCGGCTGCGGCAAACACACCGGCACCGCGGCGTTTGTCGTTGTTCTCTTGATTCCCATCAATGCTGATCAAGGGGGTCACATTGCCCAGCTCGCGCAGCCGCTTGACGTTGGCCTCGTTGAACAGCATGCCGTTGGTGATGACCTGGAAATAGCAGTCGCGGTGCTTGGCGAAGATATCCAGCAGCTTGGGATAAACCATCGGCTCGCCACCCAGCAGGGTGTAATAGTGAGCCCGCTGCTTCTTCCCTTCGGTGATGATGGTGTCGAGTTCATCTTCGGGGAGGTAGTAACCAATCCCCTCTTTTTCGACCCAGCAGCCATGACACCGCAGATTGCACTTGTTGGTCAGCGCGATGAACATGAACGGAGGGTAGAGCTCATTCTGGCGGAGGCGTTTCTTATACGCCCAGACCGCGCGCATCCCCTTGTAGCACAGCAGGTAGGCGGCCTTCATCGCCAAACGGGGCGAGATCTCGGTCGCAACACGGTAGGCCACCCGGGGAATCACATACGCCATGAGACTATCTCTCCACTGAAATTCATCAGACCGTGCGGTCGGTGCCGCAGCAGACATTCTAGCAGAGTTCCCCGGAGGACTCGACTAGCCGGGGTCGGAAATGACGAATGACGAAACCAGAATGACGAAAGAATGTCGAATGCCCCAATGACGAATATCTGACGGTTTTGCGGCAATTGCAGACGAGGATTGGACTTCAGACTTCACTCCGGTGCTAGTGAGGGACAGGCTGACTTCCATTTCCTCATTGGGATTTCGACATTGGACATTCACTCGTCATTCTGGTTTCGTCATTCGTCATTTCTCACCTCAGGGCAGCTGATCCACACCCACCACCGTGCTTTCCGGCGCGGGGTGGCGACGAATCAGGTAGATCATCAGCGGTTGTTTGCTGCCGGGGCTCTGGTAGGTCCAGATCTCGTTGACGATTCCGCGGGCGGCGATTCGGGTCGTCGTGGCGGGGACTCCCAAGCTACGTTGGACTTGCTTGCCCGTCATGCCCACCTCGACGCGCCCCTCTTGGAGTGCCTGTTCTAAACGTCCTTGCGGGATTTCCCGGAACTCGGCGTCGGTGATCCATTTGTCGCCGCTCCGTCGATACCCCAGTTTGGTCATCCGCTCGACCAATTCTTTGGATTCAGGATGCATTTCCGCGGCATCTTGAATCAACTGCAATGTGGTCTGGGGGCGGTTGAGCAACTCGGTATACTGATCGGCCAAGCTCACCAGACCTTCGATATCGTCGGCCGCCAAACGTTTCAGTTTCGCTTGCAACCACTTCTCTACCACGGCGTCCCCCGGTTGGGGCTGCTTGCGGTCCCGATAATCTTGCCGCAACTTGAGGACCTCGGAACGCGTCATGTTCTCTACGTTCGAGGCGCGACGTTGCAGAACTTTCTCGCGATAAGATTCCGCCTTCGCGTGAAATTCCGGAAGGACCTCATCAATTTTCGCCGCGATCTCCACGCCATTCTGCAAATCAGCCTCGACCTGACGTTCCAGCCGGCTCAGTGTCAGACTGCTCCACAGTATGCGGTGCAGGATCGGCCGCTCGGGTTCCTTGGTGTCAGCATAGACGGTTTGCGGATCGAGCAAATATCGCTGTCGTAGAGCGGGATTGTCGAATTTTAACGGCACCGTACAACCCGGCAGATCCTGCTCCATGTCGGTCAATAACTGATCTTCGGCCGCTGGCTCCGGTTTCTCCAGAATGGCTTTACGACGCAAGATATACGCTTCGTGGACCAGTTCCTGGCGCACCCCCTCAGGGACTCCCAGAGTATTCGAACGAGCCGCCAGTGCCATGCGGGCGAGATGATCGTCTTCGGGCAACAGGCGACGTTCCAGATCAAATCCCTTTCGCCGGGATTCGCGAGCCTTGTCCTGCAACGCCGCGTCATCATAGAACTTCCCGCGGTCTTCGGCCCAGGTCGCCAGAGCATACCATTGCGCTGGTTCGGCCCGTTTGATCTCACGCTCGCGAGCCTGATACTGGTCGAGATCCCCCGGGGCTTCTTCAATGGTTCGGACCTGAAACACCAGCTTGGAATCGACTTTTTCCAATGTCCCCGTCAGCCGCAAATTGCTATCGCGACGTGCCAATTTGGGCAACGGGCCGGTGGGCTTAAAGGAGATCGTCGAATTCCGAAGTTTGATGACAACTGGATCGTAGACCTGTCGTCGCCCTTCAACGGTCGTTTCCAAACCAATCCAGCGCTCGCGGACTTCTTCAAATTCTTGAATCGGAAAAATACGGCCAGCGGCGGGCAACGACGCCGGCGATCCCAGCCAACACCCCAGCAGCCCCACCCATAAGATGAGACTCGTCCATTTCGATTTCTGCATTAGGAGTATTGGGAAACTCATTCGGTGAGCTCCAGGAGTCGTGCTTGTGCGGTCAACGTGGCCTGACTGCCTTCGTCCATGGTGCCACCGAGTGCCGTATACAGGTCAGTACTCGTCCAGAGACAGAGGGAATCCTTGCGGAGGATGATCTCGACCCCTTGGCCCGGTTCTGTTCCCAGCGGTCGAATGTCTTCAAATTGCCCTGCCAGAATCACATGCGCCGGGGGCTTGGAGCCGAACAGACGCCCCCAATTCGAAAGATCGCCGCTCATTTGCAACGGCTCGGTACCGGGGATCAAGGGCAACGTAAACCGCCATTGCGGGGGATCACCGCTGGTAAATTGCAGACCGTTGGTTTCCAGCAGAAACCACTTCCCTTGATAGCTCTGTTTGATCGCTTGCGCCCAGTTGGTGGGAGAAAGTTTTCGGGCGCTGCGAGTCTCGACAATCAGGTCAAACAGACTCCCCATGGCCAGTCCGTGGGCGGCAGTCGCTTCACGAGCCAACTGTCGTATTTGCCGTGCTTCGCGGTCTTCTCGTTGCAGAAGATTCAACGCCGTCACGGCCCGTTGCAACTGGTGATAGGCCCCGTCGAAATCAGATCCCGTTAACGCCGTCCGCCCTGCCTTGGAGGCTTCGGCAAACGTCACCACGGCTTGTGCCACCGCCCGGCGATGAGCCACCCACCAACCGGCCAGACTGACCACGGCAATCATGCCGACCGCAATCAACCGCAATGGAGTCACCATGGGGGATCGCGGCGGTGCGACAGGTGCATGACGAACAGCGCGTTCGGATCGTTTGGAGTCTGCAACGGTCGATTTTTTGGACGCCGGTTTCTTGGTTCCTACTGCGGGACGAGAGCTCCGGCGGGAACTCGGCAAGGGAGTTTGCAGCTCGTCTTCTACGACGTCTCGTGAGACTTTCGGTTCAACGGGCTGAGGCGGTTTCTTCTTCGGAGTGCGAATTTTCGGACGTGGGTAGTGACTCGCGGGCAACACGCAGAGTTGATAGCGGCATTCGGGACACACTGCGACATGCATCCGCTGGCTACGCACCCCAGTGACAACGCTCCCGCAGCGGCAGGTGAGCGTAAACTCAACCGGCTCGGCTTCTGCCGGGGCGTCTCCCTGGACTACACGTGAAAACCAGCCTGCCATACGAATTATCCAACACGAGCCCGCAGTCCGGGCCGCTTGATTGCTTCATACTTTATTTTTTGCACGAGCATAGGTTGCCTAATGGCCCCCACCGCGATCAACATCCAAGTATACGAGGCACAAGAAGTCCCCGAGAGCAGTAAACCTCGATTTTTCATCGGCAATCAATTTTTTTGAGATCCCGCACCCTCAAGCGAGCCACAAAATACCCACCCAGACTCGCCCGAACGATCTGCGAGCGCATGCTCATAATTCATGAGGTGAGTGCACTCGTTAGCGTTTCAGGTCCGCACTCTCAATATCCCTACAATAAGTATCAGATCCTGTCGTCCGGGAATTCTGTCTGAATGACCCGGCCAAAACGTAGAACGATCATTCTCGTAGCGTCTGAAGTCTTTCATACTGGGGGAATTGGCGCAGGAGCGAATCCTGGTCAAACCGTCAAATTCACAGGAAATGCTGCAAAAAGGAAAACTTTTTGCATTGCATGCTAAAGGACTTGACAAAACGAGCGACGATTCCGATAATATAATCATCACTTAACTGGTGATACTTAAAGGCGGGGCCACTCAAGCCCCCTTCTCTTATTTTGCTGGCTGTCGTGCTGACCGGTTACGCCGGAGGCCACAGTAGAGACCTTGGAGGTCTCCGTGTTTCATTGCCTCCCCGTGAGAAGCGTCTCTGGTGCTGAATTGTTCGCTCTGCAATTCAGCGGATGCAGTTTTGTCATGAAATTATCCTCGACATCCCGCTGCATCGCACCGTGTCTCTGTCCGGCAAAATGCTGGACGACAAATCGCTGTTGAAACTGGAACAATCGACGCGTTTGGCACTCGGAATCACGCCTCGTTCGGCGAACCCTGTGCCCGACCAGTCTCGTCCATCGCGAACGGGTTCGCGAACCGAGATTGAAGTCAACCTGTGAAGCAGTCTGCCGGGCTTACCAACCACCGCAACACGTTCGGTGGTGGTTTGGTTCCTGAGATTCACGCTGGCCACCAAACACCCCTGCTGGACCCAACTTACGGCTCCAGCCAAACAGGAGAAGATTTTTAATGTCTGTTCTATCGAATCCCCAAACATCTCGAATGAAGCGCGGATTCACACTGATTGAGTTACTGGTCGTGATCGCCATCATTGCCGTATTGATTGCCCTGTTGCTGCCGGCAGTCCAACAAGCCCGCGAAGCCGCTCGACGATCACAATGCCGTAATAACCTCAAGCAAATCGGTCTAGCCTTACACAACTATCACGAGTCGTTTGGAGCCTTTCCGCCGGGCAATGTGCACGCCATCGTCGACACCACTTTCGATACGGCAGGCAAAGCCGGCTACGGTTGGGGAGCATTTATTCTCCCGCAATTGGAGCAAGGCGCCCTGTTTAATCAGCTGGGAGTCAACTCGAAAGAGTTGCATGTCCTCTTAAAGACAGCGAACCTGCGGCCGTTAACGCAGATTTCGGTCAACGTTTTTCGCTGCCCGACGGATACCGCTCCAGAGCTCAACGACCAGCGGATTTTTACTAATAATGCCTACGGCGATACCGCCGTGGCCACTGCCAGCTATGCCGGAAACCACGGCACCCGGTGGTCATGGGCTTCTGACTGGCTGCTCAATAAGGAAGATCCGTTTGGAATCTTCTGGCCTGACAGCAAGGTCCGTATTGTCGATATCACGGACGGTACCAGCAACACAATCATGGTCGGAGAACGCAGCTGGGACACGAAATCCGCAATCTGGATTGGAGTCCGCAACTATCAGGGCAACGGTGATGTCGGATTGCGTCAGAATCAGGGCATTACGAACTGGAAGATTAATCTGCCAGGTGCCAATGCCTCACGGGCCTTCCATAGCGGTCATACCGGGGGAGCCCATTTTCTGTTCGCCGACGGGCGGGTTCAGTTTATTAATGAGTCGATTCACTTTGATAATACCTTAGCCGTTGCGACAAACCCCAATTCCATGCTGGGAACTTACCAGCGGCTGGGAATGCGCAATGATGGAGCGATTACCGGTGAATACTAATTCTGAGGCTGACGTTCGCAATTTGCCTGTCACCTGGCGACTCGCCAGGCACACTCAATATCTTGTCCAGGAGTTTGAAAACGTGACCCGGAAGTTGTCTTCCAGCTGGCTCATCGCCGGCGGGTTATTGGTTGCCGTCGCGGGATGTGGCAGTTCGAATGTCGAACTCGCACCGGTCCACGGGCAAGTGCTGTTCAATGGTCAGCCACTGGCCGGAGCCCTCGTCGAGTTTCAGCCTGTCGGAAAGTCGCCATCTGTGGGGACGACCGATGTCGATGGCCAATTTCAGCTGCAATTTTCGAAGGATCGCTGGGGCGCCCATGTTGGAGAACATGTCGTGAAGATTGATCATGACATCGATGGACGTCACCGATCGAAAACCATAGTCCCTGTTCCGGCACGCTATAACTCGAAGTCCGAGCTCAAGCGTGAAGTCGTTGCTGGATCGAATTCGTTTGACTTCGATTTGAAGTCGGATGTCCGTACCGCCAGTTCCCGGTAATTTTTTACCAATAAGTATCACCCAGTGAGGTGGAAATAAAAATAGCCAGCTCAAGTGCCCCGTGATTGTTCCCTGTAGTGTACAGTCACGGAGCCTTGGGGGCGGTGTTGCGTTCGAACGCTACGGCTGTCGATCACCGCGGTAGTTCCTGTATTGCACACTCCACACAACAACTAGTCCCACGGAGAAATCCCAATGAGCACGACGTTGACCCCAGAACTGGTAGCCGAGGCCATTGATTCCGCCCAGGTTCCCATTCCGCAATCGGTTACAGACAGCATTCGCCAGGCACTGGAAGGTCTGCGTTTCGGCCAGATCACCATCAATGTTCACGACGGTGAGGTCGTCCAAATTGATCGCGTCCTGCGGATGCGTCAGTTCCGGTCGCCACGCAGTCGTTAGTCGCAGCGACGAAATCAGTTCCCGACCTTTTGGCTGGGCACATCCGCTTGTGTCGAGTCAGCTGGCAGCGCGGCGGGAACTGATTTCGTTTTTTATATAGTGAGAACTTGCCGGATGATCCTCATACGGACGAGGGCTCGAGCGGTATTACGAATACGTATTCGCTCGAAATGCTTGGGTAGCCCAGATTCTTGAATCTGGGTGAGCGAAGCGAACAGGAGGCTATGGCTCCTTCGATTCCCGATTGTCATTGTTGGGAGGGTGACAGGCTCCTGCCGAACCGAAAAGTCTGCTGAGAGTCGAAAGACTAAGGGGTTCGGCAGGAGCCTCACCCTTCCGAGAAGAGCAATCACCATCTCACAAACGCACGTTTTCCACAAATGTGGTATCCGCGATTTGAGAACGTCAAAAACCGCAACCTCTTGTTCGCTGCGCTCACCCAGATTCGAGAATCTGGGCTACCCATCGACTTCGTCGATTAGGGAGCTAACACAGGTACCGGTTGCGCCAGGCGGATCAGCAGTAATAGTTCGCGGGCCCGCTCTACTTTTTGAGTCGCCAGTTGACGGACTTCCGCTTCCAGTTCGTCGAGCTTGCCCGCTTCCACTGCGGTTTGTACTAGTAGCTTTGCCGAGCGTGCTCGGTGAATGATCGCTAGCGGTGCGACCTGCTGCAGGATTTGAGATCGCCGGACGTGATGAACACCAGCCAGTTTCATGATTTTCTCCATCCACACCGGTGGCGAGGCATCATTGGGGCCGAGATTGTCCATCACGCGAATCGTATTTCTTCCGGCGACCACCAGCGTCCACAGACTCAGCAACCGATAACGCTCTTCCGGGCTGATGCTGACTAGTAACTGATAAACGGCCAAGCCGTCGCGCGCCGGGCTCGGTTCCTGGAATTGGTTGTATTCCGGTAGATCCGCCGATTTCCCTAGCTTGTCGAGAGCATC
This sequence comes from Planctomycetota bacterium, assembly GCA_040386595.1. GTDB lineage: Bacteria > Planctomycetota > Planctomycetia > Planctomycetales > Planctomycetaceae > JAKFVC01. Next base: position 9,370 of record JAZKFE010000186.1, on the reverse strand, counting down.
GTCCAGCTGTCCCGCGAGAGCAAACTCGTGAGCCACGCGGTAGAGAGCTCGCTTGCGGACAAACGAGTTGTAGTCGTTGTCGTATTGCTCATAGCGGATTTCTTGGGATTCTTGATATTTCTCCAGAAGCCGTTTGCCATCGCTGAGTTGGCCCGCTTTGTAATGCTGCTGTGCCAGGCGTGCCAAGATGTCTCCCCGCTGGCGGTACATGGCTGGCGTCCCCGTCGCGTCGATAAATTTCAACACACGCTCCAGCAGGGGCTCCACCGCCAAAATCAGTTCGTTATGGTCCTGCGCCGGCAGGACGACCAGGCACAGGAGCTCCGTGGTATTCTCGGCCTGGAACATATCGATCCGCTGGCAGAGTTCCCGTAACGCGGTTTGAGCGCCGGGAATATCCCGTGTTTCCATGGCCAGCATCGCCAGTAGCAACCGGGCGGGGAATTCGCTTTCCGGCAGTGCCAGTTGCGTTTGCAGCTTCTCCCGCAGATGCTCGACTTTGTTCGCAAGGATGGCCTGCTTGACCAGCAGTAGCCCCAAGCTCTCCAGCGGTTGCTCTCCCGCTTGAGAGAACGGCTTGGGATAGAGATAGACCCGTGTCGGGCGAGCCTCTGGAAAGACAACGGCAAATAGAGTGTGGTAAGTCTCCTCGGCAGGCCCTGGAAGGCGATTCCAACGCGCAACGGAATTCTGGACACAGGAAAACACTTCGGAATTGTTTTTTTGTTCGGAATCGTCGGTAGCGAGTTGAATGGTAACCGCATTTCCGCGTCGGCTGAAATTGTGTGGTATTGGCGGACCAGATCGCAGGGCGAACCGAATCGCCTTGTGTGACAAGTCCAACATTTCTCTCGACACGGCCCGGAAAGAAAGAAACTGGATCGATCTCAATTCGTCCACAGTGATGGGATGAATCGGCGGTGTGTTGGTAGCGGGTGTGGCCTTCGCGAAGACGGTCAGCGTCACGGGGCTGGGGCGTGACAATATGGATTCGAGTTCGTCAGTCCAGCGGGCGGCACCTGTTGCGGTGTCCCCAGCGTCGGCAGCAATCAGGCCGGCTTCATAACAAATCGCCGACTGCAACTCGAAATCCTGGTTCAATCGAGCGGCATCGCTGGCACGCCGATAGAGGCGTTCGCCGAAGGGACGGAGGTCTTCTCGCAACTGGCATTCGCGTCCCACCAGCCACAATGCTCGTTGGATCTCGCCCACTTTGCGGACCGGCTGGCCTTCCCCCCCTTCCTTTTGCGGTTCCGGCGGATGAGCCGCGACCCAGCGGTCGAGCTGTTCCACGGACTTCAGGAAGGCCTCGGTATCAGGATCGTAGAACGCGAACATGCAAGATGTAATCAAAATGGTCACGTCATCGGGACGAGCCTGCCGGAATCTTTGTAACGCAGCAGTGACCGCGTCTCGAGATTTTTGTTCCTTACTAAACTTTTCCAATAAACTCGATAACAGACTCCTGAGCTGCAAGTGATGATATTCACTCCCCGGCGGATTCACAGACGGGACTCCCGAGACTAACAACAGATCGATCGTTGGGGCGATCACACCGTCTGTCGCCGGCGTTTTCAGGATCGTATCAATCTCTGTAATAAATTCCTCCGCCCCGATGGCCTCGATTATCTTCTGGTAGGTAGATAACTGCTCAGCCGGAAGCCAGCGACTTCTACCTATAACAGCCAACTGCGGAGCTGGCGTGGAAGTTCGTTGACGGAGACGGTGATAGAGACGGAGAGCATCCAGGCTGGCGCCCATCTGAACCAAACGTTCTGCAATCGCAAAATCGTTCTGAACATGAACCCGTTCCTTTGTCTCGGTCGCAACGTTCTCGCCCTCATCCGGAGCAGGTGGCACCAATTTCAGCAGGATCTGCCGAGCCTGTTCCTTCTGCCCGTGCTTCAGATGCAGATTTACCAGGCAGCATTCCGGGCTCGTGACGAAGCTTTCGTAGCTTTGTCTATTAGGATGTCCCCAGGGCGGGTGCGCGGCACTGCGCTCGTAGTACTGAATTGCCAATGCTTCACCATCGGGAATAGCGCTTAATTCTTGGGCGATCAGCCAAGCGGCAGGGGAGGGAATCAGGCTTTCGGGCTGTTCATTGAATGTTTTGAGAGTCTGGATCCCCGCGGCGTGGTTTCCCCGCTGGATTTGGATGATTCCCAATAAGGCCGGCCCGGCACTCCACTTCGGAACATCCTTGATGGCCTGCGAGACTTCTTGCTCCATCTCAGCCAGCTTGTCAAATTCATACCCCGCCAACAGCACGTCATTTAGCAGGCCGGAAATTTTTCCCTCGCCGCGATGGAGCGAGATTTGAAATCCCCCCCAAGGATCGGTATTTGGAACTCCCGATTGTGGAATAATCGTCTGCCGGGCCAATTCGAGGAACTCAGGAGTCTTCCAGGCTTGCTTGGAACGAATGAGGCTCAGCATCTGCGGGCGATTTTCTGGGTATGTAATCCAAGCCCTTTTAAACAGTGCCAATCCTGCGTCGTAAGTCTCTGGGATGCTGGTTAGCGAACTGGCTAAATCAGTAATAACGGCTGAATTGCCGACCAAATGCAAGTCAACTCCGTCCAACATCTTTGCGAGCAGTAGTTTCCGTGCGGGACTCCGCAGCAGGTCGTCGAGATCCGGCAGGCGCCGTTGCAACAGACTGGGATTCTGCTTGATGACCGCCGTTAAGATCGCTATTCCTTGCTCGTCTGAGCCGTTGGCCAGGTATTGCATACCGATATTCCAACGCGCCGTCGGGTCGCCAATATTCCATTTCGCAAGTTGAAAGGCAACTTCATCAGCCCGTTTTTGATTTCCTGCGGCTTTATAGTATTCAATGAGTGTTTGATTTAGCAGCAAAGATTTGGGTTGACTTCGCAATTGGCTCTCCAGGTCGGTCGTCAACTTTTCTAGTCGTCCGGTCGATTGCAAATACTCGATGGCCAATGTTCGAGCTTGCTGAGTGTCAATGGTTTTTCCGGTCGATGGTAGCCGACGCGTATTGCCCGTCGGGGCCGCCCCCGACGTTCGACGCAGAATCGAGACCGCAATATCGGCCGCAGCGTCGGGCTGAGCCTTGTTCTTAAATTCGGCCATCAGCCCGACTAGCGTATCGAGGCGACTGCTGGGGTGGCGTGATGCGCGACCTAACAACACATCGGCCTGTTCATTAAGCCCCAGGCTTTTTAGGTCCAGAACGAGTTCCAATTGCGATTCGGCGTCTGTTAGCCGAGCCATCAAATACATGGCCGCGGACTTCGCGCGTTCAACGTTGTCTACTCGCCGGGCCGCGAGCAGAGCCAACGATTCTCGTTTCTCAAGTAGGTCGGGATCCAGGGTTTTTATGGCGTCCAGTTGTTCCAGCGCTTCTGCCCAGTTGCTGTGGTAGTGATGCGTTTCCGCCAACTGCAACCGCAGTTCCTCTGGGAATTGTTCGCAGAGGTTTTTCATCTGAATGACCGCCGCTCCTTTGTTTTCAGCCCAGGTATGAAGATACACCAGTCCCAGCTGCCAGGGCAGACGGTCTTCCGGGGGAACGTCTGTCGCTTTCGCCCGTATTTCAAAATGTCCAATCAACTTCGAGACTTGATTCAGCCGCTGATATTGGGCAAACGCGTTCCGTAACACCAAAATCGATTCACAATCGTAGTATGCATTCGGCGTGGGAAACGTCAGTGTCATCTGCTCCAATCGACCGTTTCGGGATGACATAAAGATGGAATAGACGATCTGACGTGGGTAACGACTTCCCCTGCCAATCAGATGGATCATACTGCTGGCGGTGATTGTGGATACGGGCATTGGAGGGCGCCCGGCGGCAGCCATGGCTCGCTGTCGGTGCTGAGTCGCTGTCAAATAACGATCAGTGACGGCAGCGATATCTGATAGCCTGCCAGCCTGCCCATATCGCATCATCATCCCGACCAGGAACTCCGCAAATATGGATGGTGGCAATCGTGTTTCGGCCGGCATCGCCACCTGAATCTCGTCCGCCCGATTCCAGATCTGTAGGGCCATCTCCATGCGATCATTCAGCTGATTCACTTGCATCAATTTTAGAAGGAAATTCAAGGACGTCGTGCCCTTGAGAGTGTCGCTAAAAAGCTGATCTGCCTGGCGGTCCAGCTTTGCCAGCCGGAGTTCTCGAACCACCGAATACAACAGATTGACGCCATAGTAAGAATCGTGAATCGGTTGGAATTCTGGATCTTTTTTGACATCCAGATAAATTCGCAACATCTGTGCAGCGCGTAACTCTGTGCCCACGATTCTGAAATTAGTCTGAGAGTTCCGTGAGCTTAGAATATTTAAGTAGGCTACCTGCGCTTCCAGTGACGGGTGCGGTTGATCAATGAGCTCGCGAATAATGTCGAGACTCTGTTCACCTATGAAGGGTTGACTCTGCCTTTGCTGTAGAAAATGCACCGTGTACCAGTCCCATACGGCTCGCTCGGACGTTTTGTTTTGTTCCCAGTTTAAGCGTATGGACTGCACAAAATCCGTTTGTTTTCCTTGCTGTTCAGTGACCTTCAACATCAATCCCAAGGCGGCCATACGTGCATCAGTAAAAGTATCTGGACTATATACTATAGCGACTAGGGTTAAGCCCCGGCCTGGAGACCGAATCGCGAGGTACTTCGGACTCGACGCGACCGTAGTTCGGATCCGCTGTAATGTTCGCTGCCTTCCGAAGAAGGGCATCCTTAGTCCGGCGATTATTTGTTGGTTTGGCTGTATGTTCGCCGTCGATGCCTGCTGTGTTCGTTGGATCAAACCTAGCTCGTGCTCCGGAGCTGTTATCTCCAATAGTTGTCGAAAACGCTGCTCTGCCGCCGCGGGATTCTCGAAGCTCAGGGCCACTCCCTCGTAATACAGATATTCCCAATTCGAGGGCTCCTGCTCCCGTATTTTCGAGGTCACTTGCACCACACGGGCATAGTGTCCCTGACTGAGCAGCGAATTCACGGTCTGCAACAAACTGACAGGATCTTTAATCTCAAGAGTCATCTGTGTCAGCAGTGCTCCGGCTTCTTCTGTTTCTCCGGCTTGCGACAAATAGTTCGCCAGATTGACCGTGGTTTCCTTGCCGGGAACGATTTGCACTAGTTGCCGCTGATAGTTTACCGCCGCCGTAAAATCGCCCCCCTTCGCCGCCAACCTTGCCAATTGCTGTAACAAGGCGGTATCACGCGTGTCGGCAGTTAACAGTCGCTCCAGTTCGCCGCGTGCCGCAGTATTATCTCCTACGGCCTGCTGAGCCTGCGCCAGGCATAACGTTGCCACTCGCATGTCCTGTGGAGCCGAACGACGTTGTCGCTCCAGCCGCGCCAACAGCTGATCGAAATGATTCGTTCCAAAATACAGTTCCGCCAGCTTGGTGATCACATTCAACTTGGCATCAATATCAGTGCCCTTGTCGAAGGCCCGCCAATAAAACTCGATTGCTTCGGGTGTCTTAAACTGTTCGGCCAGGTGCTCGGCCAAAGCCAACAAGACCTTGAGGTCTGAGGGATACATCCGGACCGCTCGCCGGAGAGTCTCTAACCCCTCTTCATGAGCTCCCAGTTCAAAACACAGCTGAGCATAAAACTGATAGCTCTCCGGATTGCTGGAGGCGGCTGCCAGGACTTCACGCCCCGCCTTGAGCGCGGTATCGACCCGGCCCAGCTGGCCTTCTAACTTGGCGACTTTGGTCAAGTGCTCGGAACGGAATCGCCGATCGATCGTCGCCAGTCGTCGATTGGTTTCCACAGCCCCAACCAGATTGTGATTGGCTTCTTGAATACGTGCGGATGCGGACAAGATGGGGATTGATTGTGGATCGAGTTCCATAGCTTTTTGCACCGCAAACAGGGATTCCGTCCCCTTGCGTGCGGCTTCGCAATAGCGGGCGAGTACATACCATTTCTGTGCCAGCGCGGCCGCTGTTTTGTCACCTGGCTGGCTACCCAGCGGGGCCGTTCGAAGTTCCTCCGTCAGACTTTCAATCTGTCCGGCTAAGGTCTGGGCCGATTCGTAATTCAGTAGCTTTTGTTGCAGAATTATCTCGAATTCTTCTGCATTCGTTACCAATTTCTCGGCCGCGGTAAGTTGTTCCAGGGACTGATCGTAGTGCTTGCCGCGTTGTAGAACTTTCGCCAATTTCAACCGCAATCCAAAATCTTGCGGATCGAGCGCAATGGCCTCTTGAAACGCCTTCGTACCTTCAGCGAGGTACCCGAAGCCACTTAAGACTTCTCCCAGCCGCGACAAATTGGCGGCGTTACGATTCTTTCCCGCGACGATTTCCTGCCAGGTTGCTAACGCCTCTGCAGGCTGCTTTAACTGGTGGTAGTATTCACCGAGATACTCCCGATACTGCGGGGCCTCTGGGGCCAATTCAACCGCTTGACGATACAGTTTTAATGCTTCTTCGGTGAGCCCCGATTGCCGCAACAGATCGGCCACCTGGGTCACCACGACCGGATCTTTCGGCTTGGCCACCAGCAACTGCTGCCACAGCCCAATCGCGGCCTGCTGTCGGGCCGCTAACGGCCGCGTCGTATCCTTCAAGATCACCCGGCCCCATTCGCGAATCGTGTCCGGATTACCGGGAGTTTGTTGATTGAGGACCTCATAATGAGGAATGGCCTCGGCGTACTTCTGGTCAACCAACAGCTGGTCGATGATCGCCTTCCGTAACTCTTGCCGCGTGGGGGCCAGCTTGAGACCTCTCTCTAGCCACACCCGAGACTCTGGAGTACGTCCTTGACCGTACAAGACACGGGCTAGCCGCGCCAGGGCATCGACATCGTCCGGGTGCTTGTCGAGCCAACCTTGATAGTAGGTGACCAGTCCCGCCTGGTCTTCGTTCCGCAGATAGATCGCTTCAATCTTCTGCCGGACATCGCGGTACAGCCAGTTGTCCGGGTTCAATTCTCCCAGGAGTTTTTCAAAATCACTCAACGCTTCCGGCGTCTTGTTGAGCTGTATCTTGAGCTCCGCGACCCGAATCCGAAACTGCGACTGCCGGTAGAGATCTTTGGTTGACTGGGTGGCTAGCGCAGCATAGCGTGGCAAGGCCAGTTCGGGCTGACCTTCTTCCACTAGAGTCTGGGCAATCTGCTCCTGAACTCGCAAATCGTTCGGGAAGAGTTGTTCTAAACGCCCCCAGACGGCCAGAGCTTTCTCTGTTTGACGAGTCCGTTGGTAGAGTCGCCCGAGAGTTTGAAAGATTTCCAATTGATCGGTTGGTGCCGGATTCCGCGTGAGGGCTCTTTCGAAAGCTGCTGCGGCCGCATCGGATTGCTCGACCAACATCAACGATTGGCCGTAGTAATAAGAGGCCAACGCATTTTCTGGTAAAAATTGCTCAGCTTTTTGAAAAGCTTGCACAGCCCCACTGTCTTCGCCTCGCTGCAATTCGATCAGTCCCAGTAACGTCCAGGCGATTCCATCCTGGGGCTGTTGTTGCGCGCGGTCGCGATATTGCTGCACCCAGGCCTTCAGAGTGCCTCGATCAATGTGAAACGCATACACCTTGTCGAGAGCCGTCCCGCGCCGCGGATTTTTCTCTAGCACCGCCAGAAATCTCTCGGCGGCAATACGTTCTTTCTCCGACTCTGCGGCGACCTCGGGATTGACCGCGGCAGGCGGCGGCTCAGTCACTGCGGCCTGATTGAAATCAAGATTAGTGGCTTTCGGTTTAGATTCCGAAGGGGCCACCGGGACGATTGCCGCTTGACCATGAACCGCCAGCGGGACCATCAGAGAACAGGCTCCGATAAGTCCCACACTGGCAACAACCGTCAAACGACGCCGAGGAGTTGATAACATGCAAGGCTTCCTGCTTCAGCACGAGATTATCGCTGGCGATTGAATCGAATCTCACCAGCGATTATAAGACAATAGAGCGGTGAACACCAGAACCGGATTTGATTGTGTCCAATCTGTTCACCTGGCAGAGCAAATTCCGCAGGCCAACGCAAAATTCCGTTTGTGTTTTAGGCTGGTTCGACAATTTCGATATTTCATAGTAGTGCTGAAACACTGATAATTTCTGAATTGCAGTACGGTCTGGCACAACTTGTGCTTTCGCCGGACCTCTGAGATAAACGTGTTCTGATTAACATGTGTCCTATTGAGGCCGCGGTGATGCGACAAGCTTTGAAGTGCTCACAGACTGCCCAGGAAATCTGCGTCAGGTAGCTTGCCTGGGACGTTTTGGCAGCGCCTCGTCATCGCGTTTGATCGACTTTTTCTGTCACTTTCAGCATCCATCTCGCCCGTCATGGCCGTTCGGCTGACAGGCGAGGAATCGAGGTTTTCGATGAGTGATCCGACCAATGAAACAGACGCCATTCGTCAGCAACTGGATCTGTTTCGATCTGATTTTTTGAAGCTTCGAGAAGAAGTCGGCAAGGTCATTGTCGGTCAGCACGACATCGTCGAAGGGACCTTAACGGCCTTGATTGCCGGCGGGCACGTGTTGCTGGAAGGGGTTCCCGGTCTGGGAAAAACCATGCTGGTGCGGACTTTGGCAGATGCCTTGCATCTCAAGTTCCAACGCATTCAGTTCACCCCCGACCTGATGCCCGCCGATCTCATTGGCACCAACGTCGTCCTGGAAACCCCCGACGGCCGGAAGAAGTTCGAATTCCAGCAAGGGCCGGTGTTTGCGAACATTGTGCTGGCAGATGAAATCAATCGGGCCACGCCGAAAACTCAATCCGCACTCCTGGAAGCCATGCAGGAGCACACGGTCACTGTCGCCGGACAAACTTACAAACTGCCAGAACCATTTTTTGTCATGGCGACTCAAAATCCATTGGAAATGGAAGGGACCTATCCGCTGCCGGAAGCTCAGCTGGATCGCTTTATGATCAAGCTTTTAGTGAAGTTTCCTAGTGCCAGCGAAATCGAAGCCATTCTGGACCGGACGACTGAATCGAAGACTCCCCATGCCGAACCGGTTCTGGCGGGTGAAAGAATTCTGGAGATGGCACGGCAGGCGCGACAGATTCCCATCGCCGACGAGATCCGTCGTCACGGCATCAATATCATCCTGGCCACTCATCCCGAAAACGAAATCGCGCACGAATCGGCGAAGCAGTTCATTCGGTACGGTTCGAGTCCCCGCGGGGCTCAGGCGTTAATCCTGGCCGCGAAGATCCGTGCCATCCTGGACCATCGCTATCACGTGGCCAAGGAAGACATCCACGCGGTCGCCCCCGCCGTGTTGCGACATCGCATGATTTTGAATTTCGAAGGGCAAGCCGAAGGAATCCTGACCGATGCCGTCATCGACAGCATCTTACGCACCGTGGCATAAGCCGCCGACGCAGTGATTGATTTTGGGAGGGTGAGGCTCCTGCCGAACCGCTAAGTC
>JAZKFE010000185.1:0-21143 GCA_040386595.1 Planctomycetota bacterium | reverse complement strand
TGTTTAGATTCTCCGACAAATCGACCAAAAGAATATCATTCAGCCGAATTCAAGATCCCCATTTCGTTAGACAGCGGCTTGGAGTGCCGAGCTCTTGGATTCAATGCTCGCCATCAACTCGTTCCACGATTTGACGAAGGACTTGGCCCCTTCGTCCTGAAGTTGCTTGGCCAAGGCGTCAATGTTGATGCCGGCATGCGTGAAGTTACTGAGAATTTCCTCACAGTCACTGCTGTCCAAAGGCACCAGAGCACAACGGTGACCGTGATCGGCGAAGGCCTTCAAGGTCCCTTCGGGCATCGTATTGATTGTATCGGGGGCCGCTAGTGACGTGACGTAGAGCACGTCGGAGGCTTTCGGGTCCTTCGTTCCCGTGCTGGCCCACAACAGCCGCTGCGGCTTTCCGCCGGCCTGCTTAATCTTTTGCATACGTGAGGAACTTAGCACGCCCAGATAGGTCCTATAAGCCCGCTTGGCGATAGCGATTCCTAATTGCCCGTGGAGAGCTTCGGGGACCTTGTTTGTCACTGCCACATCCCAGCGACTAATAAACAACGAGGCCACGCAACGGACATCAGCAGAAAGCCCAGCAGCGATTCGACGTTCGATCCCTCGCAGATAGGCTTCCGCCGCAGCGAGATATTGGTCATGCGAGAACAGCAACGTGACGTTGATGGGGATCCCCGCGAAAATGGCTTCTTCGATGGCCGGCAGGCCTTCGGGAGTGCCGGGGATCTTGATAAACAAATTGGGCCGTTCTGCCCGAGCATGCAGATCCTTCGCGGCGGCAATCGTTTCAGCCGTGTTATGAGCCAATAGCGGAGACACCTCTAGCGAGACCCAGCCGTCAATTCCATGAGTCTGATCGTAGACTGGACGGAACATGTCGGCCGCACGCCGCAGGTCTTCGATCGCGAGGTCAAAAAACAGATCCTCACCCGACTTCCCCGCTTTGACCTTCTCCGTAATTGAATCGTCGTAGTCGGTACTGTCCTTAATCGCCTTGGCGAAGATCGAAGGGTTCGAGGTCAAACCGGTGACGGAGAATTGTTGGACATATCGCTCGAGAGTGCCGCTATCCAGCAAGTTGCGGCTGATGTCATCCAACCAGAGGCTTTGCCCCAGATCGTGCAGTTGTTGTGTTGCTTTCATGATGTTCCCCGTTCATTGGCGTTGCATGATGCTGAGAGGGTAACGCCAGTCAAAACCGACTGGCCCTGGCGGACAACTCTGAGTTTGAAACTGGTCACCATCGACAACATTGATCCGAACCCACAGAAGAGCGAGCTCTGGTTTCATTTTACCAAGTCAAAATGAATGAGTCCAAACGGAGCCCCGAGGCAGCGTCTACTCGGCAACAGATGCTGCCACTTCGACCGCTAACTTCGAGAAGTTCTGGTTACCACTGCGACGCGAAATTCAATGAATGCGTCGTGTTAAAAATTACCGTGCCCTCTGTGCTGAACATCCTAATCGCGATGTCATATGGGGACTCGCCGTGGCAATTCCGCAACCCTTTACTCGGTCTCTGTAGCGTCTTGATTTCGCATGGTTTACAGCGAATTGCTGGTTGACAGGGAAGTTACTTCCTTGAAAGCCATGGAAGATGCCAGGTGACTCGGATCAGGTTGCGAGCTAGAATGTCTATGTCAGATGGTTGATGTAAATTTGGCCAAACGAAGGTGATTGTGTGACTGAACCAGCGAAGCGGACCGGTTGGATCTGGACGATGATCGTGGTTGCCGCTGTCGCTGCGACGGCCAGCAGCGCGGGTTATCGCATTGGGCATCAAGAAGGTGCCGCGATTCTGACCGACAACGATAAAGAAGACCCGCAAGTCGGCCGCCCGGAAGTTCCCGGTGCGGAAGTCATTCCGGGAGATCCTCCCCGCGTGCGGTTGAGCTCGGAAGCAGAAGCGGCGCTGGGGGTTAAGTTGGCTGCCGTGCAAAAGGCACCGCATAGTCACTCATTGCTGCTGACCGGCTCCTTGCTGCTCGATTCGAATCGTCTGGCTTATGTCCATTCGCGGTTCTCTGGCGAAGTGGTGTCGATCGGGACGATCTCGCCATTGGCCCATGAATTTGGGGCTCAGCAGGCCTCACAACGCCCGATTCGTGTGGGAGATCTGGTGACAAAAGGGCAGTTGTTAGCTGTCGTGTGGAGCAAAGAAGTTGGCGAGAAAAAGAGTGATTTGGTTGACGCACTCTCTCGCGTGAATATGTCGCGTACGACATTGGATCGATTGGAAGCACTGGAACGCGGCAGTGTGTCGGTGCAGATCGTTCGCGAGGCTCGCCGTCAGTATGAAGCCGATCTCATTTCCGTCGATCGTGCCGAACGAACATTACGTTCCTGGCGTGAGACTGAGGAAGAAATTCAGGAAGTTCATAAGGAAGCGGAACGCATTCGTAACGGCGGTAAAGAATGTGCCGATCGCTATCGCGAGAGTTGGGCGAATGTCGAAATCCGGGCTCCTCTGAGTGGGACATTACTCGAAAATAACGTCTCATTGGGTGAGATTATTGATTCGGGAATGGTGCTGTTTAAGGTCGCCGACCTGACTCGCATCGGAGTTCTGGCTAACGTCTATGAAGAGGATCTTCCCAAGCTGACGTCTCTCAGTCCGACGCAACGACAGTGGCAAGTCCGATTGAAGTCCGAGCCCGAGATTCCCGCCATTGAAGGCAACTTTGAAGTCATTGGCAACGTTATCGATCCCGGTCAACATACGGCTGCGGTGATTGGATGGATTTCTAATCCGCAAGAGAAGTTGCGGGTGGGCCAGTTTATTACAACGGAAATTAAACTGCCGGCCGTTTCGGATGCGGTCATCGTTCCGAATTCGGCCGTGATCGATGAAGGCACACGAGCGTTTGTCTTCGTCGCAGACAAGTCGGCCGCTCGTGAATTTAAGATTCGGCAAGTCGACATTCTGCGTCGCGGCCGTGACTTTGCCTTGCTGGCGAAGAATTCTGCCGCCACTGCTGAGTTTGCGAAATTGCATCCCCAGCTGCAGGAAGGCGAACAAGTGGTGATTTCCGGCAACCTGGAATTGTACGGGGTGCTGCAGGATAAAGCCGCAACGGTCGCCAGTAACACGCCGAACTAACCACAGTGTGTTCAGTGTACTTGGGGCCGGGTTGAATTGCATGTGAATTAGTGGTTAAACGTTGCGGATTAAAAAAGTCGGAATTAGAACTGCTAGTCGCTTCTACCCAAAAATCTGCAGCATGTCGGCAGACGCTATTCATCCTCGAGCTGCCGCTCTAACAACGCAAAGCTCACCAAGATGATTCATCGCTTAATCGCCTGGGCAGTCGAAAGCCGACTGGTTGTGTTACTGCTGTCGCTGTCCCTGGTCGGCTTGGGAACGTACTCCTTCATCCATTTGAATGTGGAGGCCTACCCCGATCCGGCACCGGCCATTGTGGAAGTCATTACGCAGTACCCCGGGGCATCGGCCGAGGAAGTGGAACGCGAAGTCACCATTCCGTTGGAAGTGGCGTTGGCTGGCATTCCTGGCATGAAATCCACACGCAGCAAGTCCCTGTTTGGACTGTCACACGTTCGCAACCAGTTTGAGTACGGCGTCGATTTCTTTCGGGCTCGCCTGGAAGTTCTGAATCGGATTTACACGGCGACCTTGCCCGAAAAGGTAAAGCCCGAGCTCGCCAACACTTCGCCCACCGGTGAAATCTACCGCTATATCCTGCGTGGACCGAAAGACCCTGCCGGGCGAGATATTTATAACTCAGCCGATCTGAAGGGGCTGCAAGATTGGGTTTTGGAAAAAGAGTTTCGCCGCATTCCCCGCATCGCCGACGTCGTGTCGTTCGGTGGTACCGTGAAGCGATACGAAGTTCAGCCTGACCCCGAACGTATGAAGGCGTTTGGGATCACCTTGAACCAACTGTCGGAAGCGGTGGAACGGAACAACTCGAACGTCGGCGGTGACTTCGTCATTGAAGGCCCCACGGTGCAAGCGGTGCGCGGTTTGGGATTGCTGGGTGGTGGTCGCGATCCAGCCAGGACCTTCCCCCATGGTGCGGCTCCCCCTGTGGTCTCATTGCATTTGCGCAAGGGGGAAGATCGCCGCCTGAAGGAGCTGCGGAACATCGTCCTGGCGGCAACTAATAATATTCCGATCCGTGTCGGGGACGTGGTCGACGGAGGAGTTTATTCTTCCAATACCATTTCCAAACAAACGGGTGTTGTGGTGGGATCTCAGCCACGACAAGGCCAGGTCGCGGTCAGCCGTCCGTTACTGCTCCCCAGCGGCGAAGAAGCTCGCGACTCGAAGGGATTGCGACTTTGGGAAGACCGTCCCGATGTTGTTCAAGGGATTGTTCTGTTGCGGAAGAATGAGCAATCACTCCCCGCACTATTAGATGTGAAAGCCAAGATTGCTGAGCTCAATGCCAATCCGGCCCGTCTGCTGCCAGGGGTGCAAGTCGAAACGATTTATGACCGCACGAACCTGGTGGAACTGACGAGTCACACGGTGGAGGAAAACGTCCTCGTGGGTATCGGTCTGGTGACGTTGATTCTGCTTGTATTTTTGAATCACGTTCGCAGCGCCATTATCGTCGCGATCAACATTCCGCTGGCATTGTTGTTTGCGTTGTCGGTACTTTATTTCCGTGGGAAGAGTGCCAACCTGTTATCGCTCGGGGCCGTGGACTTCGGCATTATTGTCGACTCATCCGTGATCATGGTGGAGGCGATTTACCGCTATGTCAGCAGTGGCGAGCGTTCCGATTTGCCGTTGAAAGATCGGATTCTCAAGGCATCTGGTGAGGTCGAGCGGAGCCTGTTTTTCTCGACCATTATTATGGTGTTCGCGTTGCTGCCATTGTTCACGATGCAGGGACCGGAAGGTCAGATCTTCGGGCCGATGGCGGATACCTACGCGTTTGCTCTGGGGGGAGCGTTGATCTTCAGCCTCACCCTCTCGCCCGTACTCTGCCGGCTTTTGTTTACCAACCTCAAGCCTTCTAAAGACAATTTCTTAGTTCGCAATCTCAAAAATGTTTATCTCGGCCAATTGCGATGGGCATTGAAATATCGCGTGGTCAGTGTCGGCATCTTCGTGGGGCTCACACTTGCAACGGCCGCAGTCCTGCCGTTCATGGGGGCCGAGTTCATGCCCGAGTTGGAAGAGGGTAACGTCTATGTTCGCGGGACATTCCCCGTGAACGCTTCACTGGATGAAGTGGCTCAGAAGGCGGCGACGGCTCGAAAGATTCTGCAAAAATACCCAGAGACAACGCTCATTCTGAATCAAATGGGCCGCCCGGGCGATGGTACCGATCCGACCGGATTCTACAACTGCGAGTTCTCGGTACCGCTGCGTCCGCATGAAGAATGGCCGAAGGTCTTGCCCCAGACCGGATGGGCTCGTTGGCTGCATGGCCCGTTCCGAACGCGATCCAAGGTCGAATTGGTCGAGGAGATGAACGCCGATCTGGCCGAACAGATCGTGGGGGTTGACTGGAACTTCTCGCAGTACATTCGCGACAACGTGCTGGAGACTTTGTCCGGTGTGAAAGGTGAGAATGCGATTAAGATCATCGGGCCCGATCTGGATGAACTCGAACGCATTGCAGAACAGACTAAGATCCAGCTCAATAATGTCCCGGGAATTACCAACGTCGGTATCTTTCGCATCAAGGGGCAAGCGAATCTGGAGTTTGCCGTTGACCGTGAAAAGTGTGCCCAATGGAACGTTGCGGTGGCGGATGTGCAGGACGTGCTGTCGACTGCTGTGGGGGGGCAGACGCTAACCCAGGTTGTCGAAGGGGAGCGTAAATATGACGTGACCTTGCGTTGGCCCGAGAAGTTACGACACAACGAAGAGACGATTTTAGACATTCCGGTGGAAGTCATTAAGAATCGGCAGACTGTCCGTTCTGCTGATTACTCGACAGGAAATACGAATGACTCGGCTGCCGGGAACCTCGATTTTTCCGGGGCTAACCGAGGACTGCCGGCGTTATCCGGAAGCAAGGCGACTCCCGACCCCACCGACCTGACGAATGTGCCTCGTCGTCGTGTGCGGGATTTGGTCAGCCCGCTGGGGCCGGATGGCGAACCGGCACCGAATGGACAATTTGTTCGCTCCGGGGCTTCGACGATTTATCGTGAGCAAGGCAACCGGTTGATTGCGGTGAAATTCAGCGTGCGAGGTCGTGACTTAGCGGGGGCTGTGGCCGAAGCTCAGAAGAAGACCGACTCGTTGATTCAGGCTCCGTACCGTGCCGAATGGAGCGGTGAATTTCAAGAGATGCAAGAAGCCGTGCATCGTCTGACGCTGTCGGCCGCGCTGTCGCTGATCTTGATCGTCGTGTTGTTGTATCTCGCACTGCGATCATTGCTCGACGTCGGCGTCGTGCTCTCGAACGTCGTCGTGATGTGTATCGGCGGGATCTGGGCTCTGCTGCTGACTGGCGAGAATTTTAATATCTCGGCCGGCGTGGGGTTCATCTCGGTGCTGGGCGTCGGGATTATGAATGGGCTGTTGCTGATTTCTCGGTTCAATCAAGCCCGGTCACATGACGTTCCGTTGCAGGAAGCCCTGGTGGATGGCGTCGATAAGCTGATTCGTCCGCTCACCATGACCGCATTGGCGGCAATCTTCGGCTTGCTGCCGGCTGCGATGTCGACGCGGATCGGATCAGAAACGCAGCGTCCCCTGGCCATCGTGGTGGTCGGCGGCATGATCACCACGCTGTTCTTCGTGAATCTACTACCGGTGCTCTACAGCTACTACGGCGAGCGAAAACCGCCAGAAGGTGCCGGAGTGGGGCACTAAAGCGAGATCAAATTGCACCACAGAGTCACGGAGAACACTGAGTAAAGAAGTTCACGAGGAGGGAGTTTTTAGCCACGGATTAACACGGATGAAACACGGATTGGATCACCGTCTGCAGGCATCGTCCGGCGATTGAAGCCAATTCTGAAGTAATCGATTGGCGTCCTGAGACAACACAAACACAGGATGATTTATTCCGTGTTCAATCTGTGTTAATCCGTGGCTAAAAACTCTTCTTCATGACTTTCAAAACTCCGTGTTCTCCGTGACTCTGTGGTGCACACTCTTCTTTATCGCTAGTTGTTTCTTGCTGTCATGTCGAGCTTGGCCTTGGCCGCGTCTTCTGCGGTCCAGAACTCGCGGTGCGGGTGCCAGAGGGTATAGCCGGAAATGAACTCGACGACGCCGTAAGCAATCGGCAGCATGCACCACTTGTTGAAGCGTCGCAGATTCGGCCCCATGACGGAGAGAAAAATTCCCATCGCCAGTCCAGAGCCAATCCAGCCATAGGCGGCTTGCATGCGTTCCGCTCCGCGACGGGCACACGCTCCGCGTTGCGCGGGGGCTCGCATCAATTCACGCGAGATTTGTTGCGCTAATAGCGTGAACTGGTTGGCAGCGGGGCGTTCCCAGCGGTGCCGGACAAGCTCGTTGACGATCTCGTTCCGGGCCCGGCCATCCAAGAGTTCCTGCACGGTGCAATCGAGGATTGCCGTGGCCGTGGCTTCGTCCGCCAGTTCGGGGGGCGGTTCTGGTGTGCGCTTTGTCCACAGGCCTGAAACCACGGCTGAAAACCCTTTCCAAACACGAAATCTTGATTGAAACGCCACGCGGCCAGCTGGCTCAGCCGCTGGTGCGAGTGTCTTGGTCGCTGCAGGCAGGAAAATCCCCACAGGATTTCATCCCTGGAGTTTCCCATGCCGCTGATCGAAGGAATAATTGCGCTGCTCAGGATACGTTCCGGGCTGTAGAAATCGCAACCTCGTCGAGGGCCACTCCATGACAACACCAGCAAATTCCTGGCAAACGATTCGCTTCCAAGTGGACGGGATGCATTGCGCCGGGTGTGTTGCCAGTGTGGAGTCTGCATTGAAACGGGCCCCGGGGGTGGTGGAAGCCGGGGTGAATCTGGCAACGCGTGAGGGATTTGCCACGGGAGCGGCCACCGGTCTATCGCTTGAGACGCTGCAGCCGATGCTGTCTGCCGCGGGCTACCAACTGCTCCCTCTGGCGACTCCGGAGAACGTCGGTGAGCAACAGGACGAACGCGACCGGCAATTGGCGACTCGTTGGCGGCAATGGTGGTTGGCGCTCATCCTGGCCCTGCCGGTGGTTGTGATTAGTATGGGAGAATTGCAGGTTCCTGGCCGTAATCTTCTGCTGTGTGTGCTCTCGGCACCGATTGTCTTCGGCACCGGCTGGCCCTTCTGGAAGGCTGCCTGGTCGAGTTTCCGACATGCCCGCGCCGACATGAATACGCTGATCGCATTGGGCACCGGAGCCGCGTTTGCCGCCAGCTTGGTGGCCACGCTGGCTCCGCAATGGTGGCCTGCCGGTCAGCACCCGCACGTCTTCTACGAGGCGGCCGTGATGATCATCATCTTCGTGTCGCTGGGACGGTTGCTGGAAGAGCGGGCTCGAGGAAAAACGTCAGACGCCGTCCGCCGGCTACTGGCGTGGCAATCCCCCACTGCCCGAGTCCGTCGAGGGGGCCGCGACCTGGAGGTCCCCCTGGCCGAGGTGGTCGTGGGAGATGAAGTCATCATCAAGCCGGGCGAGAGGCTTCCTGTAGATGGTGTGATCCTCGAAGGCACATCGTGGATCGACGAATCGATGCTCACCGGCGAACCGGTCCCGGTCACACGGCAGCCGGGTGATCCTTGCTACGCCGGTACGCTCAATCAGTCAGGTGGGTTTGTTCTGCAGGCCACCAAAGTGGGCGAAGAAACGGTTCTGCGGCAAATTGTCCGTTTGATGCAGGAGGCCCAAGGATCCAAAGCCCCCATCGCGCGGCTGGCCGATGTGGTCAGCAGTTACTTCGTTCCTGCGATTTTGGTTGTGGCCGCGATCACGTTTGCCGCCTGGCCGATCTTCGGTCCGCGAGAGGCAGCCCTGACCCACGCGTTGCTGACCTCGGTGAGTGTGTTGATCATCGCCTGTCCGTGTGCCTTGGGATTGGCCACGCCCACCGCCATTATGGTGGCCACGGGGCGCGGTGCGGAACTGGGGGTGTTGATCAAGTCGGCAACCTCGTTGGAGCTGGCCGAACGGGCCACCGTGGTGATTTTCGATAAGACTGGTACGTTAACCATCGGCCGGCCGGTGGTCACTGAAATCCGTCCGGCCGAGGCTGGTCACGGCATGGAGCCCATCTCCTCTAACGACTTGTTGCGATTCGCAGCCGCCGTGGAATCGCGATCGGAGCACCCGCTGGCCACCGCGATCGTCGCTGAGGCCGCGGCGCGTCATTTAGAAATTCTTCCAGCCACCGACTTCATCGCTGTTCCGGGACATGGAGTCTCGGCCACGGTGGGTGAGCGAGTTGTCGCGATTGGTAGCCCACGCTTTCTACAGACCCTCGGCGGAACGATTTCTCTGGAACAGTTGGCGACCAACGTCACCGCCGGTGAGTCGGCGATTTTTGTCGCGATCGACGGGCAATTTCGTGGTGTGATTTGCGTCGCGGACCAATTAAAAGCGAGTGCCCGGCCGACGGTGGACTACCTGCGGCAGCATGGCCGGCGCGTCATCTTGCTGACGGGAGATCGCCGGGCCACGGCGGAAGTGATTGCCAAAGATGCCGGGATTCAGGAAGTCATCGCGGACGTCTTACCGGTGGATAAGATCGAACAAGTACGGCAGCTGCAGCAGGCTGGAGAAGTGGTAATCATGGTCGGTGACGGCATCAACGATGTCCCGGCTCTGGCCCAGGCCGACGTGGGAATTGCCGTAGGCAGTGGCACCGATGTCGCGTTGGAATCAAGCGGGATTGTGCTTCCCAGTTCCGATCTCACCGGTGTGGTGGCCGCCTTGGAATTGTCGAGTCAGACGCTGCGGATCATCCGCCAGAATCTGGGATTTGCCTTCGTCTACAACCTCTTGGGTGTCCCGTTGGCTGCTGGGGTTTTCTATCCACTCTGGCAGCATTTGCTCGACCCGATGTTCGCCAGCGCGGCGATGGCCTTAAGCAGCGTCTCGGTAGTGAGCAACAGCCTGCGTTTGCGAGGGTTCCAGTCCCCCTTGAAGAAAATACCAGAGCCCCGAAGAGACAATCCGCAGAATACGGCCCCGGCCGGGACATCACTTCCCGTCGAGCCGGAGTTGATCTCGATCGATCTGGGATTATTTAAATAAACGGTCCTAGCGAGGGTTCATTCTATTGGACGTTGCACGACTGCCAGCAGCGAACTGCCAAGCGGTGGGGACAGATGCAGGGCGTTGGAGACCGAATTCTCGCCGCGGGTGAGTCCCGCAAATAACGCATTCACCGGGGCCGAGGGAACGTCTACCCGGTATTCCTGCAGGTTTTTGGGACTGAGCCACGTCCGAAGATAGACCAAGGGTAACGACCATCCAAACAGATATTTCAATTGGCGAACCTGAAATCCCGTCTGGGTCAGGAGCTGCTGGAGTGGCCGACGATGGTAGCGGCGGAAGTGAAGATTGATGTCGTCGTGCACGCTCCAGAGCCAGCCCAGGGCGGGGACGGTTAAGATGGCGTATCCCCCCGGTTTTAGGATCCCCAGCAACTTACTGGCGGCAGCCTGATCATCTTCGATGTGCTCTAGGACATCGAGCATCAAGATGACATCAAACGGCTGCTGCGGCTGGTACTGGGCGTCGAACATGGTCTGTTCTACCCGGTGCCGCCAGCGCGGCGTGCTGTCGACCAACTGTGAGTCGGGTTCGATCCCGTGAACTTCGCCGAATTGAGAAAAATCATCGAACGCCACCCCTCCGGCACACCCGATGTCCAGGATGCGTGGGGGAGATGACGCGGATTGAGGTGGGCCGACAACGCGCGACAGCTCACGCAACACGACCTCATGCCGGACGCGCCACCACCAATGTCGCCGCCACAGATCGGCATAGTACTGGCTATAAGACTGGTGCATGTTGGCTCGTGATCTGGGGCCGCTCGGGTGTCAGCGGGGGCGTTTCGACAGGCAATGGGCCGGGGGACCACTTCGCGGGACTGGGGCTGAACCGATCGCTGACGCACCACCCGACAGATGCGGATTGCTGTTCCGGAGAAAAACCCCGGGCATAGCCGATAATCCACGGCGGTCGGCCCTGCACCTCGTCAAATACTCGGGCCAGGTATTCGCCAATCGCACCAATGACCAGCATTTGGATTCCTGACAGGAACAGAATCAGCGAGATCAAACTCGTCCAACCGACAGAGTTTCCCGGCTTCATACCGAGGATCTCGAAGTTGGCGATTCTCCAGCCAATCAGCAGAAAAATCAGGGCTGCGGAGAGACCACACAGCATGACTCCCAGCCAGCTGGCCATCCGCAACGGGGCGCTGCTGAATGAGAGAATTCCATTCACCGCCAACTGTACCAGCTTGCGGAACGTGTATTTGACTTCACCCGCGTACCGGGCGTCACGTTCGTAGGAGATGCCGATTTGCTTGAATCCCGCCCAGCTGCGCAGGCCGCGGACAAATCGCGTCCGTTCCGGAAGCAACTTCAGCACTTCCACCACCGAGCGATCAATCACCGAAAAGTCGCCCGAATCAAGCGGAATATCAATCGTCGACAGCTTTTTTAACAGGCGATAGAATAGGAAATAGGCGGTGCGTTTGAAGACGTTTTCTTTGCGTTTCGTCCGAATGGCGTAGATGACTTGATAGCCTTCTCGCCACTTGTTGAGAAATCGATGCAGTTGTTCGGGCGGGTCTTGCAGGTCGCTATCCATCACGACCACCGCGTCTCCGCGGCTGTAGTAGATACCGGCTGAGACCGCAGCCTGGTGCCCGAAATTGCGTGAAAAACGCAGCAACTTCCAGTGCGGATCCGCTCCACAAATGGCGTCGAGCATGCCCGCCGTGGAGTCGGTTGAACCATCATCGATGGCGATGACTTCATAGTCCTCACCCCACGTCCGCGCCGCTGCTGTGAGCCGCGGATAGAGCGCAGGCAATGTCTCCTGTTCATTATGAAACGGGAGAATGACAGAAATCATGCGGCACCTTGAGGAGTCATTAGTCGGTCAGGTCTCGATGGGATGAGCACCTGAGGCCTGTTGGTTTAGGGAAGATTTTCTGGGCCTCGGACCCGAAGCGTTCTTTCAAAACTCAGTGTTCTCCGTGTCTTCGTGGTGCAACTTCTTCTGAGTTCCTAGTCACGTGGGTTTACTGCAGTATCAAATGACTTCCCATCCGCCGCCATACAAAAATGCTTGCCACAGCAAACCACACGTTGATGCCAGTACGATGGGCCAGCGCCATTTGCTGTGTGCCAGGCGTTCGCCCATGACCACAAAAATCGGCAGAATGATCCACACGTAACGCCCCAATGAGGCCACGGTTCCCGTGGAAAGTGGCAGCAGAATCATGACGGCACTGCTGAGGACCAACCCCCAATGCAGTCGTCGAACTGCTGGCAGCCACAGAATCACCCACCAGCCCAACCACGGATCGAGAATCCGGCCGCTGTAGAAATCGATTGGTTTATTGCCCGATTTCAACAGCATAATCATAGAACGCAATGTGGCCTGGACGAGACCCAAGAACCAGTGCACCGGGTTCGGGTTTCCCAATTTGGGACGCCACGCCTTCTGAATGGTCACGAACAGGAACGGGTCTCCATATTGGTAGTAAAGAAACCCCATGTAGGCTAGCAGTCCCAGCCCCGAGCACAGCAGTCCGATCAGGGCTCGTAGCCGTCGCGGCCCAGTCAGGAATGGGACGACCAGTGCCCCGCCGATAATGACTCCCTGATTCTTTAAGGCCGAAGCGAGTCCGCACCACAAGCCGCTGGTGATGTATTTTTGGTCGAGCAACGCTTGCATCGCCAACACCGACAGCACCGCCAGAAGTGCTTCGGAGTAGGGCACAACTCCGAAGAATGCCGAGGGGAATGCCAGCCAGAACGCCAATGTCCAACGTGCGGCGGCGACTCCCGAACGTCGCACGACCAGGCGATACAACAGGCAAGTCACCAGCAACATCAATCCGTTCACGACCAGGAGTGAGGCCAGAACTATCGGGACGCCCAACAGATTGACGGCGCGAATCAGCAGCGGGAACAGCGGATAGAATACAATATTTTGTTCGGCTTTGAGCTGCGGATCAGCAACGTACCCGACCTCGGCGACGCTCAGCCACCAGATGGCATCCCAATGAACGAATGATCGCAACCAAGCTTCTCGGCCACCGACCGAAACGCCAATCATCGGCTTATTGCCAAAGCGTTTGAGATCCCGGAATCCCTGGGCATAAGACCGAAAGAAGGCCGGCAAATCCGCTTGAACGCCCGCGTTTGGGTTCGCACGGCGCAGGTCATAGGTACGCTCAATGGGAAAGAGAGCACCACCCAGAATGATAGCCAAAATGCAGATAAACCGGCTCATGAACCACGCGAGGACTGGCTCACGCCAGGAGATTACCTCGACTGCGGCAGTGGCCGGCGGATTCGTTTCCGCGGGGGGGGATGGCGTCTGAGCAGGGACTGTCGATTCAGGCTCAGTCATGGTACGGGATTCTGTCGTCAGCCAATGGCGTTATAAGTCGTATTGATCGAACTCAGTTTTGGGCGAGACGGCAAATGGGCACACGCCTCACTGATTCAAAACTACCGGCAGTGTGACATTTTTCCCCGACCGCGAACTAGTGGGGACATCCAATCGCCGGAGACTCGGCGGCGATCAATGACAACGGTACTGATCTTAACCGTTGCAACAGCCGCTGAAAAATTGGCGATGGTCGAGGGGCTAAGTGGTCGCAACTTCCCGTCGTGGCGACCTGCTAATCTCAAATTTTTTATCGTGAAATCGGCCGAATTCGCTTTCGCGGACCACATAGGACAATCTTAAGTGCCGCAACAGAAATAGTTTATGGTAAGGTGCGGGAAATCATAAAAATTGAGAGAACTCCTCTTGGCACGTTTTGACTGTTGAGTTATAAACCCCGCCGACACATCGTCCATCCGACATCGCTTCTATGGCAACGTTGGTCTCACCGGACAATTCACACGTCACCAATCCAATCTCGTCAGTTCACAATCCCCCAATTACATATTTGTTTCTGAATGGCAGCCTTAGCTCGCCTGGATGATTCTTGCATTGATGTGCAAGGCATTCTTGTGGCACGGCGGTCATTCCGATCATCTGGATTCGCTCAGAAAGGAGTCCGTCATGCCCACGTTCCGTGTCGCGCTAATTTGCGTGCTGGCGGGGCTAGCGTCTGGTCCAATCGGTTGCTGCTGTGGTGGTGGCCGCTTGTCCGCGATGAAACGCGATCGATCATTGGCGCAGCGCAGGGCCTGGGATCTCTACAATCAGAATCAGCTGGCGAATCAGTCCGCTGGATCCGCCGCTGCTGAACGAGATCAACTCCGTCAACAGCTCGGGGCCGCTCAACAGGAGTTGGCCAATCTGAAGGGTGAGCGAGCCGATCTGATGAACCGCTACGACACCTTGGTCAACTCGACCAAGAATGGTAGCAGTCCGTTGTCGGAAGATGCGACCAATCAGCTGAGCGATCTGGCATCGCGGTATCCGGGCTTCGAATTCGATCCGAAGACGGGTGTCAGCAAGTTCCATTCAGACGTGCTGTTCAACAGCGGCAGCTCGGACGTTCGCCCTGAAGCTCAACCGTTGCTCCGCGAATTTGCGGGCATCATGAACTCTGGGACGTCGCAGGAATTGAACATCCTGGTGGTTGGTCACACTGACGACCGACCGGTCGCCAAGGCCACAACCAAGCAGAAGCACACGGATAACTGGGGCTTGTCGACAAATCGTGCCGACCAAGTCGTCCGCAATCTGATTACTGACGGCGTGAAGGCTCCGCGGTGTGGTGCGGCCGGATACGGTCCTTACCAACCTCTGGTACCGAACACCGACGAGAAGACTCGCCAACGTAACCGTCGTGTGGAGATCTTCGTACTCGCCCCGAACGCTTCGGTTGCTGGCTGGGATAACCCCGGTCAATCGACCAACTAAGCAACAGGCCTGAGTAGATCAAATAAACAACAGCATGGAGACCGGACACGCGCGATGCGTTCCAGACGACTTGCCATCCCAGAATCTTTTGCGGCACCAGAGCAAAGGGGCCAAAGAGAGCAGCTAACACGCGATAACCTGGATGTCGCGCAGGCCCTCGGAATCTCACCCCCTAACGGTGACAAAATACGGACGGGCAGGAATGCCCATCCTACGACTCATTGCAGTCTAAATTCCGTCGCGACTCCGCACTAACCAGCTGCGCCCGGCAATCCGCCGAACTGGCGAACGGCTTCGTAGACGACGGTATTTGCGGTGCTGGCGAGATTCAGGCTGCGTACGGTCGGCAGCATCGGCAGCTTTAAAACCTGATTGGGATGCTCGGCCAGAAGGCTGACTGGCAGGCCGCGGGATTCGCTGCCCAGGACGAGGACATCGCCTGGGGTAAAGCTTGCGTCCCAGACCAGTCGAGAACCGTAGTCTTCAATGAACCAAAACTGCCGGCCGGGGAGTTTTTCCTGCAAATCAGCCCAGCTATCGACCGCTTCCCAGTCCAGGAGCGGCCAGTAGTCCATCCCGGCACGCTTCAGATGCTTGGCATCGAGGAAGAATCCTAAGGGGCGGACGAGCCAGAGTTTTGCCCCCACTGCCACGCAGGTGCGCCCGATGTTTCCCGTGTTCTGAGGAATGTCGGGTTGATACAGGACAACATGCAGTAAGGGTTCTGTCGCGTCGGGCATAGTCGGCAGGCGAGTCGAGGTGCGGTTGGAAAAATGACTGCGGAACTTTAACAGCTCGTCGCAGTCAGCGTCCATGGCTTGCCGGTATTGTGGCTCCAGGCACCCAACTCACGGCGATTCGACTTAGGCTTCGTCGCGGGGGAAGGGTTGAGCTTGCCCCAGTTGAGGCCGGCTGTCCAATCGCAACGGCGGAGTGACCAGTGTGCGGGCCGGAATTCGGGGCATCGCGGCACGCACAGGCTGAGAGGGCCGTGACGGGCGGATCTCGATTTCAGGCTCGACTTCTTCTTCAACCAGCGGTTCTTCGTCGAGTTCGGCGACGAGCTGTTGCGGTTGCGAGCGACCTGAGTAGCCGTTACCCGACTTCGGTGCGGCTGCTCGTGAACGTGAAGGGTTAAATGATGTTCCAGATCCCAATTCGACCTGACTGAGCATTGCGGGTTCGGCGGCGGGAGCCGTTTTGCGAACTGGCGGCGGAGCCTGCAGGCCGACTCCGCGTTTGTTGGACGGGTTTGTGGCAGAAATCAGCAAAGGCTGCGGTTCAGCCAAGTCTTCGACACTGACGGGTTCACGGTCGGGGGCTTGCGAGCGGGCCACGACCTTGGGGGTTTCTTCAATCACGGGCTGCGGATCGGCCGATGCGAGAACCGTTCCTTCGGGAGCAGCCTTGGCAGGGCAACCCGCTAAGACCCATTGATTCCACTCGCCGTCCAGGGCGTTGACACCGCGGTGACCGTAGTAGGTATGGAGAGCTCGGTCCCAGCCATTGGTGTGAGCGGCCTGGATGAACGCCAGAAACTTGCCTCGACCGCCGTTTTGAATCAACAGTTCAACTAGGACATAGCCTTCCGCATAAAGATGCAGGACATCCTGCATATCCTTGGGATAGTCCATGATTCCCAGCAATGATCGCAGAGGGATGCGGCGATTGGTCTTCAAAACTTGCATTGCCAGCAACATCTGGCGTCTACGTTCGGATTCATCTTCCACAAACGTTGCGGCACCTTCATCAGCCCAGCGGGGCAAAGGACGGCGGAAATGTTCGGCGAAAATGGTGTGGTTGATTTCATGGGGCAGGACGGAATCGAGGATGCGATCCAGAGGCCCTTGAATGTTCATTTTGAAGTCGCCGACGGAGTTCCCCTGGAAGACGAAGGTGGTGGCCCCGCCGGCTCCAATTTGCCCGACGTCAACCTTGACGGTGCAGGGGTATTTCCAGGCGGGAAGCGGTTTTCCCAGCCATTCGACCGCCAGCTTGTGGCGGTAGATTTCCGCCTGTTGAGCGACCTGCTTGGCAATTTCAAAGGTCGGTGCGGTCACCACGAAATTGCGGGACCGATCGGTGGCGGCGACTGAGCACAGAGCCAGCAGCGCCAAACAAATCCCTTTAATTCGAGCGTCCATGCTCCGTGGCCCTGAGTCTTGAGTTCTTGTGCGAACCGCCTGGTTGAAATTTACGGGATTTCAACCGAGTGATTCTGTCCCAGCTAAGCCACCATCCATGGCGAACTCACACTGCGACACTGACGAGGGAAACCTTTAGCAAATTCGGCTCCCAGGAACCATTTTCTAACACCTGCTTCCTGGCGAGGCGGTGTTGTATCTCACAAAGCTTTTTCTGGCAAGACTTTGTGAATAGTGACGAGTTCGCACTCGGGCAGTCGCCGGAACTTATTACCTTGTAAGACTTTCAAAATTTGGTAGGAGCGTCGGCAAATGCTGCTGATCTTCCAATTTTTACAATTCCAAGGGCGATCTCTCGGACTGATCTGGGCGTCTGTGAGACGAGGGGCCCCAGGATCGGACTTCACTCGGAAATCAACTCCACCCGGCCCCAATAGCCGAATTCGAAGCTCCAGTCGTTGGCCTGGTTGATGAGTTGTAACTTGACGTCCTTACCTTTGAATTTGGACAGATCAACGCTGTAGGAAACCCAGCCATCCTTGGTTGATCCTTTGGAAATCATTTCATCCAACAGGCGCTCACCGTTACCGACCACCAGCAACCGCCAGTCGCCTCGTGTATCCGGCGAGACATCCAGGACCAACCGCGATTTTTTGTCGGTCGGCAATGTGACCGTTCGCGTCATCGCGCAGGCTTTATCACGACTGATCGGATGCGTTCTCAGGACGCCCGTACGGCCGGAGTGTTCGGCAATGATGGCCACTCCACCTTCACCCGATTCGGTCATGGTGAATCCCGGTGCGACTTCCGAAACGAGTTCATTGAATTCAGCCGGGACCGCCGTCTGTCGCGGCATGATGGGCCCCGTACCCGGCAACCGTTTTCCCGCGGCGTCTGTCGGTGGCTTGTCCAATGTGATGAAGGCGAACAAGTCGATGAGCTCTTGAGGCTTCAACTGCTTTTCAAGGTCCTCGGGCATCAATGAGAGTTCGCTGACTCGAGACTCGTCAATTTGGTCGTGGGGGATTGTTTCCTGCTTCCCGCCCTGAACTTTCAGGACCACTCGCTGGTCATTGTCTTCGGCGACGAGACCCGTCAGGGCACGGCCCTCGGTGGTCACGATGGTACGGGCCTGATACGACGCCCCAATCACCAAGCTGGGGTCGAAGACATTCGATAACAGTTGCTCAAAAGAACTACGGCCATTCAACGTGATATCGGGACCGACATCAGCGCCTTGCCCATAGATCTTATGACATTGACCACACACACGGGCGAAGACCTTTTGACCTTCGTGCGGATTCCCTTCGCTTTGACGCAGCACGCGTCGCATTTCGGAGATGACTTGTTCGCGCTGCGGATTGCGTTGATCGCGAATGGTGCCCCATAACGCTGTCACTTGTTTGGTCAGTTCGGGATCTTTGAAATCTTGTAGCTTGCGGACTTGATTGAGGTTCAAGGCCGTCAGTGGAACGGTTTTGTTGGCGACTGCGGCCATCAAGGCCTTACCCCAGTCGGCGCGTTGAGTCAGTAGCTCGATGGCGCGGGGCTGCAATTCCGACTCCAGATTGGTATATGCCCCTAGCGTGATCTCGGCGACTCGTGGATCAGATAGGCGACCCAAGCCTGCCAGAATCTGCGTTTGGAAATCGATCGATCCACCCAGGGCCGGGCCCCCCCGCCGCCTTTCAACCTTGGCCTTCAAAATCTTATTCACCGATTCGAGTATCGATTTGTCATTGGCAGCGACAAGTGCGTTAAACGCCCGAATTCGTAGATCCTCTTGCCGAGGTAAATGCGCTGCGAAGATCTCACGAATGATTTCAAACCCAGCGGCGTCTTTCCAACTGGTTAACAGAATCGCCACTTCGAACTGTAATTGGCCATTCTGGCTCGACGCGGGACTCTTAAAAATGGGCTTTAGAATCGGCTGCAGGGTTTGCTTCAGCTCCTCGAGATGATTTCCAGAGATCTCGCCTGTTTGGACCTCATTGGTCAAGATGGCCAAGCACTGTTTGGCGCTGTTGTCATCGACCGCCGTCCCATGAATCAGCAAATTTAGGAGCTTCGCGACGGCCGATGCATTGAACGATTTCCGTGACAGGATTCGTTCAAAGGCGCGCGGGAGAATTAAACCAGAGTTAGTTCTATCTATGGCGTTTCGGGTGGCGAGATGATCGATAAATTCGGTTGCATGATCTTCCAGAAAAGGATGCAGATTCTGCCACACGATCTGTGGAATCAGCGGATCGTCTCCGCAGTTTGCCAAGACATCGAGTAACAATCCCGCCGGATTCGCTGGATCCAATTTCATCGCGGCGATGGCGACTTGCAGTTGGACGTCGCGGGATTTGTCACGCGCGAGATCTGCAGCATGTGCCTGAATTGTCCCGTCCAGTTGCTTCAAATTCGTTGTGGCTCGGACAGCCCACGCACGCACAGTCGGATCACTGTGATTGAGCAAATCCCAGTGCCAGGCAGGATCAATGCGGTCCTGGCTACAAAGTAGAAACAATGCACGTCGTTGGGCTCGGGCCGGTGGACTCGCAGTCGCTAGCTCGAAGAACTTCTTCGAGAGGCCGGTGACCGCTTCTTGACTGCCGTTCAAGCAGCGCTCGGTCAGGATCCGTTGCGCGGTGCTCTGCAGAAAATCGTTGTGAGTTCCCAGTCGTTCAAGCAACTGGTCGTCGGTCTCTTGGGCCAGGTCCATCTTGGGAGCTCGTGGCGTGTCCTGATAGCGAATGCGATAGAGCCGGCCTTTAAGACGATCGATTCCTCCCGGATCGCGATTGGCATCTTGATAGCAGTGATAGCGGTCGTACCAGTCCAAGACATAGAGACACCCGTCGGGCCCCGTCTTCTGCACCACCGGCATGAACCACGCGTCGTTGGCCGTGATGAAGTCGGGCTCACCGGTGCCTGCGTAGGTAGACCCATGGCGTTGCAGCGAGTCAACGTTCAAGCAACCGCCGTGGATATTCCCCATGTACAGCCGGCCGCGATAGGCCTCGGGATAGGCATCACTGTCGAAGTAATGAATTCCGCAATAGGCCGCTTTTTGATGTTTGTGTTTGACGATCGAGCCAATCTTCCACGTGAAAGGGGGATAAGCGCCCCCTTGCCGATGGTAGTAGCCACTTTGAACGAGATGCCACAAATGGTCGATGACGCAGGCACTGATAAAGGCACTGCCATCGTGATCGAAGGCGACACCCCAGGGATTGCTGGTGCCTTCGCAAAAGACCTGGAACTCGCGGGTTTTGGGATGAATGCGAAACAAGGCACAAGTGATAGGCCAGCCGGGGTGATCAGGTTTGAAATGGGGCGATTTCTCGGGATATTTCACGTGACTGAAGTTGAAGACACCGTTCAAGCCATACAGCCAGCCGTCCGGTCCCCAAGTCAGCGAGTTCGGGAGCTCATGGGTATCTTTGCGGCCAAATCCGGTGACTACGACTTCTTGTTTGTCAGCTTTTCCATCGCCGTCGGTGTCTTGAAAAAAGAGGAGGTCGGGGGCATTGGCCACCCACACACCACCATGGCCCACTGCAATTCCCGAGGGGATGTTCAAGCCTTCGGCAAAGATGGTGAATTTGTCCGCTTTGCCGTCGCCGTCCGTGTCTTCCAGAACCTTAATGCGGTCCTTACCTGGCCCCGGTTCATGACGGGGATATTCGAAGCTTTCCGTAATCCAGAAGCGACCGCGTTCATCGATCGCCATGGCAACCGGATTGACGATGTCCGGCTCGTGGGCCACGGCTTCGACGATGAAGCCGGGCGGCACGGTCATCTGTTGCAGAGCTTCCGCGGGGGACAACGCGGGACCGGGCGGCTTGTCTTGGGCGTGCGGGACCGCGGGCTCCTGTGCCGAGGTGAAGGCGCCGCTGGCGTTCAAGACCAGCCCCCCCACGATCGACAGCAGCATGAAACGCGTTCGCAGAGCAGCTTGCAGCATCACCGCAGTCCTTTAAGAAATCACACAATTAAGGCCTGAAAACCTGAGTTTCAGACTATAC
>JAZKFE010000184.1:0-4633 GCA_040386595.1 Planctomycetota bacterium | reverse complement strand
TCACCTTCTCATGCTTGCGCAACAAAAAGGCGAGGAACCACAGCTGTCCCCCTGCGGACCGCCATGATTCCTCGCCAACGTAATTTTTGTGCTGCTTACGAGTGCGAAAACGCAGCCCGGCTACCTTTGATAACCGGGCTGTGAGCGATCAATCCTCAATCGACAACTTGATCTCATCGCTGTTGGCTTTGAGTTCCGGGGCGTACATCGCTGAAGCCCGGGTGGGCAGGGCGCTGAACTTACCGGGGATCTCGGCCCGCAGGCGATACGACACGCTGTGCTTGCCGCGGGACAGGGCTCGCACGAAGAACGCGACACGCTCGTCACGCAATTCCATGTAGGCTCCCATGTCGTTCCCGTTGTAGCCGCTACGAACTTCCATCGGCTCAAAGCCCGAGGCCTTCAAGTCCTCGAACAGCAGGTATTCGTAGTCGTTCTTGCTGTCGATTTCGAGCTCGACCTCGACCAGATCACCACTCTTCAGCGTGGCCAGATTGGGTAGCTCTTCACGGCGATATTTGTCGACCTTCTGCTCGACCACCTGGCCCTTAGACCCGGCGACCGCTGCTGACTTATCTTCGCGAATCAACTTGTAGTACTTACGGTTAACCTTGATCTCCAACCCGGCCTTCGTGATGAAATCTTCCAGAGTGAAGTTGGTCACATAAGCATTGAAGTAGACCGGGCCCTTGCCCTTCTTCTTCAGCTCAATCTTGTGTTCGCCGGTCGTGACTGCATCACCGATCAGCACGAACTGATTGTCGAAGCTAAAGAGGTTCTCGGCGTTGACCTTCACTTCCTTCTGCTTCTTGCCGTCGACCAGGACTTCAATGGTCAGGTCGGGTTCGGCTTCGCCGCTGGCCACGAGGTACTCGGCCATCGCTTCGATGCACAAAGCCGTGTCACGCGTATTTGCCCAGTAGGTGGCGTTCTTGCGATTGTTGAGCAAGTACTTGACTAACCGCGAGGCTCGTTCACCCTTGCCATCGGTGCGGGACAGCAGCTTCAAATAGTAGGCATTGGCTTCGATCTCGTCGCCGTACCAGTACCACCAGGAGTTGCCTTGCGGCAGCTTCAAGTAGGCCGTCTGATTCTCATCGTCTTGCACGAGATATTGCTCGATATTCTGCAGAATCATGTCCAGCTTTTCCTGCTGGGCTTGCTTGTGCAGAGCAATTCCATAAATCGCTTTGGCATAGACCGACAGGTTGTTCCGGTCTCGATACAGGAAGTCGCGCATCTCGGTATTTGCAATGTCGGCATCGGCCAGAATCATGTAGATCAAGGCGTCCAGATGATCCGCACTCCCCTTCCAAGGCTCGATCTTGCCCGGTGCATTTTTCAGCATCTGGACCTGTCGCGCCTGGTAGTTCTTGAGCCACTCCACCCCCCGTTCCAGCATTCCTGGAACCAAGGCCGCATCATTTTGTTTGGCAATTTGCAGGCCATGTACGACCACTGCGGTCGTGTGCGGCCACGAGCGTTCGCCAAAGCCGGAGAACCAACCCCAGCCACCGTCGGAACATTGTTGTTCGGTCAAGGTTTTCAGACCTTCCTTGACCATCTCCTGCACGACGGCTTCGTCGAAGACCGGCTCGCGATCAAAGCGTTTCCAGCCCTTGGCACGTTCCTTGTCATTCCCGATTTCTTGAGCGTTGAGATTGGTTCGCTTCTCCTGAATGGCTTTCAGATTCAGCTTCATTCCCAACAGAATTTTCTGCGTAATGACCGTCGGCACGAACCGATTCAGCGTTTGCTCGGTGCAGCCATAAGGGAAGTCCACCAGGTAGGGCAGAGCGTCAACCATGGCCCCGGCTAGAGTCGGTGAGTAGCGGACTTCAATCCGCGAATCATTGATCTGGCGTTCGGCAGGGACCTTGATGGTCATGCTGCCGGCTTCCTGATCGGGACGAATAACGCCGGCATACGATTCAACTTTCAACATCCCATGCACATACACGGGGAACTGTTGCTGCATGGCATCCGATTCGACATCGGTGAGTGCCTTCATGCGCACGATGATTTCACCGGGTTGGTCGATTCGAATCCGCCAATCAACACGGACCTCGCCCCCCGCTTCGATCTCCACATCCTTGCTCAGCTCCCAGCCGGGTGTTTTCGAAGTCCGTTTTTCCGCGGCAGTGCGTTCGATTTTGGCTCCCAGTGCCGTGGTCTCAGCACCGTTCAGTTCGTCGATTTCCAGGAAGACTTTGACCGTCTTCTTGTCCTTGAGATAGTTGTGAACGTTGGCCGACAGCACGACTTCGTCCTTCTGCACGAAGAAACGTGGAGCTTGCAGACGGACCAACAGATTCTTTTTGGTGGTGACTTCGGTCTCGCCTTCGCCCACCTGGCTGCCGTGTCCCAAGCTCCAGGTCTTGATCTTCCAGGCCGTCAGATTCTCGGGCATGGTCAGCGAGACTTCCGCGAAGCCATCTGCATCTGTGGTCAGTGAACCGGCCCAGAACGCGCTATCGGCGAAATTTGTGCGGACCGTCGGTGCGACGAGCTCCCCGCCCGCTGCGCCAGCGGCTTGGTCTTCAGCCGGTGCGGCTCCTGCCGCCTTGGCCATCATCGGCGCTGCCTCGGGCATCGCCATACCGTCAGCCATCATGCTGCGGCCTCTCATCATCATCTTTCCGCCAGCACCGCCACGTCCGCCAGGGACAGCACCGAATCGGGACGCGTT
Source organism: Planctomycetota bacterium (assembly GCA_040386595.1). Taxonomy (GTDB): domain Bacteria; phylum Planctomycetota; class Planctomycetia; order Planctomycetales; family Planctomycetaceae; genus JAKFVC01. Next base: position 1,944 of record JAZKFE010000184.1, on the reverse strand, counting down.
CTGAGCAACCTGCGCATCAGGATCTTCGGCGACCGAAGCCCCGAACACCCCGAGAAAACCCATCGCTCGTTCGCCCGGTCGAAACAAGTTATCGAAGTAGTGGGTGAGGCTACTTTCCGTCTGGGGATTGTGATGCCGGCGCCATTTCCAGAAGAATTCCTTAATGTTTTGCACATTGGAACCACCAGAGATGTACTCGACGCTCTTGTCGTACATCGTGACGACCGACGTACCCACAAAGGCCTTGCCGGCAAGATCGGTCAGCTTAATCTTGATCTTGGCCGGAGCGCCCGGCAGATACTCCTTAGCCGATGGTTCGACTTCGACATTCAAAATGCGTTTTTCCGGCGGCACGATGACTTCGCGGACCTCGGTATGCAACACTCCATTCGAGATCGTCAACGCTTCGATGAAGAAGTTCGGCATGTCCTTTTGTGACACATCGAGCTCAGTCTCGGTGCTCTTGCCCAGCAAGCGAATGATCTTCGGCGGTAGGTAGACTCCATTTGTCGGCCGTAAGAACAAGGCTACCGTGCTGTCCAACCGGTCGGTGTTGATCATCAATTTGATCTTCTCCCCGGCGGTGTATTCCTTCTTGTCGGTGATGACTTCCAGGTTGTTGAAGCGGAACTGGGCCCCGTTGAAGTCCGCACCGCGGATCACGAAGACGTAGCCCCCTTCTTGAAGATGGTCTTTGTTGTCGAGCAATTTGTAGGACAAACGATACTGCCCCGACGCCCCCGCCTTGATCTTCTGCGTGGCGGAACCCTCGGCGTTGGTATTCAATTCCCAAGCTTCGACGATCGTCTCGACCGGCTCACGTTTCTCGTTGTAGGAAATCTTAAAGAGTTTTAAAGTCCCTTTGCCCGCCACTGGTTTTTGATCCAGTGTGTGAGCTGTAAAGCTGGCTTCAATGGTGTCGCCAGTGACATAGTGACCGCGATCCACCCAAGCAAAGACCCGGAACGGTGCGCGAGCGACCAGCACGTTTCCATTGCCCACGATCGTCCGGCGAGACTGATCGACGACCTCGGCCTGAATCGAGTACGCGTGATCGTCGTTGCCGTGCATGGCCTTGGCGACCGCCGTATCGATTTCCACCTTCACGGTGCCGTCCGCCCCGATGTCGACTTCACGCTCCATGACCATTTCTGGCGGATCGTTCGACCGGTGCCACCAGGACGGAGAGGGGCGCCCCACACCCCATGAGTTCCAACCGGGGTACCACGCATAGTCCGAGGCAAACCACCAATACCCACGGCCGTAGAACCAATCCCAGCGGCCGGCGGGATGCCACTGTTGGGTGTGCTTGGTCCGCATGACTTTGTATTTGACTTTGGCATTCACGACCGGCGCACCGAAGTAGTACTTCGCATGAATCGTCGCGGTGATCTTTTCACCCAGCTGTACCGGTTCGGTGGGGGCCTCGACCGTCACTTCAAATTCGGGCTTTTTATATTCTTCGACGCGGAACGAGCCGTTGCCGTTGAAGTTGGTGCCTTGCAATTGAATGCTGTAGGTGCCGAGTTTGGTGTCTTTGGGGAGGGCGTACTCCCCTTCCAGACCGGCATACTCGTCCGTTTTGATGGTCTTGTTAAAAACTTCTTCGCCCATCGGGTTGTGGATCAGGATGCGATATTCCTGTCCCGCGAAGTCAGATTTGTCGGGCTGGTCGTACCGTGCATGAGCCACCCAGAACTTGAATTTCACCGGTTGCAGAGGGCGATAGACGGGACGATCGGTGATCGAGAATACCTTCACTTCGTTGTAGGCTTGATCGTACCGATCGCTGTACCAAATCCCCGAGAAACCGAGATACGCAAACCGCTGGTTGCTTTCGCCATGGGTGGTGGCAATCCATTGATATTCGGGCGGCAGACGTTTCGGATTCAGGATCAGCTGACCGTCGGAGTCGCTCTTTTCGGCGAAGTTGCTGGTCGTGAT
>JAZKFE010000183.1:0-11503 GCA_040386595.1 Planctomycetota bacterium | reverse complement strand
AGAATCCTTAAACGGCGTCACCCGGAGGGACTAGCCCTCCGGACTGTCGATTTCAATTCAACAACCAATGTCAGGCGACCACTCTAACCGCGCGATTCAATCGCAGCATAATCACGCTCGGCCGGGCCGGTGTAGTTCGAGGACGGCCGAATGATCTTGTTGTCGACCCATTGTTCGAGCACGTGAGCACACCAGCCAGACACCCGGCTCACTGCAAAAATGCAGGTAAACAGGTCGCCGGGAATGCCCATGTAGTACTGCAGACTGGCCGAGTAGAAGTCGACGTTGCACGGCTTATGGATCAAGTCGCCCACTTGCTTTTCGACTTCCACCGACAGGTCATACCACTTCGTATTGCCGCAATCCTGGCCTAACTTCTCCGACAAGGACTTCAAGTGACGAGCTCGCGGATCGGCGACTTGATAGACGGCGTGACCGAAGCCCATGAAGACTTCTTTCTTCGCCCGCTTCTGAGCCACCCATTCGGCCACGTTGGAGACATCGCCGATTTCCATCAGCGTCTTCAACACTTCGGTATTGGCACCACCATGCAACGGCCCCTTCAGGGCACCAATCGCACCGGTGATCACCGAATACAGATCGGACAGCGTCGCGGCGATCACGCGTGCAGCGAACGTACTGGCATTGAAACCGTGTTCGGCATGCAGAATCAGGACCAGATCCATCGCGTGCGCTTCGGCAGCGGTCGGCTCTTTACCATTCAGCATGTAAAGAAAATTCGCCGCGTGGGAAAGATCCGTTCGCGGCGCAACTGGCTCGAAGCCTTGACGAATACGTTGGAACGACGCTACGACCGACGCCGTCAGTCCCACGAGGCGCAGGGCTTTTTCCCAGTTCGCTTCTTTCGTGTTGACTTCGCTCAGCGGATCGTAGGCCCCTTCCAGAGAAATGGCCGTACGCAACGCGGCCATCGGATTGACATCCTTGGGCAGCGTCTTCAGAAATTCCAACACGGCGGGAGTCACCTGGCGATGCTTGGCCAAGGTCGCGCTCATGTCTTGCAATTGCTGGCGATTGGGAAGTTCACCGTTCAGCAACAGGAACACAACTTCTTCGAAGCTGCTACGTTCCGCGAGATCGTGGATATTGTAACCCCGATAAATCAGCTTACCGAGCTGACCATCGATGTCGCAAACGGCGCTATCGGCGGCGACGACTCCCTTGAGGCCTTTGGAGGCGACTGCCGGTTTTGCGGCTTCGTTGCCCGCGGTCTCTGCTGCTACGCTCGTCATGTGGTGTGATCCGTACGTGTGCGGGAGGACGATACAGGTCGGACGGAAACTCCCAACTCGTTTCCGTCGAGGATATTAGGGCGATTACTCTGGCGTGTGAGTCGTCTCACTACGTCTCGGCAAATCCGAGAACTCAGAGCATTTGGACTGACATCACATTCGACAAATGAATGCCGTGTGAGTCAAGACATTCCGTGAGCTGCGGAAAAATCACCCAATGCGAGTCCGCGTTGTCACCGACTTTCCAAAAAATCGCTTCCCGACAGTATAACAGGCCGAAGGCCGACTTCAATCTTACCAGCCGACCTCGAAACTTACGTTTTCGACATTCAGATCGGAACATGCCGATTTGGCTATTAATCGGGAAGGAAGATCTGGAAGAATTACGAATACACACACAAGAGACTGCACGTAAGACCACATCCAACATTGACACAATGTACCATCTGCGGTACAATTCAATGATCATGGCCAAGCAACCTGCGCCCACGAAACGGCTTCCCGCAGCCTTCTTCGCGAACTCCGCGGGCGAAATGCCAGTTCGAACCTGGTTGTTATCACTTTCCGTCGAGGACCGAAAAATCGTCGGAGACGACATTCGGACGGCGGAATTTGGCTGGCCGATAGGAATGCCATTGTGCCGCTCACTCTCGGGACGCAAAGGCCTATGGGAAATTCGAAGCCATCTCACCTACGGTCGAATTGCACGTGTCCTGTTTTGTACTCATAACAGCACGATGGTTTTGCTGCACGGTTTCATCAAGAAAACTCAACAAACTCCGACAAAAGAGCTGCAAATTGCAGTCGCCCGCCAGAAAGGACTGACATGAGCGCACCAATGGAACGAGGCCGGATTGGGCAAAGCTTTGACGACTTTCTCAAAGAGGAAGGTCGGTACGAGGAGAGTACCAACCAAGCCGTTAAACGTGTAATTGCGTATCAACTGGCCGCTGCGATGAAAAATCAGCAGTTGACCAAAATCGCCTTCGCCAAAAAACTCCAGACGAGCCGCTCGCAGTTGGATCGACTCCTCGATCCCGATAACACCAATGTCACGCTGGAGTCTTTGACGCGCGCCGCACGGGCGATTGGCCGAGAGTTGCAATTAGAATTACGCTAGCTGCCAAAGGACACGCAAGATGCCTGTCCGTTAGCGATTCGGCATTTTGTCATTCATTCGGATTTCGTCATTTCCCCCTCCTATTGCCCCATTCGACGCACATCTGATAAAACTCCGCTCGACTCCCGGCCGTTCAGGATCGGGACGTCTCGCGAACACACAGCGCCAAGGATGGCTCATGGATAGTTTGACCCGACTGGGACCGTATGTCTGGCCGTACCGCCGTTTGATGGCGTGGTCCGTCGTCTTTGCGCTGCTTGTCGCCGGCCTGTGGGGCGCCAATCTCTCGGTCGCCTTCCCGATCGTCAAAGTCCTGCTGGAGAACCAGGGGCTACACGAGTACGTCGACACCGAAATCGTTCGCTGCGAACGGCAGATCACCAAAGATTCCAAGCGACTGGACGATCTCGAACGCGCCATCCAGAACGGCGGGCAGCCCGACAACGATATCGATGACGCGGAGATTGGGCTCCCCATTCTGGGGAAAAAGACCCGACTCCAGGCACGACTGACCGATTCGTCCCATCAACTTTTGGGGTTTCGCAAGCTCAAGACGTCCGTGCTGCCGTTCGTACCGCGCGATCGTTTTAACACGTTTGCCATGCTGCTGACGGCCTTGCTGATAGCCACCCTGGTCAAGGACTTCTTCTTTTACCTGCAAGACCTCATTGTGGGGCGGGTCGTTCAGTTGGTCACGATGGACCTGCGCAAGGCCCTCTTCCGCCAGACCCTTAAGCTGGATTATCAAAGTGTTTCCGCCGCCGGCACTTCCGATTTGCTCAGCCGGTTTACGTATGACGTCGACACCCTGGCGAACGGCCTGCTCCTGCTGGGTGGCAAAGTAATACGCGAGCCCCTGAAAGCCGTCGCCTGTATCATCCTGGCCTTCTGGGTGAACTGGCAACTGACGCTGCTCTCCCTAGTGTTTGTTCCCATCGCCGGTGTGGTCTTTCATCGCTTCGGCCAACTGCTGAAGCGTGCCAGTCACAAGTCGGCAGAAAGCATGTCCCGCATCTACAAGCTGCTGGAAGAATCACTCGAATCGATCAAGGTCATCATTGCCTTCAATGGAGCCCGCCAGCATCGGCAACGATTTCACGAAGAGAACAAAGCGTTCTTCGAGAAGTCGATGCACATCGTGAAAATCGATTCGCTGACCGGCCCGGTGACCGAAGTCATGGGTCTCTTCGCCCTGGTAATTGCCATGCTGCCCGGGATGTATCTCGTGCTGCGCAATACCGATTCGATCTGGGGTATCAAGCTGGCCTCACGACCGATGGGAATCGCCGAACTGACCATGCTGTATGCGCTGATGGCCGGCATCAGCGACCCCATCCGTAAACTGTCGAGCGTGTTTGCCAAGGTCCGCAAATCGATGGCTGCCGCAGATCGCGTCTTCGAATTGATGGATCGGCAGTCTCTGATTAAGGAACCGGCTCATCCCCAACCTCTCCCCCGGCACAGCCAGGGAATTGAGTTCCGGAAGGTCACCTTCACTTACTACTCCGGAGCCGACGCCGCACGCCCCTGCGTGTTGGATAAGGTCTCCTTGAAGATCCGCGCTGGCGAAGTCATCGCGGTTGTCGGAGAGAACGGATCAGGCAAATCAACCCTGGTGAATTTGCTGCCGCGGTACTTCGATCCCGAACATGGATCGGTGCTCATTGACGGCGTCGATATTCGCAACGTCCGGCTGCGAGAACTCCGCAATCAACTGGGGGTCGTCACTCAAGAAACCTTGCTGTTCGACGATACCATCTACAACAACATTCGCTACGGTCGCCCCGATGCGACTGCGCAAGAAATCCGAGCCGCAGCCGATCAGGCTCACGTCACCCAATTCCTGGATCAATTCCCGGAAGGCTTTGAAACGCGGGTCGGCGAGAAGGGTTCCCGGTTGTCGGGTGGCCAACGCCAGCGAATTGCTCTCGCCCGCGCCATGCTCCGCGACCCCACGATTCTGATCCTCGACGAAGCCACATCCGCCATTGATGCCCAAAGCGAATTCCTGATTCACAAGGCGCTGGCCAGCTTCACGAAGGACCGCACGACGTTCATCATCACCCACTCCGTGTCACAAAGCATCCTCGATCTCGTGACGCGAATCGTGGTCATGGAACAAGGCCAGCTGGTCGCGGTTGGCACGCACCAGGACCTGATTTCCAGCTGTCCGCAGTACCAACGGCTGTATCGCATGCAGGTGCAACAACACGCCGCGTAACTCAAGTATCGCTGTATGGCCGGGAAGGTGAGGCGAGGCGTTGGGAATGTTGATTTAGGCGAGCCCGGCGGCGTAAGCCCCGGGATTCTGCGGTAAATCATTGCGAGAAAGAATCCGGGGGCTTATGCCACCCGGCTCGCCTGTGCCATCAACGATCGTCTGTAGGACTTGCACTCACCCCCGCAAGTCCACCGCTCTCAGCAATTTGTCGGTCTCGCGATAGGCTTCCGCCACCCACTCGCAAATCTTGTCGGGTTCCGGCGAGTACTCCAACTCAATGGAGACCGCCCCTTCAATGCCGAGGGCTTTGATTTCCTGGAGATAGGGGATGAAATCGACCACACCGCGCCCCGGTGGCAGGTCGCCGTGGACTTGGCCATCGCAGTCCGAGATATGAACATGAATGGCCTGCCCCCGCAGCTTGCGCAACTCTTCCGGGGCAATCCGCATCAGGCACAAATGCGAGATGTCAATGTTGGCCCGTAGCGCGGGATGATTCACATCTTCGATAAAACGGCACATGCTATCGACCGTATTCAGCAACGATTGCTGAAACGGCTCCAGTTCCATCGCGATCTGCAATCCCAGCGAATCGGCATACTCGGCCAGGCGCCGGCAGTTTTCGACACCAGTCCGCCATTGCTCTGCAGGGGAAATCACTTCGCGATTCCAGATGTACTCCCCCAGGACCAACAGCAGATTGCGGGCATCGTACTCATAGGCCAAATCGAGATAGGCCTTCACCCGATCAATATTGAAACGCTGCACGCTGGGATTGAAATCGATCAGCCCCACTGCCACGCACGCCAGAGAAATAATCGGCAGCCCCTGCCGATCGCACTCGCGTTTGATTAACCGCCGTTCGTGAATGTCGATATCCAGTGGATCGGCAAAGATATCGATCGAATCAAAGCCCAGGGCCTTGGTCTGCTGAATGCCCCAGGCCGTCTCCCGCCCGGCTTGGGCCCAAGCCGAATTGATCAATCCAAGTTTCATACGGCACGGCCCCTGAGGACGAGCTGAGAAGAATGGCGAAACACCTTGTCGCACAGCAACAGTGTTGAGTCTAAGCCCTGACACTTGGACTCAACAACCGGACGCTGCGGATTTCGTCACTTCCACCCAAAACGGCCTTACTGCACCGCGATGCTCTTCGTAACCGTGGCACTCGACCCGCCGCGACCATCGGTCACCTGGAAGTTGACGGCCCTGCTCGCCAGTGAGGTATTGTTTGAAGCCGTTTCAAACGTGATGTTGCGAATCAACGCCTGCACGGCCGAGAGTGATGCCGTCGATTTGAGCGTAATCACCAAAGGCTTGCCATTGGTGCCCCCCGACCACGATCCAATGATCACGCTGCCAAAACGAACGGTGCCATCGTTGGCCGCATCAATCTGGGCGGCTCCCCGACCTTGGCGACGAATCCGTAGGGCATCCCCCGCGGCAGCACCAGAGCCCAAAGAGATCGTGAGCTTTCCCCCGCCAAACAACACAGAATCGGGATCGACGAGAGATGCCGTCGGACTAATCAGCTGAGGGCCCGACTTATTCGCGTAGGACAGCGAACTGGCCCCAACATTGATGACCGGCGGCAAAGCCCCTGTCATCACATGCACGACTTTGCTCGCCACGCTACTGGTCTGGCCATCGGACGTCCGCAACTGCAGCGCGACGCAACGATCCAAATTGGATTTGTTCGAGGTCGTCGTGCGAAATTGCAGATTACGAACCACTTCCTGAACAATGGCCATGGTGGCCTTGGTGTTGAAGGTGATCACCAACGGTGTCGTTCCAGTGCCTCCCGAACGCGTACCAATCGTCACGCCCGCATAAGTAATGCTTGAGCCGCTGGAGGGAACACCAACCTGCCCCTTCGATTTCCCCTCGTTCAGAATGACAAGCCGGTCATTCGAAGTCCCATTTTGAGTGAGCGTCACGACCAGTTTGGCACCATTCATATTCAAGAATGGCGAATCCAGATCATAAACCGTGGCACCCGAATCGATGAGTATGGGATTGCCTTCAGACTGCGCGGTTACCGGCGACCCAGACAGCGTAATCGTCGGCGTGAGTTCGGGAATCGACGTGTTGATCACGCTGACGTCCGGCGGATTGATTCCCGCATACGACGGATCACTACTAACTGCCGTACCGAGAATGATCGTGTACATCTTGTTGGAATCAGAAACGTAGTCATTCACCCCCGTCACGGTCACAATCTGGGCATTCATCCAATTCGTTGGCGTGAACACCAAAGTCGACAAGGAAACGGTCCCCTCTTTGGTATTCGAGCTGCTTACGCCAATCGTCACGTTGGAAGACGGCTTACTGCTGAGCGACACATAGAACGACGACGTGCCCCCCTGCTCCGTGGTCACCAATCCAGACGTCGGCGTAACGGTAATCCCCGCATGGTCGTTGTCGATATTGGTGATCGTCAGATCGATCGGATTCACCCCGTTGAAACGCGAATCACTGCTGATCAACGGCGACGTCAGGATCTGGAAAGTCTGGTCGCCATCAATGACCAGATCATCAACACCGGTCACAACAACCGTTTGCGGCACGTTCCAATTCTGACTCGTAAACACCAACGTCGACGTCGACAGGAACGCTTCATTCAGGTTGGTATTGGTGAGGCGCAACGTCACCATGGAAGTGGGACGAGAATTGAGCACCGCCGTGAAGGACACAGCTCCGCCCGATTCGGTCGTCTGGAGATTGCTGCCGGCCGTGATAACCACGGAACCCTGCCCGCCACCAGTACCACCGCCCCCTCCCGGGCCTCCACCACCTGTATTGGAGTTCCAACCAATGTCATTCAGCGCCGCATAATCGAGACCGGTAAACAAACGCCGCGTGCCAGTTCCCAATGCGGGATCCATGGCGGCGGCTTGCCCCCCGTCGGTGACACCGTCTTGCCAGTGAGCTCGATCTCCCGAGAGCGGCGGACTGCCGGCACCGTCATAGGCTGCCGTGGCACTGGGACCGGTAAACACATTCCCCGCGACGTAACGATCGAACGACTCCGCGGTTCCAAACCCCAGGATATGCGCCAATTCATGCTGAGCGACCGACAGAAAGTCCATCTGGTTCGAGCCGATACCATTCGCGGTAGAGCCGAAGTACCAGTCAGTTCCCACCGAATCAAACGACATCGCCCCGCCCCAAGGACCGAAATCAGTCGCCATCTCGATTGAGCCAGAAGCGGGTACCGCCCCGGTCTGCCCTCGCCCCGCCAGCAGATTGATCCACTGGGTATCGGCGTTCCCGGGAATCCAGCCCCCCGGCGCACTTTGCGCCACCGTTCCTCCCGAGAAATCACGAGCGCCTACAAAGATGAGCAGCGTATTCGCAGCAATCGACAGGTTACCAACACTCACCGTGGAACCCGAACTGGGCGACGCAAATTGAGCGACCCAAGAATTGGCACCACCGGGCGTGATCGCATCCAGCGAGTCACTCAGATAACTCCCCAGCGATTGAGCAGCCTGCTCCAATGCCGCACGAGCCCCTGAGGAGTCAAAGAAGTGACTCGTATCAAGGCTATAGTCAAACTGAAAATTAATGGTTAGCAGGTTTCGGGTTTCTAACGCTTCAACGCGGCAGAATCCCCGTTTCGCAGCGGCGCGACGGCGCCGCGATCGAGAATCGCGAAAGACCCCTGGCAGCCGTTGCATCCAATCATGCCACGTCATCGTTCGTTCTATCCGGTGCTTGTGTTACGCACGTTGGGAACTGTCACCCCAGGGAATCGTGAGGAATTCATCCTCACAGCCCAGGAGGTCCCAGATCGAATCACTTTTAGGAAAGCTGCTCACAGGTGCTCGATTCCGCTGCGCCATGCGCACCGCCCAAGCTGCCACAGGCACCCACCCAAACCATTACCACGTCAGCCATTTCGCTCGTTTGGCCCGACACCAAGCAGAATGACATCCGGGAAAAATTCACGTTTTCGGCCGCCGCAGTCGATACTCACGATACAGCGACATCTGAGACCGCTAAACCAGTATGCGAGTCGCATACACCGTCGTACATCCCAAACGAATGGTGACGCAACAAGGATCAAAAGAGTTCCGCAAATCTGCTGAACTTGTCAATTGTCCAGAGGACAGCCGCCAAACTCGATCCAGCGCGTACAGGTGCAGTCACTTGATCAACAATGACATATCTACGGCTGTTCGGCAATAAGACGCTGGGTCATTTTCCCGACAATTGCCATAAAAGTCGTTCCATTACCAACCGCTCTGGCAGCTGGCTGGCACCTTTCAGGTCGCGATCCGCAGCCAGCAACCATTGAAACATGCGTTCGGCGCGCGGCCGTCCAATCCGTTTCAAATACTGCTGAGCCGGTCCCAGGCTCATCGGCCTAACTCCTGCCTCCGTCAGCGCTTCACCCAATGGCTGGCCTTGCCGGGCAGCCTCGGTCGCTCGGGCCAACGGCCGGTAGGTCCACTGGATACTTCCCAGCAAACGCAGCGGATGCTCGCCCGACATGATCAGCTTTTCGAGCAAATGGAAGGCTTCGTCGATCTGCCCGTCACGGACGGCGTCCAACATCGACCAAGTCGTTTCGGCCTTCCAGCCACCCACCAGCTTCTCCACCGACGTCCGATCTATTTGCGCTTTGTCGCCTGCGTAGGCCGCTAATTTTGCCAATTCTTGATCGAGATGCCCTAATTCCAGTCCACGCAGCTCAATCAACGCCTGTGCCGCATCACGAGTCAGCTGCTTTCCATACGCCGCCTGAGCATGCTCACCCAGCCACTTCAGCATCTCGCCCTGCTTCAAAGGGCTGCAGTCGAGGTCCAACCCCAGCTCGACGACTTTCTTGGCCAGCCGCGTCGAGCTTGTCCACGATTTGACATCGAGAACCAGTACGCCCTTTTTTGCCGGCTTGTCGAGATATTTCTCCAATGCCGACCGGTGTTTCGTGACGAACTCGTCCGCCTCTTCGATCACAACCACGCGCCGACTGCCGAACATCGACAAGGTGCGCAATTCGTCCATGACCGTCGAAAAATCGGTGGTCGCACCGGGATACTTGGTCAGCCCCAGTTCTTCTTCACCCGCCCCCAAAATCACCGTGCTCAGCGCTTTGAGAGCCCGTAATTTGAGAAAGCGTTCTGCCCCAAACAACGCCACCATTGGCCCGGGTGGACGTTGATCAGGCTTCTTTAAAAACGCAGTGGCGTGCATACTGGGGACATCACATTTTGAATAGGCGACGCAATGTTCATAGCTGGAAGAGTTTGCAGAAAATTACAATTTCGCCAGCCGAGAAAACCTGTAACGGAATTGGGCCGAATTCTCATTAATACCGCATACGGTCAAGAATGAGACATTTTGCATCGCGGAACGCAGCGCGAGAAAATCTCACTCCTGGCCGGATCGAAAATATTCGCTACCCCGCATAGAGAATATATCCCGCAAGCACCCACGGAGCGACCCTGTGAGCCATTGTCTTTTCCAATCTTCTTTCTGGCGTAGTCCGATCTGACGTTGTCACCGGTTGCACTGGTCTCCACGCCTGATCGGCCGTAGGTGCGAGCCACTCTCATGTCAAATTGCGTTTTTTGCGATCAGGACAACCCACCGACACTTTCCCGTTGCCAGCTGTGCCAGGCACCGCTCCCGACTCCCGAAACGGGAATCTTGGCGGAAGACGTGTTTCGCCAGCATTTGCAACAACTGCTCCGCGAGCAGCAGCGTGTGTCCGCGGTAGCCGCTTACCGCCGACGAACGGGCGTCGATTTGACAACGGCCGTCGAAGCCATCGACGCCCTGGAACGCGACCAGCAATTCGACCTCTCCCCCGACAATGCCGACCTGGAATGGACGATCATCGGCTATCTCGAACGGGGCGAGAAAATCGCCGCCATCAAGCTCTACCGCGAGAAAACCGGCCTCGGATTGAAGGCCGCCAAAGACGCCGTCGAGGCCCTCGAACTACGTATGGGACTATCCACAGTCCCCACCCCCAGCGGTTGCTTCGGAATCGCCTTCCTGATGTGTTCGCTACTAACATCCCTCTGCTTGATGGTCCTGACCGGTGCGGAACCGGCTCTGCAGATTCACGCTGCCGTCCCAGATCCAACCGGCCTGTTGACTCATCAAGTTGAGTCACCCTACCAGCAAGGTGCCACAAAAATCCGCGTTCTCCTTCCAGAACCGCTGGAAGCCCACCGCAAATACCCAGTCATCTATGTGCTCCCGGTGGAAGCCGGGGACGAAAACCACTATGGAAACGGCCTGAGTGAAATCCAGCGACTGGGGCTGCAGCGGAAGTATCCCGTGATCTTCGTGGCTCCCACATTTTCCCACCTTCCGTGGTACGCCGACCATCCCACCGACGCCGCCATCCGGCAGGAAAGCTATCTGCTAAAAGTCATCCTGCCAGCGATCGAAGAAGGTAACCCGCAATCACCGCCCCAAGCGGCCGTTGGCTACTCGGCTTCAGTAAATCAGGTTGGGGAGCCTGCAGCCTGCTACTGCGTCACCCCGATCTGTTTGGTCGCGCCTCCGCCTGGGACGCCCCCCTCATGATGGCTGAACCGAATCGCTACGGAATGGAGCCAATTTTCGGCACCCAGACCAATTTCGAGAACTATCAATTCAGTCGCTTACTGGCTGTGCGGTCCGCAGAATTGAAAGCCGAACCGCGATTGATCGTGCTGGGTTACGACAATTTTCGCGATCAGCACCAGCGGGCCCACGAGCTACTCAACAAACTCGAGATTCCGCATATCTATGTCGACGGCCCGCGTCGAAAACACATCTGGGGTAGCGGCTGGATCGAGGACAGCGTGGCTCAACTGGTGAAACCACACTCACCGGCTCCCTAAATAACCTTGTAACCTTGCGTAATTCTGGTACAGGCCTCGTGCCACTGCTTTGCGAACGTACTCG
>JAZKFE010000182.1:0-3992 GCA_040386595.1 Planctomycetota bacterium | reverse complement strand
GAATCCAGCCTCGAGACTAAATCACGTTATGTTCGCGGAGCGAACAACGACTATGACGAAGACTATGGCTGAATGCCTTCATGCTGGCGGCGTTCGATTAGCTGTTGCAGCTCTTTCACTCGGCTGAGATCGATCCCTTCCGGAGACGTCTGCTGTAACCAGTTGATGTCAACCAAGGCATCGTCGAGCATCCCCAGTTCAAAGCGAAAGACCGCTCGCAGCCAGCGTTGCGAGGCCGAGGTCGGATCAAGTTCCACCAGCGTCTCGATGTACCGCAACATCGCCAGGGCATCTTCGGCATCACGGGCCAAACCCAGCAAGTTCTGCACAATTCGAGCCACAATCTTCTTCTTCGTGACCGGTTCCAGCTCGGTCTCCAGCAAGGTGCGATCGGTGTTTTTCTTCACCAACTCTTCAGCCTCAACCCGGGTCAGATTCTTTCCCCCCTCAAACACATCGATAAATTGTCGAGGCTGTGTTGACGGCTGCTGCTCGACCACAAAATGGCTCGGCAGCCCAATCCCCACGACGTTCAGATCAATCCGTCGCGCTAACTCCAGATACAGAACGGCGAGAGTGATAGGCAGCCCCTCGCGATCGTCGAGGACTTCATTAATGTAGCTATTGGATTTGTTATAATAGTCACCCCGACTGCCGTGGAAGCCGCTGTCCTCGAACAAAAATTTGTTTAAGGCGTCCCGTTTCATGTCGGGAGTCGCGTCCTTCGGAATGACAGCCTGCAGCTGCCGGGCCACGCGGTCCAAGTGCTGCTGCGACGAACTCATATCGAGCTCGTCATTGTCCATCCAAGCCACCAGCAAGACCGCCCGGAAGAGATCGATCTCATCTTCCTTTTGCTGCATCAACTGAACCAGTTCCGCACGGCCCCGTTGCTCGTGAACGATATTGGCCAGCCGCTTCAGCTGTTGCGCCTGCTGTTCGAGTCGCCGCGCCTGCTGACGCAGCACGTTCACCGCAGTCGTTCCGCGAGGCACCAATTCCTGCACGACCTGATGCGACAGAACTCCGGTCGGCGCGATATCCGCGACGAGCTTCCGGATGATATCGGCTTCCACCGGATCAGGCGTGCTTCTGGGGAGCTCTTTCCCAACTTGGAATCCCTTGAATTCCGCCGTGGTTTCGCGGAACTTCGCCAAGCCAAACTTACCGCCCACCAACTTGGCATCGGTCGACTCGAAGACCTGCTCATCATTCACATAGCAGACCATCCGATCCTTCTCGACGCGGACCTTCAACAAATTCCACTCGCCCTTATGGTAGGCGGAGCTGGGCTTTTCCTGCATCACATTCCAGGAGAAAACATCGGGGCCATCAAAGCGACAAAATCGCAGTTTTCCGCCGCTGGGATAGTATCCGTAGTGCAGATCTCCGCCGTCAGAATGGAACACAATCCCCGCGGCACCTGATTCATCCCCCAACTTCACCTGGGCTTGAATTTCGTAAGGGACCTCGGGCACGGGCAATTCCGACAGGCACAACGACCGCCCACCGAAACCGCGTCCTAAGCCGTCCACCATGATTCGCCCCGACCGTTGCCGCCAGCGGGCACCGAACAAGGGCGTCCATTCTTTGGTGTCTAAGGCCCCAATTGTCAACCAGCGATCCATGTTGACCGGGTTCGGTTTTTCCAGCAGCGGCTTCAATGCATTCACCATCACCGCGAAGCCAAGGTTATTAGTCACGAGTGATTTCATCGTGATGATGCCGCGCACACGGCCTTGCAGATCCAGCAACGGACCGCCGCTGTTACCGGGTTCGATCGGCATCGCCAACTGAATCATGTTGCGGCCTTCGATCTCGCGCGTCCCGGAGACCACACCGCTGACCACACTATGCTTCAGTCCATGAGGATTCCCAATCGCCACCACCCCTTGCCCCTGTTTCAAGGTGGTCGCATCGCCGAGCTCCAGCACCGGCAAATCTTTCAGATCCACTTTGATAATCGCCAGATCGGCAGCGCGTTGGGTCGCGTGAATGCTGACGACCGGAACTTGCTTGCCGTCGTGCAGCTGTACCGAGATCGGACGACCTTCCCCAATGACGTGAGCATTGGTGGCAATCAAGCCATCGGAAGAAATGATAAAGCCCGAACCAATCCCCTGCTCTTTACCATCACGGCCGGAAACAGAAATCACAACCACCGATTTCCGAGCCGTTTCCGCGAGCTGCTCGACCGACTTATCCAGCGGCATGGCTTCGGTCGCGGCGGCGGACTTGCCAGGCGCATCTTCCGCAGCCTTGAGCAACAGGCCGCCCCAATTCATCCCGATGCCGATTGCGATCAATCCAACTACACGATTCCATCGCGGCGCAATGCTCGGCATGCTCAGCCTCTTCCCATTCAAGGCAAACACCAATGTGGCGGGACATTCGAACTCAGGCAGGGGTCGGCAAACGCCAACGCATAAACAGTTCGCAATTTCAGTCTATTCATTACGAACAACAACGGCTATCCCGGAACCTTACTTCCCGCAAATAATTGTGGCGAAGCGTTCGTTCATCTCAACCACGACTTACGCGTCGGCGCCACACGGAGTTGCGACCTTCGGAGCAGTTCAAACCTTGGGCGGCTCTGTAACTGCGGGCTTCGTCTCTTCAACGTGCCCAAACCGCCAGTTTTTGGTCACGATCAGCCGAGCTCCACGATGAAATGAGAGGTACGACCAAGCCCACTGCAACACGACCAGCAGCCGATTTTTGAAGCCGGTCAAAAAGTAAATATGCACCACGAGCCACATCATCCAGGCAGTGAAACCGGTGATTTTCCAGCGGCCCATCTCGACAATCGCCCGGCTGCGGCCGATCGTCGCCATCTGGCCTTTGTCATGAAAGCGAAACGGTTTGCGAGGCTTTCCCGCCAAATCGAGACGAATGGATTGAGCCAGATATTGTCCCTGCTGCATGGCCACGGGGGCTGTCCCCGGCAGGGGCTTACCAGTCTGATGCGTGTAGCACGATTGATCCCCCGCAATGAATACGTTCGGGTGCCCCTTCACGCTGAGATCGGGCTCCACCAACACCCGCCCCTGCCGATCAACCGCCAGCCCGGCCGCTTGCCCCAAGGGTGACGCTTTCACCCCCGCCGCCCACAACACGGTCGCCGCCTGAATCCGTTCGGTACCGATATCGACTCCGTCGGCATCAATCTTCGTGACCGCGCTACCCGTCCAGACCTGGACTCCCAGATGCTCCAGATCCCGAGTCGCCCGGGCCGCCATTTGCTCGCTGAACATGGGCAAGATTCGGGGTCCAGCTTCCAACATGATGACTCGAGCCAGCTTCGCATCAATGTTGCGGAAGTCACGAGCCAGCGTGAAACGGCTCATTTCACCAATCGCCCCGGCGAGCTCCACCCCCGTCGGGCCGCCCCCCACGACCACAAACGTTAAGAGCCGTTTGCGATCATGGGGGTTGTTACTGCGTTCGGCTTCTTCATACGCCAACAGCACGCGACGGCGGATTTCGGTGGCCTGTTCGAGGTTCTTCAGTCCCGGAGCAAACTCTTCCCATTCATCATGACCGAAGTAACTGTGGCGGGCTCCGCAAGCAGAAATCAGATAGTCAAAGGGCAACTCACCAAAATCGGCCACCGCTACATGGCGATTCAGATCCAGCGATAGAACTTCGCCCTGTAAGACGCGAATGTTGCGATACCCCGAGAGCAGGCTGCGAATCGGAGCGGCAATATCTGCCGGACTCAGCCCCGCCATGGCCACTTGATACAACAGCGGCTGGAACAAATGGTGGTTGGTCCGATCGACCACAGTCACCTCCAAATCCGGCACGCCTCCCAGGCCTTTCGCGGCATTCAATCCGACAAAGCCACCGCCAATGATCAAGACACGTTTCATAGCACGGAACCATCTCTAAACTTAAGTGAGGAGGGAGCGTTCCTCTAAAAAACATCTCAACAGCTTCAAAATTACGCTGTCGTTCATAATACGATCAGCCCATTCCAGCAAGACAGAATC
>JAZKFE010000181.1:0-1969 GCA_040386595.1 Planctomycetota bacterium | reverse complement strand
CCTAAAGGTTTCGCCTGAAGGCGAGGGTTTTAGACCCATCGTGGCGACAATAAATTCTCCAATTGGTCAAAGGAAGATGAGGAGAACAAAAGGGGGCCGGCCCATCTATTCGCTTCGGTCCGACACACCGATAGGCCGTAAAAGACTGCGAAAAAAAATTCCTCGAACGATTGCCCCGTGTCGCACGGTTGCGAGTCCAGGTATGCGCTCTCGAGCGGTTGATCTAAAGTGGTGTTAAGGCAAAAGATTTGGACTCGGGCACGTGTTTGGGGCACGTGACTCGATAGGTATCGTTGAACGAATGACGAACGTAATTCACTGCCGGATTAGTCCGCGTCGAAACAATAGTGGGCAGGGATCGCGACAACAGCTGATGAATCGTTCCGAAATGCAATCAGCCTGTCTCGACGGGCGTCATCCCACCGTTGATGATCACCGGCCTGAACTCGCAACGCAATGAAAGCGAGCAATCGTAGGTGTGGATCAGCAGACGATACCAGTCGATCTTCCAGCTGACGCAGGTCGTTCCGATTTATCGTGTTACCCATTTGTTCGATCGCAGCAGACGCGTCTTGTATGACGGCCGCTATCGGAAATGTCTCGACAACCAGCTGCTGCAATTCCTGGTCGAAGGCGTCGGCACCCAGGATTGCTGCTGCAAGTGTCAGTCGTAGTCCCGCGGTGATTGGATCGGTGCGCAGTTCGGCGATCACCTGCCGCGCCAACGGGGCCAATCTGCGACGCCGGGGTGCATCTACCAATGCCTCGGATGTGAAGATGCGGACGAAGTCATTGAGGGGGCGACGTTGATCTCGCGACTTTCCGATCGCGTCGGCAATTTGGGCCGCATCAACTGCAGTCGAATTGGCCGTAATGGTCTGTGTCGCCAATTCACGCTCGTCGGGTGACGCCGCCGTAAGTAACTTCAAGGCGACTTGAATCAGCCTGCCGTCCTTGTCTGGGAAGGGCATTTCGATGAACCGTCGTAGCACGGATAGCCGAATGATTGCATCCGGATGACTCGCCAGACCTGTCAGCAGATCAATCAACTGCCGCCGGGAATTATTGGTCAGCCGATCTGCGGGGATGCGGACCACGCCATTCAGAAGCTGCCCATCGGTACTCTGTGCCGCCTCCGCCAGAATCGCCCATGACTCTGGGCATTCCAGATGGTTCCACAGACCCCGTAAGACCGCGATGCGAACATCCCGATGCAATTCTCGCTTCGCCATCTCGAAGAGCCAGTCGCCTCCGGCTGCACCGCCGTACTCACCGATCAGCCTGATCGTTTCCTTGGCGACCGTCACTTTGTCGAGAGGTGTTCCCCGTAGTTCTGTTAATACTCGTGTGGCCGGCATCTCGGCCATTGCCTGTCGCAATGCATAGATGGCTAGGCGAGCGCGTGCATCGCCAAGGGCCGTGATCAAGGTGGACACACCTTGTCCGCCATCGAGTTGCCCCAGCGCGCGGATTGCCGCATCCGCAATGACGGGGCGGACATCATTTGTGAGCTCAATCAGGCGCGTCGGGTCTACTGCCGGCAGCACCGCGAGAATGTCCATCGCCCTCAGCATTGTCCAGACATCGTTGGGCAAACGTTTGCCAGCCGGCAACGTGATGATGCCGTTGAGTGTGCTCGCGAGGACCGTCTGCTGACTTGCGGTGTAGCGGTGATAGCCATTCGCTTGCAATAGACTGACCAACTCAACGGACTGCCCCCCTTTCATCTTGAACTTACGTTTGCTGAGAAATGGTTCTAGCCAGTCTTGTCTGTGTCGATGCAGGAAAACAAAGATCGGAAGCATTGCGACCCAGGATTCATGGGAGTTGATCAGCTGCTGGGCGAGTTTTTCGAATTCAGTAAAAGGCAAGTGTTTTCGTAAGAGTTGGAGAATGTGCAGATCATACTTCCCAGATTCTTTCCCCAGCAATTCCACCAGAACTTGCAGCAGTTGCTGACAAACTCGCA
>JAZKFE010000180.1:5094-11291 GCA_040386595.1 Planctomycetota bacterium | reverse complement strand
ATCTCAAAAAAACCGACAAAAATCCTTGACTTCAATCACAGTCGCTCTCCCCAGAAATACTGGGGCGAGGGGAGACATTGTCCTTCGACACAGTCTCTTGAATTGTCACACCTGGACTACCAGTTAACGCTCGCCCCCGCTGCACCCGCCATCCACTAAAAATGGGGTGGAAATGCCGACATCACTTGGATGTCACCTTGGTTGACGGTATTTTAAATTGAGTTCGAGCCTGTCGGAGATTGCGTTCCGACGTGATCATCGCCAGCTTCCAACGCTGTCCGTTCTCCCGCGATTTTTCCCGCGGAGTACCACTTCATCCCGATTTTGTCGACGCCGCCGCTGGTGGCAGGAGATGCAATTCGATGGTTCGCTCGACGCGTATTCTCGCCGCTCTGCTGTCGCTGGCATTCGTTCCAGTGCTCAGTTCGCCCGTGCAGGCTCAAGGCAAAAAGGCAGCGGAATTCATTCCGGGAACGGTCGTCAGTATCGAGAAGGACAAGACCGGCCGAAACTACAAAATGAAGTTCAAGAGTTCCGCCGATGACACGGAATTCGACGTTCCCCTCAAACCCACGACTCAGCTGGCCGTGACGGTCCAAGGGGATGAAACCTTTTTAAGGCCGAACGTAACCATCCTGACTTCCGCTCTGGCCGGAGCCAATAATCAGTATTCCGCCAAGGATTTCACGGTATTTATCGGAGCAGCGCCGGCCCCGCATCTGATCCCTGATCCCAAAAAAGTACCGATGGTGTTTGAAATGTGCGGCAAGGTTCTGGCCAAGGACGCCGAGGGACTCATGGTCCAATGCGGGCCGCAACCGAAGAAGGTGCTGTTTGAATCGGGAGTCACGGTGGCCGTGAAAATTTCTGATCCGGCGCTGATCAAGGTCGGGGACGGGGTCGAGGTGGAAGGGATCTTGATCAAGTCGAAAAATCTGATCAATGCGATCTCCGTCAGCGTCACGCCGCTCGAGCCCATCAATGCCGACGAGTACTTCGCGTCTCTGGAAGAGCGGAAAAAGAGCAAATCCAGCAAGTCAAAAACCTCGAAAGCCAAGACCGACGCCGCTGAAGGTGCCGCAGGTGGTGATTCCGATCCCTTCGGCGTGCTGAAGGGGAAGAAGGGCGCGACCAAGTCGAAAACCGACAAGGCGGCGGCTGAAGACGACGCGAAACCTGACAGCGCCAAGAAGGACACCGAGGCCAAAGATAAGGACAAGCCGGCCGAGAAAAAGGATTGATGGCGTTTTAACGCCCGCATTCCTCGCCAGTGACAGCCCAGCTGCGGTGTCACAGCTTAGATTGTGGGATCCACTCCCCAAGGTATTGTCGTGCCACTGCTTTGCAACTGTACTCAGTTGTTAAGCAGTGC
Source organism: Planctomycetota bacterium (assembly GCA_040386595.1). Classification (GTDB taxonomy): domain Bacteria; phylum Planctomycetota; class Planctomycetia; order Planctomycetales; family Planctomycetaceae; genus JAKFVC01. Next base: position 9,919 of record JAZKFE010000180.1, on the reverse strand, counting down.
CCGGACGGCTTGGAATGCACTGCTTAACAACTGAGTACAGTTGCGAAACAGTGGCACGCAATCCGAATTCTTCGCTGTGACAGCCCAGCCGCGGTGTGACGGGAGATTACAGGCCTGAATCACCGCCTTGGCCGGCGTTGCGGACGAACGATTTCAATTGTCGTCTGCGACGTCTTGTCGATGATGACCGGGGTCGTGCCAGGGATTGTCGAGGATCCCGACTTAGCCTTCTGATCGCCGTTGATCTCCAGCACTCGCGACGATCGGCCAACCACTTTCTTCTGAACGGTCGGTTTTTTGGCCGCCACGGCGAACTCGGCCCGCTGCCTTGCCCACAGTCCTTGCAGACTGTCCAACGACTTCACATAAGCCACATCGGCAGCAATTCGCCCCTCACGGTCTTCCTTCGCCGCGATCAGTTTGTTCAAACCCACAAACTGTGAATCCGTTTCAGCCAGCGTTTCCTGATCGGCCTTTAAACCTGCCCGCTCGGACAGATCGCTGAGCTCCACGCGGCTCCACCACGCTTGAGTCACATCCCGTAAGCTGGCCGTTCCCGTCTCATAAAACTTGATTTGCGAATCGTACCAGGCTTTGGAGGCGTCAATTGCCTGGTCGAAGGCACTGGCAGCCCCCAACTTGTCTTTGTGCTGCAAGGCCAGCTGCCCGGTCGCTTTCGCTAATTCAAACTGAGCCTGATGCAAGCGATCTTCTCGCCCGACACCTGCCTCCAGATCCGCAAACGTCTTGGTCTGCTCGACGATGTCCTCGAGCTTCGACAAGTACTGGGAAAACTTAGTCGGTTCAGGGGGCTCACTACCGCGTTTGGTCGCAGGCAGCCCCACATCCGTTGTAAGATACGATCCCGCCCGCGCCAGGCTGGGTAGCGATGCTAATCCCTGATCAAAATCGGCCACGCGCAAATCGTATTGCGCTTCTGCGAACTTCTGACTTCGAGCCACCGCGGTGTCATAGGAGTCGCGATCGCCGCGTGCTGAAGCCAGCCGCAGGTCGGCATTGGCACTCAGCAACTCAGCATAGGCGGTGTCTGCTTCCCAGCCAGTCGTGGCCGGCTGATCGAACTCACGCAGCTGCCGGGCTGCCGAACGCATCAGGTCGGCATGAGACACCAGAGCCGACAATCGAGCTCCCCGATCATTCTGCAGTCCGGCAATCGACAGACGAGTCTCTAACACCGCCTGCGTTTGGTCGGCATAGTCTTCCAGGGACATCAAGCCCCGTTCAAACGAATCCCGGCCCAATTTAAGGGCATCTTCCGCATGGCTCGCCGCGTCCATGAAGGCTCGCTGCCGCTGAATCGGGGACTGCTTCAGAAATCCCGATTGCTGGGGCGTCATATTGGAAGCCGCCAAGTTGGCGTCGAGTTCGCTTTCATTGGTTTCGACATCGGCAAAAGGCGCCGGAACGTCGTCTTCTGAGGCAATGGCGGCAGGCAACGGAGTGAAGTCATCGATCGTGGGATCCGGAATATCGCCGTCCTGAGACCAGACCGGCAGGATGGCACACGAACAGACAATTCCCGAATACAGCCACGCCTGAATGACGGTCCGTTTCGTACGCAAAGCAACCCGTGCCATAGCAACACTCCACTTAACCGAGACTCTCCAGATGCACGCTGCGGCTTGAACAGCCAACCATGCCAGTCAGGAGCGTTAAGTCCGATTATACCTATTATCGGCGTTACGGCACCGAGAGTCTTTATGAAGTCGCCAAGTTTTCATCACTACAATCACCCCATTCCACCCAATCACACAAGCGACAGCGAGAAGTTGCGTCCTCCGGAACCCGCGAGAATGAAGACGTAACGACGTAATCTGCCTGAATAGAATCAAGAGATGCCTGTCCTTTAGTTTCTCGTGCCTGCAAAACTGGAGATAACGGTCCGATTTAAGCTGAAATCGGTTTATTTCCGAGAATAAAAAAACGGCTTCGAACCGATTACGGCAGTGTTAACAAATACACGAAACACCCGCATGACAATGGCAATCTGGAGAGCTTGCCCTGTATTTTCCGAGCGATTTAAAACCCTCAGAATTGGAAGAACCCTCGGTATCTTCCCGTAAAACACCGCTCTTCACGCGAGCATTGCCGTGTTCAGGTCGCTATACTGAGCCGTTCATTCAATCGGATGAGGCAGTGATCAAATACTCTCTTCGTACACTTCGGCGCGCCGGGCAGCGGAACATCTGTTCCAACAGTGTTTCCCTGTGTATCGTGCCGTGCAATGATCAATCACCGTCAGTCGTGCTGCAATCTGTCCAGGCTGGGGTAATGGTGCGTTCACGCAATTCGTGGTCGCTTTTTTGGCCGAGCTACGTCAGATTCAAATCGATCAGCGGCTTGACTCATTCTGATTGTCTGATAATGTATGTTCTAGCCGCTCGGTGACGTTTGTCTGTCGCCAACTTGGGAAAGGTACTGTCTTGACCACCATCCAACGCGTAAAGATCCGTGATGTCGTTGTCGAACGTCTCAAAAAGTACATCACCGCCGGGTGTCTGAAACCGGGCGATCGATTACCGAATGAGACAGAGCTGGCAGAGCAGTTTGGAGTCAGTCGCCTCAGCCTGCGTGAAGCGACCAAGGCCCTGGAACTGTTTGGAATCGTCGAGTCAAAAACCGGCGTTGGACTGACCGTCGGAACGGTCTGCCTGGAACGCGTGACAGAGCATCTGGGTTTCCATCCCGCATTGCAGAACGGTTCCCCTCGAGAACTTCTCGACACCCGCATCGTCGTGGAAATCGGGGCCTTACCCTACACCGCGAAACGCATGGCAGAGGACCCGACGGTCTATCAATCGCTGTGCAAGCATGTCAACGAGTTCCGCAACACGCGTGACGTCCAGAAATGGATTGACCTGGATATCGGGTTTCACCGTGCGTTGCTGGACGCCAGCGGTCTCGCCCCTTTGGTGGCGTTTAACGACCTGCTGCAAATCTTCTTTCAACGGTTTCGCGAGAGCTTGAAAAAAGCCGACTGGCTGCCCGGTATTGAAAGCCATCAGCGGATTATCGACGCCTTGCACAATCAAGATGTGTCGTTGGCGAGCGATGAACTCCGTCAGCATATCGAGTATCACAAGGGACGCATGGGAGTGCCCGTATGAAGTTGAGAGCGCTGCGACTACTGACGACTGTCACCGTGGGTTTGATCTCTCTCACCCTGCTGCTGTCGTCAGGACTGCTATCCGGGGCCGACGGACCGAATGTTCAATCGCTCGAAAAAGCTTACGAGCCCGACATTCGTCCTCTTGTGCAGCGCTACTGTCATGAATGCCATTCGGGCGACCGGGTCGAGGCCGACCTCGATCTGGCGACCTTCACCAACTGGGCCGAGGTCCGCAAGCACCCGCAGGCTTGGCAGAAGGTCGGTGAGATGCTGGAAAGCGGCCAAATGCCGCCCAAGGATTCCAAGCAACTTACGGATGCGGAACGTGCCACCCTGCAAAAATGGGTCCGCAGCTACCTGACCCTGGAAGCGGCCGCCCACGCCGGTGACCCCGGCCGCGTCGTTCTCCGCCGTCTGAGTAATGTCGAATACACCTACACTTTGCGAGATTTGACGGGCGTCGCCACGCTCGATCCGGCTCGCGAATTCCCGGTGGATGGTGCTGCCGGCGAAGGCTTCACGAATACGGGCAACGCCCTGGTGATGTCCCCCGCACTCGTGACCAAATACCTCGACGCCGCCAAAGAAGTCGCCAAGCACGCGATCCTGCTACCGGATGGTTTCCGGTTCTCTCCCTCGATTACGCCACGTGATGAAACCGAGGAAATCCTCGCTCAAATCCGCAACTTCTACCGCGAATATTCCGCCTCTCAAGGTGCCGACAAAGTCAACCTGCAAGGCGTCATCTTCGACACCAATGAAGGGGGCCGGCTGCCGGTCGAAAAATACATCGCCGCGACAATCGCCGAACGCGAAACGCTCGCCAATGGTAAGAAGACTCTCGCCATTGTCGCTCAAGAACGCGGATTGAACGCGAAATACCTGGGAATTCTCTGGACCAGCTTAACAGCCAAAGAGCCGTCATTGCTGCTCGATGGACTGCGTGCCCGGTGGCGTGCCGCCAAGCCGGATGATGCCCCGCTGCTGACGGCCGAGATCGCTGCCTGGCAACGAGGCCTCTGGAAATTTGGCCCTGTCGGGCATATCGGTAAAGTCGGTGGCCCCAAGTCCTGGCAAGAACCTGTCAGCCCGATTACCGCTCAGCAGGAGATCCGCTTCAAGCTGCCAGCTTCGACCGAAGGCAACGACCTGACGCTGTCACTGGTGACCTCGGATGTGGGTGATGGTCATGATCATGACTTCGCCATCTGGCAACAACCGCGTCTGGTCAGCCCCGGTCGGCCCGATATTTTGCTGCGTGACGTGCGCCAAGTCACCAATGATCTGATCGCTCTGCGAACGCGGATGTTCGCCAATACCTCGCAATACCTGGGTGCAGCGGCCGAAGCTGCGACCTCCGAGGGGAAAGATAACTCTGCCGAACTGGCGAAGAAGTACGGAGTCGAGACCGTCGGCCTGCGAGCGTGGCTCGACTATTTGGGCATCGGTTCCAGCGATGTCGTGGACTTGAAAGGTCATTTCACGACGAAGATTGATAACGCCGCCAGCTACGACTTCGTCAAAGGCTGGGGCTCGCATGATACGCCGTTGCTGCTGGCGAACTCGTCCGATCAAGCGGTCCGCGTCCCCGGCAATATGCAGCCGCACAGCGTGGCCGTGCATCCTTCGCCGACACTGCGAGCCGCCATCGGCTGGAAGAGCCCCATCACCTCCAAGATGAAAATCGAAGGGGTT
>JAZKFE010000180.1:0-5084 GCA_040386595.1 Planctomycetota bacterium | reverse complement strand
CACGCACGCCCATCCGGAATGTGGTAACGGCGTCACGTGGACGCTGGAACTGCGCCGCGGAGCGACTCGTCAACGACTGGCGACTGGCATCGCTCATGGTGCTCAGCCGATCAAATTTGGTCCGCTGGAAAACGTGTTTATTAAGAGTGGTGATCTGGTTTCGCTGCTGATTGGACCGCGCGACGGCAATCACAGCTGCGATCTGACGGCTGTCGATTTGCAGCTCACCAGCGCCGGTGAGGGCAGCAAGGTGTGGAATTTGGCGAAGGATGTCTCCAGCGATATCCTCGCGGCCAACCCGCATGCTGACCGGTTTGGAAACAACGGCATCTGGCACTTCTACACCGAATTAGAAAAGAGCGGTGGCAGTGAAACCGGCCCGGTGATTCCGTCCGATTCACTGCTGGTGAAGTGGCTGGCGACGCCGGATGTCGACGACAAGGGTAAGGTCGCCGACGATATCCAAAAACTCCTGACATCCGCGCCCCCCACGGCCAAAGATAGCCCCGATGCCATTCTGTATCGACAACTGACATCGTTCAGCGGGCCGTTGTTTGTCGCGTTGCGAAATGCCACTCCCGCCGCGGATGCCAACAAGTCTCCAGCCAGCCCGACCACACCGGCGAGTTCCGCTTTTGGTCTCGATCCGGCGTTGTTCGGCAAGCATCCCGACGGCAGCGTCGTCGATGCGGCCAGTTTGTGTGTCAAAGCTCCGGTGGTGATCACCTTCACTCTGCCGGCCGATCTGGTCGCGGGCAGCGAATTGGTCACGACCGCCATCCTCGACCCGAAATCGGGTGCCGAGGGAAGCGTGCAAATGGTTGTGGTCGCGGGTAAACCAGACCACGCCACCGGACTGCTGACCAGCGAAGCCAAAACCACCATGGCCAATGGGACGTGGAGTGACGACAACCGCCGGACAGCTTATTCCGCTCCCATCATCGCCAACGAGAACAGTGCGACCCGCAAACGCGTGGAAGAGGATTTCCGGAAGTTCCGCGATCTCTTCCCCGTCGCCCTCTGCTACACCAAGATCGTGCCGGTTGACGAAGTCGTCACGCTGACCCAGTTCTATCGTGAAGACGAGTATCTCTGCCGGTTGATGTTGAACGACGCCCAGAAGGCTCAACTGGACCGCATGTGGGACGAACTGCACTACATCAGTCGCGACGCGATCACTTTGGTCGATGCCTTTGCCCAGTTGATGGAATACGCGACTCAGGATGCCGATCCCAAGGTGTTTGAGCCGCTGCGAAAACCCATCAACGACCGTGCGGCGGCATTCCGCCAACGACTGGTGGACGACGAACCGAAACAACTCGATGCCTTGATTGCGTTCGCCTCTCGAGTCTACCGACGGCCGTTGGTCGCCGCGGAAACTCAAGAACTCCGCAGCCTGTATGCCGTGTTGCGAAAAGAAGAGATGCCCCACGAAGAAGCATTCCGCCTGTTGCTGGCACGAATGCTGGTCGCTCCCACGTTCTTGTACCGCATCGAAAAACCGCTGAAGGGGACCGAGCAGGGCCCCGTCTCGGACTTCGAATTGGCCAGCCGTTTGAGCTACTTCTTGTGGGCTTCGGGGCCGGATGACGAGCTGCTGAAAGCGGCCGCCGCCGGACAACTCCGCGACCCGAAGAATCTACTCGCCCAGTCCCGCCGGATGCTCAGCGACGCCAAGACGCGTCGGTTGGCGACCGAATTTGCGTGCCAATGGCTGCACATTCACGACTTTGATCACCTCGACGAAAAGAGCGACCGGCACTTCCCGACGTTCGTCACTCTTCGCGGTGCCATGTACGAGGAATCGATTCGGTTCTTTACCGATCTCTTCCAGAACAACGGTTCGGTCCTGGAGATTCTCGATTCAGATCACACGTTCCTGAATGAAGAACTCGCCAAGCACTACGACATTCCCGGCGTCACAGGTCCGGAATGGCGACGTGTCGACGGGGTGAAGAAGTTTGCCCGCGGTGGCATTCTGGCGCAAGCCACGACCCTCTCGAAACAATCGGGAGCCTCGCGAACCAGCCCCATCCTGCGTGGGAACTGGGTCAGTGAAGTGTTGCTGGGCGAACGCCTGCCACGACCTCCGAAGGGCATCCCGCCGCTGCCGGACGATGAAACGGCTGCGGATGAATTGACCGTACGGCAATTGGTGGAAAAGCACGTCAGCGACCCAAAATGTTCGGTCTGCCATCGCCGCATCGATCCCTTCGGTTTCTCCTTGGAGAACTTCGACGCAATCGGACGGCACCGCGAAAAGGATCTGGCCAATCGAGTCATCGACACGAGCGCCACGGTCCTGGATGGCTCGCAGATTACCGGTCTCGACGGCCTGCGAACCTATCTGCTGACTGCCCGCCGCGACGCCTTCGTCAGGCAGTTCTGCAAGAAATTGCTCGGCTACTCGTTGGGGCGTGCGGTACAATTATCAGATGAACCACTGCTGACCGAGATTCAAACCGTTCTGCAGACGAACGACTACAAGGTCGTCTCGGCCCTGGAAACGATTATCCAAAGCCGTCAATTCCGCGAAATTCGCGGTCGTGAACGGGCTGAGGACGAGTAATTCTCGCGACGACCAGTCCGTACATGGCGGTGAGCCCGACGACATCGGTTCCTGGATTTCGTCTGGAATCTCGGACGAACGCCGGGCTCATTCAAAGTGTCTATGACATAATGTCGAAATAATATTTGACGGCAACCAACGTGAACGAAGTGTGATTGCGAAGCACTGGTCCTGCCAGTGATTACCAAGGCCGACGCAGCTCGAAGCAGAAGAATGGAGCACTCCATGGATACTCATAATTTTTCACGTCGCACGATGTTGCGTGGCTTGGGTGTCACGATGGCTTTGCCGTGGTTGGAATCCCTGAATGTCTGGGGAGACGACGCCAGCGGCACCAACAAGAAGGCCAGCGAAGCCCCTGTGCGTCTCGCTGTGTTGTTCGCGGGAAATGGATTCCATAGCCGCGAATGGTGGGCCAAGGGCGAAGGCCAGAACATGGAGTTGGGCAAGGTGCTGGCACCGCTCAACGACTTCCGCGACAAGATGCTCTTCATCAAAGGCCTCTACAACGAGCAAGCCTTGAAGGGGAATATCCACAGTTCGCAAACCGGCAACATTCTATCCGGGGCCCCGCTGGCTTCGGGCGGCGAAATCCGTTCGGGCACCAGCGTCGACCAGTACCTGGCCCAGACGTACGGCCGATCGACCAAGGTTCCGAGCTTGGTGTTGGGTTGCGAGAAATCGAATCCGTCAGTTCACAAGAACTATTCGATGCTTTACAGCTCGCATATTTCGTGGTCCTCGCCGACGACTCCCACCCCGTTGGAACTCTACCCCGCACTGGCCTTCGATCGCCTGTTCAAGGACGAAGTCCAACGTGGCGACAAGAGCGTTCTGGATGCCGTGCTGGCCGATGCCAGCGACATTCGCCGCCAGATCAGCACGACCGATCAACGCAAGCTGGACGAATACCTCGACTCGGTGCGAGACGTCGAACAGCGGATCGCCAATGCCGGCAAGCAGGGCGAGCTACAAGGCTGGCGCCCGACGCTGGAAAAACCCAACATGCCGCGTCCGGCCGAAGGCATTCCGCAGAACATTGCCGATCACATGCGGTTGATGTGCGATATTCTGGTCCTCGGCTTCCAGACTGACACGACACGTATTACCACGCTAAAGCTGAACAACGACCATTCGTCGCTCCGCTTCCCGCACCTGGGCGTGGACTACATGATCCACCACTTGTTGTCCCACTCGGACTCGGCAGATTGGTTGAAGGTCAATCAATTCTTCTTCGAGCAACTCGGCTACATCGCCCGGAAGCTCGACGGAATTCAAGAAGGGGAGCGAACGGCATTGGACAACTCCATGCTGATGATGTGCTCCAGCATGATGAGCGGCGGCCACGATGCCACGCAGTTGCCGGTGGTCATGGTCGGTGGCGGCGGCGGTAAGATCGAGACCGGCCGGGTCCTGGACTACAAGGAAAAATCCAACCGCCAGATGTGCCGTCTGTATATGTCGATGATGGACAAGATGAACGTCCACGTCGATAAATTCGGCGACGCGACGGAACGGCTACAGGAAGTCTAAGCCTCACCGCTGTAGGTTGATGGGAGAAACACAAATCAAGCCCCCAAGGGATATGTCTCTTGGGGGCTTGATTCTATTTTGGGCCTGGAATTCTCAGGGCGTTTCCGTGGGCTCGCCTGCGATAAAGTCCCGAAGGGACGACAGAACCTAGCCGTGGGCGCAAGCCCACGGACGTATCTCGAATTGATCTAAAGCCCTGAATGGGCGACACTTCCGTAATCACAAAAAATAGGGAGTGTCGCCCCTCCGGGGCTCGGTTCGTCACGAGAATCGGTCCGTGGGCTTACGCCCACGGCTAGGTTCTGTCGTCCCTATCGGGACTGAAAATGCTCCAATCGGAACTGAATTGCAGCCACGCCGCTCGAAAGTTAAAGAAAGTTAAAGGACAGGCATCTATTGGCGTCGCTTCGCTCACACCGGTTCAAGAACCGGTACCACCCGGCGAAGTCTTTTAATAACCATAAATAGTTAAATGGGTGAATGTGATGACAGCAACGTCTCAGATTGTTCGCGATTGGAAACGTATCCGTGAGATTCTGTCAAAACAGATGGATCAAGAAGAAAGGGAACACTATCTGTCGTGGGCTCCAGGAGCTACCAAGAACATAATCGCTGATTTTCAACAAGAACTCGGCGTAGAACTTCCCGCCAGTGTCAGGGATACTTATTCACTATTGAAAGTTAAAGGACAGGCATCTATTGGCGTCTTGATTCTATTTCGGGCATGAAATTCTCAGGGCGACGGCGTGGGCTCGCCTTTGAACGAAGAAGGCCCCTGAGTCGAAGGAGCCGCAACCTCTTGTTCGCTCCGCTCACCCAGATTCGAGAATCTGGGCTACCCATGCGAGTCGGCGAATAGGTTCTGGGGTCGGGCGTTCAAATTTCAAAATTGGCCATCTATCAACGCGTACTTCGAAGGGCAACTAACCGGCCAATTTTGAAATTTGCTGACCCTAACGGATTGCAGGTGCATGAAAAAAGC